>JBBASH010000032.1:0-34130 GCA_040399305.1 Cyanobium sp.
GATCAGCCCGAGGCCCCGCCAGGGTTGGTCGACCACCTCGAACACCTCCTCCAGCAGGGCCCGGGCCGCCGGATTGCCCTCTGGCCGCACGACGGGGCCGTAGGCATTCAGCAACCGCGGTGTCGCGGCCTCCAGGAGCCGCACGCAGGCCAGGATCGCCCGCATCAGCTCCAGGGGCCCGAAACCGCTCACCACCACCGGCAGCGAGCGGCGCTCCACCAGCTCCTGGAGTTCGGCGGTGCCGATTACGCCGCACACATGGCCCGCCGCCAGGAATCCCTGCACGGAGCTAGCGGAGGCGGGGGCGCAGGCTTCAACGCAGGTGGAGCCCTGTGGAGCTGGCGAGGGGTCGGCGGGCTGGAGAAGCGCCTCCATGGCGGGCGCTACCCGCACATGGGCCGTGAGCAGGGAGAGGTTGGCGAGGCCCTCGGCCCGGACACAACGGGCCAACAGGGCCGTGGCGGGGGCGGTGGTCTCAAAGCCCACGGCGAAGAACACCACCTCGCGGTGGGGATGGGCGCGGGCGATGGCCAGGGCCTGGAGCGGGGAGGTGAGCAGGCGCACATCGGCTCCCTCGGCCCGCAGGGCGAGCAGGCTGGTGGCCGTGCTGCCCGGCACCCGCAACATGTCGCCGTAGGAGCAGAGGATCACCCCGGGGCGCCGGGCCAGGGCCAGGGCGGCGTCGATCGTGGCAGCGGGGGTGACGCACACCGGACAGCCCGGTCCGTGGATCAGCCGCAGTCCCGGCGGCAGGAGCTGGATGAGCCCCCAGCGGAGGATCGCGTGGGTCTGGCCACCGCACACCTCCATGAGGGTCCAGGGACGGGTGGTGCAGGCGGCCAGTTCGGCGGCCGTGGCCGCCAGCTCAGCGGCCAGGCCGGGGGGAACGGCCCCCGGGGGGGGAGCGGAGGGGGGCAGAAGGGAACGGGGCGCTCAGAGGTTCATGCTGGGAACTTCCCAGGTGACTGGCGCGCCGGCTGCGGCGGACCGCGGCGCGGCGCGGCCCTGAACGCAGCGGAATGGGGCGCCGATGCCGGTGCTGGTTGGGTCCGGCGGAGCGGCCGGGCCGAGGCGGACGACGGACCTTGCCGGGGGCGCCATCCTGCGGGGTGTTCCGCTTCACCGCCTCCATGAACGCTCCCGGCCGCAGCAGCGCCTCCACTCCCCCATCCGCCGCCGCGGCGATGCCGGCCGGAGCACGGCGCGCTTGGGACCGCTTCCCCGCTGGCCGGGCCCTGATGGCCCTCCTACCACTCCTGATGGTGGCGGGCCTGCCCCACGCCGCCCTGGCCGCGCCGAAACCCCCGGCGGAGCCGGCGGGGGGGCTGCAGGGGGGGCTGCCGGTGGTGCAGCACAGCGGCCCCTGCGATGCCTCCACGGCCATCAGCGTCGGCCCGGGCTTATGGGTGGTGGGCGACGACGAGGCGAAACCGCCGGTGAGGCTGCAGCTTTACCGCAGCGGCCAGGCAGGGCCGGCGGTGGGCCAGGGAGAGATTCCAGCGCGGGCCGTGGCCCCGGTGGAGGACGGCCACCCGGAGCTGGACCTGGAGGCCTCGGCCAGGATCGGGCCGTTGGTGTACTGGATCGGCTCCCACGGCGCGGCCGATGCCGAGGGTCCGGGGAACAAAGCGAAGGGGGAACCCCGCCCCAACCACCGGCGCCTGTTCGCCACCAACCTGGGACTGAGGGCCGCAGACGACGGCAAGAGCCTGGCCGTCACCGTGGAACCGGTGGGGCGGCCCTACACCACCCTGATCGAAGACCTGGCCGCCGATCCCCGCTACGGCCGCTTCGACCTGGAGGCCGCGACCCGGCGTCCCGCCAAGGCCCCTGGAGGACTGAACATCGAAGGGCTGGCGGCCACCCCCAACGGGTCTCTGATGATCGGTTTCCGCAATCCGCTGCCGGAGAAGAAGGCCCTACTGGCCCCACTCACCAACCCCAACGCCGTGCTGGCCGGGGAGAAGGCCCGCTTCGGCGATCCGGTGCTGCTGGATCTAGGCGGGCTCGGCATCCGCAGCCTGGAGCTGGTGAACGGCAGCCTGCTGATCGTGGCGGGGCCGGCCGAGAGGCGGAAGGGAACCGCCACCCCTTCGGCGCTCTACCGCTGGAGCGGCCAGTTCGAGAGCCCGGCCGTCAGGCTGCGCAGCTTTCCCCCGGTGGGGGGGAGGGCCTTCAACCCGGAGGCCCTGGTGATCGATGGCAACAGCCTGGTGGTGCTCAGCGACGACGGCAAGCTGGATGGGAGCGAGGCGGACTGCGGCAAACGGCCCAAGGAGAGCGAAGGCTTCCGGGAGCTGAGGATCACGCCAGTGCCGTGATGTGCCGTGAGGGAAGGAGCAGCGCAGCGGCCTGAATCAGGGGCGGGGATCGGCTGCGAAGGGGAGCTCCACCTGCTGGCGGATCAGCCAGTGGGTGGCAGCCTTCTGGGTGTGCCAGGCCTGCAGGAGCTGCTTGGCAAGCAGGCGCAGCTCGGCGGGATCAGCGGTGGCGTCGATGGCGCGGCTCAGCCGCTCGGAGCCGCCCATGTTGCGAAATGCGAATAGGGTCGCGATCATCAGCATTTTCCAACATCCTGATCAGTGTTGCTTCTGGTTCGGAGATGCGGCTCAGCTGGCCCCAACACCTGCAGGCCTCCCGCACCGTGGAGCTGGCCGGTGAATCGCAGCAGGGCATGGCTCTGGCCTTGATGGGCATGTCACTGCTGATCCTGGCCGAGGACCTTCTGGAGTCCGAACAGGCCGCCAGCGAAGCCACGCAGCAGGCCTGAGCCTCCCTCATCAAGGCCCCGCTGCGCTGATCGCCTCGGCGAGGGTGTAGGTGTGCAACGCCTTGATGTATTGGGCCCGTTCGTAGGCGGCGGGATCGGAGCAGTTGCGCTGGTCGAGGCAGCCGATCAGCTCCTGCACCGAGGCGTAGCCGTGCTCGGCGAGCCAAAAGGAGAGCTCCTCCACCAGGCCCGCCAACCGCTGGGGGCCATGGCGCAGCAAGGCGCCCACCACCTGGGTGGCCCCGGCGCCGGCCATCAGCAGCCGCACCACATCGGTGCCGCGGTGCACGCCACCGCTGGCGGCCAGATCGAGGGGGAGGCGGCCGTGGAGCAGGGCGATCCAGCGCAGCGGCAGGCGCAGGTCGTGGGGGGTGGAGAGCAGCAGGTTGGGGCGGATCGCCAGGGCTTCGATGTCGAGATCGGGCTGGTAGAAGCGGTTGAACAACGTGAGGCCATCGGCGCCGGCTCCGGCCAGCCGTGACGCCAGGGCGGTGAGGTTGGTGTAATAGGGGCCCAGCTTCACGGCCAGGGGCAGGGCCACGGCAGCACGCACCTCGGCCACGATCGCCACCAGCTCATCCTCAATTTCAACGCTGCTGCGCTGCGGATCGGTGGGAATGGCATAGATGTTGAGCTCGAGGGCCTCGGCGCCGGCGCCCTCCAGCCGGCGGGCGAAGCGCACCCAGCTGCCGGCATGGAAGCCATTGAGGCTGGCCACCAGGGGGATGGTGAGCCGGGCGCGGCCGCGCTCAATCAGGCGTAAATAGGGATCGGCGCCGTCATGGCACAACGCGCCGCTGGGCAGATAGCCGAGGGCCTCGGCATGGCTTTCGCTGCCGGCCAGGCCCAGCTGGTGCTGATCGAGTTGGTCGCGTTCGATCTGCTCCTCGAACAGGGAATGCAGCACGATCGCCGCAGCCCCGGCCTGCTCGAGCGCCTCCAGCTGATCCGCATCGCCGCTCAATGGCGCGGCGGCCCCCACCACCAACGGGTTGCGCAGCGGCAAACCCAACCAGGAAGTGGCGAGGTTGGGGGGCATGGGGCCAGCGGCGGGTCTAGTTGGATTGTGGGGAGGTTTGGCGGGGGCGTTGGAGGGGGGGCCTGAACCCCCTCAGCCCCGCCCCGCCAGCTTCTGCAGCAGGGCCCAGCGGCGATCCACGGCGGCCTGGGCCTGGCGCGCCAGCTCGCGGGAGCGCTCCGGCTGGGTGGAGGCCAGCAGCCGGAAGCGCCGCTCGCTGGCCATCGCCTCGGCCAGGGGGATGGTGGGGGCCGGGCTGTCGAGCTGCAGGGGGTTCTCGCCCCGCTCGCTGCGGCGGGGGTCGTGGCGGTAGAGGGGCCAACGGCCGGAGGCCACCGCCAGGTGCTGCTGCTCCATACCCCGCTCCATGGCGATGCCGTGGGCGATGCAGTGGGAGTAGGCCAGGATCAACGATGGGCCGGCATAGCTCTCGGCCTCCAGGAAGGCGCGGATGGTGTGCTCATCGCGGGCGCCCATCGCCACGCTGGCCACATACACCGTGCCGTAGGTGATCGCCATCAGGCCCAGGTCCTTCTTGGCGGACGCCTTGCCGCCGGCGGCGAACTTGGCCACCGCTCCGAGCGGCGTGGCCTTGGAGGCCTGGCCGCCGGTGTTGGAGTACACCTCGGTGTCGAGCACCAGGGCATTCACATCGCGGCCCGAAGCCAGCACGTGGTCGAGGCCGCCGAAGCCGATGTCGTAGGCCCAGCCATCGCCACCCACCAACCAAACGCTGGTCTTCACCAGGCTGTCGGCGATCGCCAGGAGGCGGGCGGCGGGGAGGGCGGCGCGGCCCTCGGCGGGCAGAGATTCCAGCTGGGTGTGCAGCTGACGCTTCAGCGCCTCCACCCGCTCGCGCTGGGCGTGGATGGCGGGCTCATCGCTCTGTGGATCGAACGCCGCGAGGATCGCCGACGCCATGCCAGGCGCTACCGATGGCTCTCCAACGGGCATGCCAGCAGGCGCTCCGGAGTCGCCAGGTCGCTCCGAATCACCGATCGCTCCAGGAACACCGGCCAGCCTGGATCCGCCGGCCGCTCCAGAGCCTCCGGCTGTTGCAGAGGCATCGTTCGCCATCGATCCGCCGGCAGCGCCGGATCCAGACGCTGGCGAAGCGGGGCGAGTGTCTGAATCCAGCCCCGCCAGCTGCCGCAGCAGGTCCACCGCCATCTCCCGCTGCTGGTCCAGCGCCACCCGCAGCCCGAAGCCGAACTCGGCGTTGTCCTCGAACAGCGAATTGCACCAAGCCGGTCCGCGGCCGGCGGCGTTCGTGCTCCAGGGGGTGGTGGGCAGGTTGCCGCCATAGATCGAGCTGCAGCCGGTGGCGTTGGCCACCACCATCCGGTCGCCGAACAGCTGGCTGGCCAGCTTGAGGTAGGGGGTTTCGCCGCAGCCGGCGCAGGCACCGGAGAACTCGAACAGGGGCTGCTGCAGTTGCTGCTGCCCCACCTTGTGGAGGTTCAAGGCGGCGCGGGGCACCTCCGGCAGGCTCAGAAAAAAATCCCAGTGCTGGCGTCCCACCTCGAGGAGGGGTTCCAAGGGGGCCATCACCAGGGCCCGGCGTTTCGGTTGCTGCCGGTCCCGGGACGGGCAGACCTCCACGCAGAGCTTGCAGCCGGTGCAGTCCTCCGGGGCCACCTGGATCGTGAACTGCTGGCCGGCAAAGGCTGGATCGCGAGCCGGGACGCTCTGGAAATCCGCTGGGGCCGTCGTCAGCGCCTCAGGGAGCGCCACCTTGGCGCGGATCGCCGCGTGGGGACACACCATCACGCACTGGCCGCATTGCACGCAGAGGTCGCTCTGCCACTGGGGCACCGCCGCGGCGATGGCGCGCTTCTCCCAGCGGCTGGTGCCCGTGGGCCAGGTGCCATCACAGGGCATGGCGCTCACCGGCAGCTCATCGCCGCGGCCCGCCAACAGCGGGCCGATCACCTCGCGCACGAAGGGGGGGGCGCCGGCTAAGTGGTCGGGGGCGATGGCGGGGGTGCTGGAGGTGCCGCCCGCGATGGCGCAGGCGTTCGCGGGCGTCAGCTCGGGCGCTGGAGCGGAGGAGAGGCCAGGCGCCATGCCGTGCGCATCGCCAGATTCATCCTCGAGCGCCAAGGCGCGGGCGACCGCGAGCGCGGCGTTGGGTGTGTCAGTGGGTGCATGGCTGGCCCCGGATCCGGCCGGGGCTCCGAACTCCGAGGCGGCACCCCCTTCAACAAGGCATCGCCAATCGAGTGGCTGGAGCTGATCGAGGCTGGCCTCGACGGCCCGCAGGTTCATGGCCACCACCGCCTCGCCCTGGCGGCCGTAGTCGTGGTGGATGGAGGCGGTGATCGCCGCCAGGGCCTCCCGCCGCGGCAGCACACCGCTCACCGCGAAGAAGGCCACCTGCATCACGGTGTTGATCCGGCCAGCCATGCCGGCCTCGCGGGCCAGCCGCGCCGCATCGATCTGCCAGAGGCGCAGCTCGAGCTGCCGGATCCGCGCGCGCTGGTGGGCCGGCAGCCTTTGCCAGGTTTCGGCCGGATCCCAGGGGCTGTTGAGCAGCAGGATGCCGCCGCTCTCCAGGCCGGCCAGGGGATCAAGGCGCACCAGGACATCCCAGTGGTGCACGGCCACCAGGGTGGGGCGCTGGATCCGGTACGGCGCCCGGATCGGCCGGGGCCCAATACGCAGGTGCGACACCGTGACCGAACCCGCTTTCTTCGAGTCGTACACGAAGTAACCCTGCACGAACAGCGGCGTGCCCTCGCCAACGATGCGGATCGTGGCCTTGCTGGCGCCCACCGTGCCGTCGCTGCCGAGGCCGTGCAGCACCGCCCGCACCTCGCCCGCGGCGGGTTGCCACAGCGCCTGGTCCTCGGCCGTAGAGGCGAAGCATGGTGACGCGGAAGCGGATGTGGGGGTCGCGGGTCCTGCAGAGCGCGCGGTTACCCCGGATCGAAGGGATACCTCGGATCCCGGGAATGTCGCCGAAGCCGAGGTTGCCGTTGCGGTGGCCGCGCTGATCGCGGCCGTGGCGCGTGGAGCCTCCCCTGCAGAGACTCTTTGCGGTGCGCCCCCCTCTCCAGCGCCCTCCAGCACGAAATCTGGATCCAGCGGCAGGGAGCGATGGCCCAGGTCGTCGTGGATGCCCACGGTGAAATGGTTCAGGGGCGGCGGCGAGCCGGGGGTCGCAGCAGCCACCGCCCTGAGATGGTCGAACACCGACCGGGCCATGGCGGGCGTGAACTCCTTGGAGCCCAGCCCATAGCGACCGCCCACCACCCGCGGCGCCGGTCCGTCGTGATGGCGCTCCCATTCCTCTGCCAGGGCCGCCACCACGTCGAGGTAGAGGGGTTCCCCCGGCGCGCCCGGTTCCTTGCAGCGCTCCAACACCGCAATCGCCCGCAGGCCGGCCGGCAGGGCCTCCACCAGCAGCGCCGCCGCCAGGGGCCGGAACAGCCGCACCCTCAGCACCCCCACGCGCTCGCCGCGGGCCTGCAGCCAGGCGGCGGTGGCCTCAGCGGTCTCGCAGGCCGATCCCATCAGCACCACCAACCGCTCCGCATCGGCGGGGCCGATGTAGTCGTAGGGGCAGTAACGGCGACCCGTGAGCGACGCAAAGCGCTCCATCGCCGCCATCAGCAGATCCGGAAGGGCCTCATAGGCCCCATTCACCGTTTCGCGGCCCTGGAAATACACATCCGGGTTCTGGGTGGTGCCGCGCAGCGCCGGTCGGCTGGGGTTGAGGGCCCGCCCCCGGTGGCCCTCAATCGCCTCCGGGGGGATCAGCGCCTCCAGCAGGGCATCGGAGAGCGGCAACACCTTCTGGATTTCATGGGAGGTGCGGAAGCCATCGAACAGATGCAGCAGCGGCAAGCGCGCCTGCAGGGCCAGGGCCATGGCGATGGCGGCGAAGTCGCCCGCCTCCTGCACCGAAGCCGAAACGAGCACCGCGCAGCCAGCGGCGCGGCAGGCCATCACATCGCCGTGGTCGCCGAAGATCGAGAGGCCCTGGGCCGCCAGGGCCCGGCCCGCCACCTGCACCACCACCGGCAGCCGCTCCCCCGCCCAGCGGAACAGGTTGGGGAGCATCAGCAGCAGCCCCTGGGAGGCGGTGAAGGTGGTGGTGAGCGCCCCGGCCTGGAGGGCGCCATGCACCGCCCCCGCCGCGCCAGCCTCGCTCTGCAACTCCACCACGCTCGGCACGGCGCCCCAGAGGTTGGGACGTCCCGCCGCGCTCCAGCCGTCGGCCCATTCCCCCATCGGCGTGGCGGGCGTGATCGGATACAGGGCGATCACCTCGCTGAGGCGGTAGGCCACCCGGGCCACCGCCTCGTTGCCGTCGATGCAGACCGGCGCAGGCTCCGGCAGCCTCTCCGATGCTGGCGGCGCAACGGCCTGGACCATGGCGGCGAACGAGGTCATGGTTGGTGCTCCCACCGATCAGCTCTGACCGGCACCGTCCTCGCTAGCGGCGACGGCTGGGAGAGGGGATCGGGGGAGGCGGCGTCAAGGCTCATGGATTCCCCTCCCTCCGGTCGTCCCTGACCAACACCGTGGTCGGAAGCGGCGACGGCTGGAGGACGGGGTCGGGGGGTCAGGCGAGTGGCGGTAGAGCCCAGGGTTGCAGCCTCCGGCTGATCCGGCCTCGTCTGCAAGAGCCGCGGCGCGATCGGCTCCGTGATCAGGTCCAGTGGGAGCTCCAACAGCGACTCCTCGACCCGGCAGATCGCCAGGCCCACATGCACCAGCACCAGATCACCGAGGCGGGCCTCGGGCAGGCAGGCCAAGCTCACGGGCTGGCGCACGCCGCCGAAGTCCACCGTGGCCATGCGCCAGAGGTCGGCATCGGCAGGGGAGTCGGGGGCAGGACGCTCCACCGCAGCCATCCCTGCGGCATTCAGGCCCGCGGCGATCGCCACGATCCGGCCGGGAACCGCCAGGCACATGGTGACCGCCCGCTGCTCAGGGTTTGGGGCGGTTCTACGCGGCTTTCAACGGACCGTTGGCCACGCCGCCGCAGGCGCGGGGATGGCGCGGCGCATCCGCTCCGGAGCGGCCGCGACCGACAGGGGCAACACGGAGGATCACGGCCCGCAAAGATCCACGACCTCGCCTCAGCTGGTGGGCGAATGCGGGGAAGCGGCGCCTTCAGCCCACGGTGTCAAGCGGTGCCGGCAGGCCCACACTTGCCCCAGGGCCAGGCCGCCGTCGTTGCCGGGCACGGCCCGGGCGCTATGGGGTTCCAGGCCACGGCGGCGCAACCGGGCGATGAGATCCTCCAGCAGCAGGGCGTTCTGGAAGCAGCCGCCCGCCAGCACCACCGTGCGGCAGCCGCGAAGGCGGGCGGCGCTGCTGATCAGATCCGCCACACCCTCCGCCACCGCCTGGTGAAAGCGGAGCGCACAACGGGAAGGAGCTTCCCCGGCGGCCCGATCGTCTAACAAGGCCTCCAGGAGCGGTTGCCAGTCGAGCCAGCCCAGGGGGAGAGAGCTGCCATCGCCCGCCGGGGCCGGGACCTGGGGAAACGGATCGGTAGCCGAAGCGCAGGGATCGGAGCAGCTGCCCGCACCCCACTTGCCATCCCCCCGAGGTGCGGAGCCGGCCTGGGGCTGGCGGAAGATCTGTCGCCAACTCAGGCCCGAATTGATCAGAGGCCCTGCCGCCCCCAAGGTCGCCAGCCCCTGCAGCCGCAGGCCCGCCTCCCCCTCGTAGCTCGTGCGTTGGCATAGCCCCAGCAGGGAGGCCACCCCGTCGAACAGGCGGCCCAGGCTGGAGCTCCAGGGACAGTTCACGCCCCACTCCACCATCGCCACCAGCAGCTCCCATTCGGCGGCGCGGAAGGCCCGGCGGCAGCGGGCCGCACCCGGGTGCTCCAGGGCCCGGGGCCCGGCGGCGGCCAGCAGTCCTAGGGCCACCCGGCGTGGCTCCCGCGCCGCCCGGTCCCCCCCCGGTAGGGGCAGAGGCCGGAGACAAGCGAGGCGCTCGATCCGATCGGGGCCGATCGCCAGTAGTTCCCCTCCCCAAAGGGGCGGTGAGCAACCCGTGTGAACACCATCGAAAGGTCTGGCAACGGCGACGGGATCCTCGCCGTAGCCCAGGCCATCGGCGCAAAAGGCCAGCAGGGGCGGCTCCAGGCCCTGCTCCGCCACCACGGCCAAGGCATGGGCGGCATGGTGCTGGACGACCTGCAGCGTCAAGCTGGGCAGCAAGCGGGGCACCGCCAAGGGGGCTAGCGCTAGTGGGGGAAGTGCCAGCGCCACGCCGATTTGGTGGGAGAGATAATCCGGGTGTCGATCGATCGCGATCCGCTCCAGCTGGTCGCCGTAGCGGGCATGCAGTTCGGCGATGCCGGTGCGGAAACGCTCGAAGCTGCGCCGCTCCCCTAGATCGCCCAGGTGGGGGGCCAACCACACCCTGGCGCCCAAGGCGAGCGCGGGGGCGGCCTTGAGATCGCCGCCGAGGGCCAGCACGGCGGCGGGGGCGGCATTCGGGGAAGAAGCGGGCAGCACCAGTGGTTCCGGGGCATAGCCGCGGGCCCGCCGCAGCAGGGCCGGCCGGCCTTCAATCAGCTGGGCCACCGAGTCATCCAGGGGTCGGGCGATCGGACGGTCGTGGATCAGGAAGGCATCGGCGATGCCGGCGAGCCGTTCGCGTGCCTCGGCGGGATCGGTGCAGAGTGGTTCGCCGCTGCGGTTGCCACTGGTGCACACCAGCGCTCGCCCAAAGCGGCGGACCAGCAGCAGATGCAGCGGCGAAGCCGGCAGCATCACCCCGAGCTGCGCACTGCCCGGTGCGACGCCGGGGAAGGGATCCGGCCAGCGTTCCGTTTGGGGCAGACCGAGGGGGTTGGGATCAGCGGACTGGGGATCGGCGGGGTAGGGCACGGCCGAAGGGGAGCCCGGATGGACGAGGGAGCCGGCGGGCGCGCCCCCCACCCAGCTGCGGCGCGGCAGCAGCACGATCGGTGCGGCGGGCGACTGGAGCAGCTCCAGGGCCGCCGGGTCCAGTTGCCCGTGGGGATCCAGCCAGGCCGGATCGGCCACCAGCAGGGCGAAGGGCCGCGCCGGCCGCCGCTTGCGCCGCCGCAACCGGGCCACCGCCGCCCGGTTGCTGGCATCCACCAGCAGCTGGAAGCCGCCCACCCCCTGCAGCGCCAGGATCCGCCCCGCCGCCAGCAACTCCGCCGCTGCCGCGATCAGCCGGGCGCTGCGGGCCGCCGGGGATTCAGCCGGGCCGCCGGTGTCGGCCGCCGATGACAACGCCATCGATTTCGATTGCGATTTCGGCAGCAGCATCGACTCCGGCCACAACATCGGCCTTGACGCCGTGTCCGGCTGCGCTTCCGATTCCGGCTTCGGCATCGGTTCCAGTTCCGGCCAGGCTGCCCCAGCCCCAGGCCCCGCTGGATCAGCGCCAGCCACCAGGGAGAGCCGCGGCCCGCAGGCCGGGCAGCTGATCGTTTCGGCGTGGAAGCGGCGATCGGCGGGATCGGCGAACTCCGCCGCGCAGACCGGGCAGGGCACGAAGGCCGCCAGGGTGGTGTGGGCGCGGCGCCAGGGTTCGGCGGTGGCGATCGTGTAGCGGGGACCGCAGTCGCAGCAGGAGAGGAAGGGGTCGCCGAAGCGGCGGCTGCAGGGATCGTCGAGTTCACGGCGGCAGGCCGGGCAGGGGGCCCGATCGGCCACCAGGCTGCGGGCCACCAGGCCGATGCCGAGCGGCGCCGCGGCGGCGGCGGGTTCGGCGCTGATCGTGAGCCGGGGAGCGGCGGCCACATCAGGGGCCACGGCAGGGGCGGCGAACGAGCATCGAGAGCCCGATGGCTCCCTGGGAAGACCCGCCAGGCGAGAATCCGATTCAGCCGGCCGGGGGACTGCGAGCCGCGGCGGCGGCTGGGACGAGGCGGCAGGCTGCGCTGGCGGCCCTGGCGGGCTGAACCCAGCGGCAACCTCGGCATCGCTTTCGGACCATTGCGGCTCCAGACGCTCCAACCGAGCGGCCGGCGGCAGGGCATCGGCGAGCGAGGCCAGGAAACACTCCAGATCCGCCCGGCGGCCGACAAGATCGAGCCGCACACCCTCCGGACCGTTGTGGAGGCTTCCTCCCAGGCCCAGACGGCTGGCCAGGCGATGCACGGCGGGCCGAAAGCCGACGCCCTGCACCACTCCCCGGCAGTCGAGGCGCAGGCGGGCCCTCTCCCCCTCAGCCGCAACAGAGGGTCCCCCCGCAGCAGGCAACGGACCCGACCCCGGCCCCATCAGCGCAGCAGGGCCAGCAGGTCGTCGAGGCCGGCGCCGCTGCGGGACGACACCTCCACCACCGCGGCCCCGGGCGCCACGGCGCCCAGATGGGCCAGGGCCCGCTCCCGCTCGAAGCCCACCGCCGCTGCCAGGTCGGTCTTGCTGATCACCACCACGTCGGCGCTACGGAAGGTGGCGGGGTACTTGAGCGGCTTGTCCTCCCCTTCGCCCACCGCCAGCAGCACCAGCCGCCGGTGTTCGCCGAGGTCGTAGGCGGCCGGACAGACCAGATTGCCCACGTTCTCGATCAACAGCAGATCGAGGGCGGCCAAGAGGCGGCCGCCGACCTCGAGCGCCTCGACGCCGCGGGCCACCATCGCCGCATCCAGGTGGCAGGCCTGACCGGTGGTGATCGCCACCGCCTCCAGACCGGCGGCCCGCAGGCGGGCAGCATCGTGGTCGGTGGCCAGATCCCCCACCAGGGCCGCCAGGGCCAGGGAGCTGGCGGCGCCGTGGCGGGCCAGGGCCTCCAGCAGGGCGGTCTTACCGGAGCCAGGCGAGGAGAGGATGTTCACCACCCTCACCCCGGCGGCGTCGAAATGGCGGCGGTTGACCTCGGCCTGCCGGTCGTTGTGGGCCAGCAACCGCAGGCCGAGCGGCTCCAAGATCGTGGGTGCGATCAGCGTGGGATTCTCCGCGGCCACGGGGGGCCGGTGGAGCGGGGTCCGCTGCCGATCGCTGCCGCCACAGGTGCAGTCCAGACACATCAGAGTGGATCGATGCTGGCTTCTGCTTCATCCTGCAGGTGCTATGGGCAGGCAGCGATTTCTGACTCTCATTCGCACCCTTCTGCTCCAGGCAAAAGCGGTGAGGGCACCACCCGGTTGATTGGTGGTGTCAACGTCCGCCCAGTAGGGTGCAACAATCGGGGCGGGTGCACCAGGAAATGCGGATGGCGTGAATTCGCTTACCGGGGAACCAAAGGAGATGCTGCCATTATTATTGACGTAGAAATTGTTGTAAACCTTACCAAAAAAGTTGATCGGAAATGGCAGGGGGAGGTCACCGGTTGACTGGTCATCATTGCTGGCTAGCTCCCCTTCTCCATAGCCAGTAGCGCCGCCGAGTCCGTTGAGAAGTGTCGCCGCATGGACAGGATTTGGCGTCGAGATTGCCACTGATGTGAGGCAGCATGCCGCCATTGCGGCAATCGTTACCCTTCTCAGATAGATGCCGGCCAGATCGATCACAAGTCAATGGAAAATGACCCTTTTTGTTTTAAGCACTAATCGGTTTTACGGCGCGCTTCTTGTGCTCCAATTTTTAGTCAGATGTGCTGCATCATTGCTTGACCGTGTTCTGGCTCGGGACCGGCCCAGTGCCGCCGTGCTCCTCTGGGGTGGGAAACCGCAGCTCCAGGCTCGCCAGCTCCAGCTCGCGGCCCTGGCGCAGGTCAGCGCTGGCTGCGCCGCAGCAGGGGCAGAGGCCAAGGCCGGCCTCCAGGGCGAACAGCTCGCCGCAGGGCGCGCACCAAGCGCGGGCCGGCACCAGCTCGATCGTGAAACGGGCCCCATCCGCCAGCCCGCCCCGCAGCACCACTTGGGCGGCGAAGCGCAGGGCCTCGGGCTCCACCCCCGCCAGGCTGCCGATCCGCAGGTGAATGGCGGAGATCGCCTCGGCGCCCCGCTGCCGTGCCTCCTTCAGGGCCAGCTCAGCCACGCTCTCCATCAGGGCCAGTTCGTGCATGGCAACGGTCCTCAGGCGGCGGAGATGGCGGAATGGCGTGTGATCCGTTGCAGCTGACGTGTTTCCAGGGCCAGGACGCGGCGGGCGAAGTCGGGATCTCGCTCCAGCGTGGTGTCGAAGCAGTCGACCGGCACAGCCAGAACGCGGGTGCCGCTGGTCTCCGCCACGATCGTGTTCTCGGTGGTGCCGTGGCTGAGCACCTCCAGTTCATCCAGCACCTGGCCGGGCTGCATCCGGGTGACCCGCAGGCCTTCGTCGCCACGCTGCTCGACCCGGGCGGCCCCCTCGATCAGCAACAGCAGCTCCCGGCAGGTGTCGCCCGCCTCGGTGATGGCCGCGCCAGGCTCGTAGCGACGGATCTCGGACTGATCCGCCAGCAGATCGAGGGTGTCGGCCCAGGTGCGCCGGAAGAAGTCGCTGGTGGCCAGCACCACCCGCTTCTCCAGATCCGGCAGATCCGCCAGCGCCGCTGGAGGGCTCAGGGCCAGCAGCTGGTCCACCGTGTGGCGCACCCAGACAGGGCTTGATGGCCCGCGAAGGGGAGCGCTGCAGGCCTTCCCCCGCTGGGGATGGAGGTCGCTCAACAGCACCAAGGCCGAGGCGGCCACACTGGGCTCGGGATCCTCCACCAGCTGTTCCAGCTGCGCCAGGGTCTGGGCTCGGGAGGGCTGCGGCAGGGCCGGCTCCGACGCCGCAGGATGTTGCCGCAGCGCGGCCAGCAGATCGGCGGGGAGGCTGTCGCGCCAGCGCGGTGCGTCCAGCAGCGGCTGGAGGCTGTCCTGGGCCAGTTGCTGCAGCCGTTGCACCAGTGGCTCCCGATCCGATCCCGCTGGCAGCAGGGCGAGGGAGCGCAGGATCCCCTCCAGGCAAAGCTCCTCGCGATGGCGCAGCCGCTCCTCCAGCAGGGACACGAGCAGCGGCTGGTGTTGCAGTTCTGCAGCGGCCATGGCCTGCAGGCTGCGATGCAGCGGCGCCAGCCTGTCGAGAAGCAGCTCGGCGCGGTGGGCCGCTCCGGCGACGGGGTCGAGGATCTCGATGGCTTCGGCTTCCTCAGCAGGAGAGATGGAGAACTGGCGCACCAGGGCAGTGAGCTCTGTTTCACCGCTGGCGCCGCCGTCCTGGCCCGTCTCCGTGGTGCCCCCCCCAGCGAGCTGCTGTTGCAGCCGCAGCACCCGCTCGAGCGAGCGACGGTAGCCGCTCAGGCGCACCTGATCCTCCAAGCTGCGGCGCTGGTCCGGATCCAAGAGGGCTGGATCCTCAACACCCAGTTCCTCGAGCAGGAGACGGTGTTCGTCGTCAGAGATGCCGAGCTCCTGGCGCATCCGCCGCAGAACGTCGAGGCTGCTGGCGACGTTCACGTAGCCCTCGGCCAGGGCATCGCGCACCACGCCCTTATAGGCCTCATGCCGCTGGTCATTGCCGAACTCGGGCAGCACCCTGGCCAGCACGTACAACTCGTCGGGGTTGAGATCGCCGAGGCTGCGGCCCTCCAGGACGTGGCCCAGGTTGAGGCCGAGCTTCGCGAGCTGCTTGCGGAAGCGCTCAGAAAGGTTCTCACGGCTGTAGAGCGCCGGACTGCGATGCCAGTTGCGCACCAGCCAGAGGGAGCTCGTCGCCACCAGGGCCATGTCGAACAGGTACTGCACCCAGGCCGGCGTCAGCAGCAACAGCGGCCGGCCGGCGAACAGAAAGAAGATGTTGAACACCAGGAAGGTGGCCGCCAGGAAGACCCGATGACGGATCAGGATCTTGTCCGGTTCGGAACCCTGGCGGCGCGCCCGGCGGCGCATCCAGGCCTCGATGGCCCGCCCGCCCAGCCAGCCGAGCCAGGTGAACAGTCCGAGCACCAGCGGCACGGCCACCAGCCGCGGCAGAGGAATCGGCTGGCCGAACAGAAACAGCCCCGGGCTGAGCAGTTGCGCCAGCTGATCGCTCTGGCGTGCCCAGGCGCCGGAGAAGTAGTAGTCCCAGCTGCCGGCGTAGAGGTAGTAGTAAAAGAAGTAACCCACCACCAGGCCGACATAGCCGTAGCGCTCGAAGCGGAAGTCCGGGCTCTGCAGGCGTTCCCAATACATGCGCTCCGCGTCGATGTCGATGCAGGGCTTCTGGCAGGCGACGCAGGCGCTCTGCTCCTCGCCGCCGCCATCCAGGGTGCGGCACATCGACTGGGTGATCGGGGTGTCACTCATGTGGGCGCGACTGCCCAGCAAGCCGCCCGGCGTGGAATAGATCGCCTGCACGGGTGCCATCGGGCAGAAGTACTGGCACCAGGCCTTGCCGCCATACAGCCAACCCACGGCAACGGCCGCCGCAATCGTGAACAGCAGCCAGGCCGCTAGCACCAGACGATCGGCGTTGAAGAAGAGGATGCGGCCACACAAGCCCAAAAACAGCCAGCTGAACTGGAGTGCCGGATAGTGCCTGGCCAGCCAGGAATCGGGCGACACCCGGGCCAGCTGGCGGCGGATCTCGCCGCTCTTGGGATTGCGCTGCTGCGTCTGGCGCTGCCAGCCCAGGGCCCGAGGGATCTGGGAGAGGAAGGAGAGCGGGCAGATCCGCCGCCAGAGCTCATGGCCGAACACCAGCAGGATGAAGATCGCCGCCGGCACCACGGCACCCCAAAAGATCGTTGTACCCAGGGGATAGGGGGCTTCCACCAGGCAGCGGCCCTGCACCGCTACGCAGGTGCCCGGCAGCCGCAGCGGGCTCCAGGGGTGCTCCGGACTGGTGAAGCGGGCCGTGAACGGATCGAAGAACAGCGAGCCGATGATCAGCAGCCAGCCGGTGGTGAGCAGCCATCTCACCCCGTGCATGCGGGTCTCGCTCAACCGCGAACCGGCCATCGGTTGAAATCGGAAGGAGCCGAACGTTAACCAGCCCGTCGCAGGCCTGACTGGGCTGATCCGATGCTTCAGGCTGCCCGGTTCGCCATCGCCTCGGCCATCACCTGCGCAAAGGGCTCGGGGCGGTGCAGGTGATAGCCCTGGGCGTAGTGCACGCCGATCTGGCGCAGGCGCTGCAGCACCGCCTCCGACTCCACGAATTCGGCCACGGTGCGCAGACCGATCACCTCGGCCACCTCCACGAAGCAGCGCACCGCCACATCGTCGAGGGGGTCATCGATCACGCCCGTCACGAACTGGCCGTCGATCTTCAGGTAGGTCACGGAAAGGTTCTTGAGGGTGCCAAAGGAGGCCATGCCCGAGCCGAAGTCATCGAGGGCCACGGTGCAGCCATGGCGACGGGAGATGGCGATGAAGTCCATGGCGGCCGCCACGTTGGTGATGGCGGCGGTTTCGGTGATCTCGAAGCACAACCGGTGGCTAATGGCGGGTCCGGCGTCGGCCAGCGCCCCATCCAGCACCTGCACAAAGCTCGGATCCACCACCGACAAACCCGACACATTCAGGCTGATCCGGTCGATCCCCTCCAGGGAAGCCTGGGCGGCGAGCAACGCAATCGTTTTCTGCAGCACCCACTGGTCGAGGCGAGTGATCAGCTGAAACCGTTCGGCCGGCGGCAGGAAGGCCCCCGGCAGCACCAGGGCACCGTCCGGCTCGCGGATGCGCAGCAGCAGTTCCGCCCGCAGGGCATCGCCATCGGCGGGGTTGAGGGGCACGATCCGCTGGGCATGGAGTTCGAGGCGGTCGTCATCGATGGCCCGCTGCAACCGGGTCACCCAGCGCATCGCCTGGTTGCGGCTGATCAGGTCCGCATCGCTTTCCCCCCAGGTGTGCCAACGGTTGCGGCCCGACTCCTTGGCCGCGAAACAGCTGGTGTCGGCAGCCTGCATCACAGCATCGGGATCAAAGCCTTGGCCCACCAGGGGCACCACACCGATGCTCACCCCGATGCGGAAGCGTTGTTCCGCCTCCTGATAGCGGACATCCTCGAGCGCCCGGATGATCCGCCCGGCGATCGCCTCGGCCTCCGCCACCGTGCACTGGGGCAGGAGCAGGCCGAACTCATCCCCACCCAGACGGGCCAGACTCGCCTCGGGGCTGCAGAACGATTCCAGGAGCCGGGCCACCTGCACCAGCAGGCGATCGCCGGCGGCATGGCCGGCGGCGTCGTTGATGATCTTGAATTGGTCGAGGTCGATGTAGAGGAGCGCGTGGCCCGGCTGGCCCGGCTGGGCCGGCAGCTTCAGGCATTGGCTAAGGCAGGCGTCAAAGGCCCGGCGGTTGAGCAGCTGGGTGAGGGCGTCGTGGCTGGCCTGGTGCAGTAGCTCAGCCCGAAGGGCCACCTCGGTGGTCACGTCCTGGACGAAACCGAGGAATCCGGTGATCGCTCCGGATGGATCCCGCAAGGCCTTGGCCTGGGAATGCACGTTGATCACACTGCCGTCGCGGCGAAGCAGCCGAAAGCCCATCTGAAATTCCCGCGCTTGCTCCGCCGCCTGGATCCACTCGGCAAACACGTCGGCCCGATCCTCCGGATGGATGGTGTCGGCCCAGCCGCTGCCCAGGCTCTCCTCGAGGCTGAGGCCGAAGATCTCCTGCCAGCGCTGATTGGTGAAGCTGCAGGCTCCCGCGCCATCGGTGGCGTAGAGACCGATCGGCATGCCGGAACTGATCCGCTCAGCCTCCTGCCGCAACTCCGCCTCCGCCAGCAGGGCACGACGCCCCTCCAGCAGATGCTCGGCGCTGCGGCCGAGCTGGCGCAGCACCTGGCGCTGCTGATCACTGAGCCGCAGCGGCCGACGGGCGATCACGCAAAGGGTGCCCACGGCGGCACCATCGGCCAGGTGCAGGGGGGCACCGGCATAGAAGCGGATGTGGGGATCGCCCGTGACCAGGGGATTGTTGGCGAAACGGGGATCGAGCTGGGCGTCCTCCACCACGAAGAGGTCGGGCTGCTCAATGGCGTGGGTGCAGAAGGAGATGGCTCGGGGGGTCTCGCTCACCCCCTCCAGGCCCACATTGGCCTTGAACCACTGGCGATCGTGATCGATCAGGCTGATCAGGGCAATCGGCGTGCCGCAGATGGCGGCTGCGGCCTGCACCAAACCATCGAAGGAGGCTTCCGCCCCGCTATCGAGGACCGCCAACAGGTCGAGGCTTTGCTGCCGGCTGGCCTCCCGCTCCCCGGCTGGCTCCTCAGGCAAGGAGGCGCTCCGATCGGCGATGGATCCCTGGCCTGACATCGCGAACTCGAAGGATGCTCAAAAGGAGAAAGCAGGAAGGTTGCTGGTCCCTTGCAGGAGGCAAACCCTTAAAAATTTTAGGCACAGACCAGGGAAGCTTCAACACCAGGGCTTCAACACCAGGGATTGATCGTGGCCATTGCCACTTGAAGTTTTTTTTTTTAACAGATCCCAGAATCGCCGAGACATTGACCTCGCACGGATGCCAATCCATTGCAAAGGCAGCAAACGACAATCTCGCGAATAGAGCAAATCCTCCTGAAAGGGATCTCAAAGTCACCCTAGCGCCTCAAGAAGGAGGTTCGCATCTCAAGCGGTCGCCCTCCGTTCACACCAAACACTCTGAGAAAGCTGTCAGCCAGGCCAGGCCAGCTCCCGCTTTTACTTCATTGTTACCTTGCCATCCTGGCCCCCTGCTGCAGCCATTGATCGAGAAGCTGCCAGGCCCGCGGCAGTTGGATGCGCAGACCCGCTGAAAAGCAGGCAGCCCCACCGCCTGGATCGGTGGCCGCGAACGCAGTGGCCGGGATCAGCAAGCTCTGGGCGGCCGGGGCCCTGCCGTATAGGCATTCGGTGAGCTGCAGCAAGAGGGCCGGTGCCAGGTGATGGCCCGGGGTCCAGCCGGGAACGCCCGACCCCGCACCGCTCCCGGCCCGCCGATCGGCTGCGGCGATCGGCAGAAGCCGGAGCCCACTGCCAAGGGGCCCATCTCCCAAGAGCCCGCCTCCCGAGGGTTCGGCGTGCTGGGGCGCGGCGCCCGGGACAACACGCCAGGCATCCACGAACAGCACCCGCCGCACCGCCGCCAGCTCCTCGGCCAGTTCCGGCAGCAGCTGATCCACCACGCGCACCCGGAGCCGCGCCGGCAGCTCGGGCCCCTCGCCGCACTCCTCGGCGCACTCCTCACCGCGCCAAGCCCGCCGGCGTCCCCAGGTCTCCACCAACCAGGGACCGACGCCGTCATCGCCGCGCAGTGGGTTGCCGATGCCGATCAGCAGGGAGGAGGCGGGCCCCCTGCCCGTCCGCATCACCAGGCCGCCAGCGATCTCCATCGCTCAGCCCCTCACCTGCTCCGCCAGCAACCGGCCATCGGCCGCCCGCAGCTCCAGCCGGATCGGCATGGCGCCGGCGGCATGGGTGGAGCAGGAGAGGCAGGGATCGAAGCAGCGGATGCCCGCCTCGATCCGGTTGAGCAGGGCCTCGGGAATGGAAGCCGGCACCGGATCGGGCAGCACCTCCCGGGCGATCTGCAGCACGGTGAGGTTCATCGCCAGGTTGTTCTGGCCCGTGGCGATGATCAGGTTCACGCGGGTGATCAGGCCCTGCTCGTCCACCCGGTAGTGGTGGAACAGGGTGCCCCGCGGCGCCTCGCCCACCCCCACCGCCTCATGGGCATTGAGGGAGGCCCGGGCGCGCACGTGGGGATCCTGGAGCTCGGGGTCGTGCAACAGCGCCTGAATGCCCTCCAGGCAGGCCACGATCTCCACCAGTCGCGCCTGGTGATAGGCGAAGGAGGAGAGGGCCACCCGGCCGCAGCGCTGGCGCAGGTCGGCCAGCTCGGCATCGGCCCAGGGGGTGCCGATCCGCTCGCAGACATTCAGGCGGGCCAGGGGGCCCACCCGATAGATCCCCTCCGGATAGCCGAGCGGGCGGTAGTAGGGGAACTTGAGGTAGCTCCAGGGCTCCACCGCTTCGGCCAGGAAGGTGGGGTAGTCCTCCCCCCGCAGGCCCTCGGCCACGATCCGGCCATCAGCGGCCACGATGCGCAGGCCGCCGGGCCGTTCCTCCCAGGCATCGTCGCGCCCATCGAGGTGCTCCCAGCGCCCCCCCGGGCCCACCAGGGCCATAAACAGGCTGGGGAAATTGCCGAAGCTGTTGAGCTCCCGCTGTAGCGGTCCGTCGAGGAGTCGCTGGAACCGCTCCAGCGCCAGAGCAGCGGCGGCCATGGCTTCCGGCAGCTCCTCCAGGATCCGGTCCCGGTCCTCCAGGGCGAGGGGGCTGCGCACACCACCCGGCACCGCCCAGGCGTTGTGGATGCGGCGCCCGGCCAAGCGCTCGATAATCCCCTGGCCGAACTGCCGCAGGCGGATGCCGGCGCGGGCCAACTCGGGCTCGGCCGCCATCAAGCCGAACAGGTTGCGGCGCTGGTGATCGCTCTCCCAGCCCAGCAGGAAGTCGGGGCTGCTGAGGTGGAAAAAGGAGAGGGCATGGCTCTGGCTGATCTGGGCCAGGTTGAGCAGGCGCCTGAGCTTCGCCGCTGCCGGCGGGATCCGCACCGCCAGCAGCTTGTCGCCGGTGCGGGCCGCCGCCAGGAGGTGGCTCACCGGGCAGATGCCGCAGATGCGCGAGGTGATCGCCGCCATCTCCTGGAAGGGACGGCCCTGGCAGAACCGCTCGAAGCCGCGGAACTCCGTCACATGAAAGCGGGCCTCCACCAAATGGCCATCTGTATCGAGCTGGAGGGTGATGCGGGCGTGCCCCTCGATGCGGGTCACGGGATCGATCGTGATCGTGCGGCTCATCCGAACCGCAGCCCTTCAGGCCCCTCCAGCTGGGGAATCTCACCGCGAACCAGGGCCTCGAGCACCCAGCGAATCCGCGCCGCCGGCGGCGGGCAGCCGGGCAACCACAGCTCCACCGCAATCACCTCGTGGAGCGGCAGCACCCGTTCCAACAGCTCGGGCAGCACACCAGCCGCGCTGGGGATCCGGGGCTGCAGATCGGTCAGCTCCAGGTAAGCCCGCTCCAGCACCGCCGCCGCGCCGCCGCCGGGCTCGGCGGCCAGCTGGTTGCGCAGGCCCGGCACGTGGGCGCTGATGGCGCAGTCGCCGAAGGCCACCACCACCCTGGTGCGTTCGCGCAGGGTCTGGGCCATGGCGAGGTTGTCGATGTTGGCCACCGCCCCCTCCACCAGGCAGACATCGACGTTGTCCGGGTAGGTCTTCACATCACTCGCCACCGGCGAGTAGACGATATTGGCAACCTCGGCAAGCTCGAAGAGCCATTCATCGAGATCCAGAAACGACATGTGGCAGCCCGAGCAGCCCGCCAGCCAAACCGTGGCCAGCCGCAGCTTTGGGGTGGTGTGCGGCGGCGGCGCGAAGTTGACGGCCGTCGACGGTGCAGGACGTTCGGCCTGACTCAACACGGGGCTGGTGGCCGGCGACGACGCAAAAGTTGGCTGCCCGGCTGCCGATGCGCGATCGGCGGGCCTGGGGGTCGGCGTCGGGAGAGGGTTGCCGGAGCTCATGGCGGTGCCTCCCCCTGGTTGCGCCAGCCGTGGCCCTGGCGGGCGTGATGGAGCAGCGCCGCCCGCCCCCGCTCGACCCGCCGGGCGCCGGGGGTGTCGTCGCGGTGGAACAGGGCGCCGGTGGGGCAGGCATCCACGCACTGACCGCAGGAGGTGCAGGCCTCCACCTCACCCCAGGGCTGATCGAGGCCGGCCACGATGCGGCAGTGGCTGCCACGCTCCGCCACATCCCACACGTGGGCACCCTCCAGTTCGTCGCAGGCCCGCAGGCAGCGGGTGCAGAGGATGCAGCGGTTGTGGTCCAAGCTGAACAGGGGATGGGAGGCGTCCACCGGGCGCGGGGGGTGGAGGTAGGGGAAGCGGCTGTGGTCCATGCCCACGGCCACCGCCACGTCCTGGAGCTCACAGGAGCCGTTGGCCACGCAGATGGCGCAGAGGTGGTTGCCTTCGGCAAAGAACAGCTCGACCGCCATGCGGCGATGCAGACGCAGCTCGGGGGTGTCGGTGTGCACCACCATCCCCTCGGCCGCCTCGCAGACGCAGGCAGCCACCGGGCGGCCGCTGCCCTCCAGCTCCACCAGGCAGAGCCGGCAGGCCCCCACCGGGCTGAGGCCATCGAGATGGCAGAGGGTGGGAAGGTCCACACCGGCGGCGCGGCAGGCCTCCAGCAGGGAGCTGCCGGCGGGCACCGCCACCGGCGCCCCGTTCAGGGTGAGGGTGTGCACGCTCATGGCTCCCTCCTGGCGGCGGGGGGCTCCTGGCCACCGGTCTCGTCCTGCGGCGACTCGCTCTGGTGATGCGGCGGCGAAGTTGGAGGGGTCTGGGTCTGGGTCCGCTGGGGTGCCTGTGCGCAGGCCGCCTCGTACTCGGAGCGGAAATGGCGCAGGGTGCTCAGCAGCGGATTCGGCGCCGACTGGCCCAGGCCGCAGAGGCTGGTGGCCTTCACCATGGCGGCCAGCTCCTCAAGGCGCTCCAGGTCGGCGGCGGCGGCCCGCCCTTCCACGACGCGATCGAGCAGGGCGGCAAGTTGCACGGTGCCCGCCCGACAGGGCAGGCACTTGCCGCAGCTCTCCTGAACGCAGAAGCCCATGAAAAAACGGGCCAGGGCCGGCATGGAGGTTTCCGGGCCGAGCACCACCATGCCGCCGGAGCCCAGGATCGAGCCCAGCGCCGCCATCGCCTCGTAGCTGAGGGGCGTGTCGAGATGACGCGCCGGGATGCAGCCGCCGGAGGGTCCGCCGGTCTGCACCGCCTTCACCGGCAAGCCCCCCACCACCCCACCGCCCATCGTTTCGACCACGGTGCGTAGCGGCGTGCCCAAGGGCACCTCCACCACGCCGGTGTGGAGCACGGCGCCAGAGAGGGAGAAGACCTTGGTACCGGCACAGGTCGGGCTGCCCGTCCCCAGACCCGCATACCAGTCGCCCCCCTCCCGCAGGATCGCCGGGATCGCCGCCAGGGTCTCCACGTTGTTGATCAAGGTGGGCGCCCCCCCCAGCCCCCGCTGGGCCGGATAGGGAGGGCGCGGCCGCGGCGTGCCCCGCCGTCCCTCGATCGACTGCAGCAGGGCCGTTTCCTCGCCGCACACGTAGGCGCCGGCCCCCACCCGCAGCTCCAGCCGCAGGGGCCAGGCGATGCCGCAGAGGGCGGGCCCAAAGCCCCCGCGCGCCTCCACCTGCTCCAGGGCGCGCCGCAGCCTCGCGATCGCCAGGGGATACTCCGCCCGCACGTAGACATAGCCGTGCAACGCCTCCACGGCCCAGGCGGCGATCGCCAAGCCCTCCAGCAGCCGGTGCGGATCGCTCTCCAGCACGGTGCGGTCCATGAAGGCGCCGGGGTCTCCCTCGTCGCCGTTGGCTACCACCTGGCGAGGGCCGGGGGGCTGCAGGGCCACGGTGTCCCACTTGAGGCCGGTGGGGTAGCCGGCACCACCCCGCCCCCGCAGGCCGCTGCGCCGCACCTCCTGGCGCACGGCCTCGGGTGGCAGATGCCGCACACAGCGCCGCAGCTGGGCGTAGGCGCCTTGGGCGAGCGCATCATCGAGGCTTTCGGGATCCACCAGGCCGCAGCGCTCCAGCACCACCGGCTTCTGGAGGCGGAAGAAGGGATGGTTGAGGTCGAGAAGGAAGGGGACGAGGGGATCGACCTCAGCCGCCTCCAGCACCGCCGCCAGCAACTGATCGGCCAACGGCGGCGGCACCCCACCCCAGAGGCGGTGGCCGCCGGGCCCATCGGCGGCCACCAACGGCCCGCGGCCACAGAGCCGCAGGCAGCCCACTGCCAGGATCGCCAGGGCGTCCTCCCCCAGGCCAGCGGCCGCCCGCGCCGCCAGCAACGCCTGCCGCAGGGCGAGCCCCCCGGCGTTGCGGCAGGCGCTGGCATCGCAACAGCGCAGACGGTGGCTCGGCTCCCCGGACGCGGCGCCGGCCCCCTCAGGCCCGAGGCCAGCCCCTAACTCCATGGCTGCGGTCGCCGCGGTCATGGTGCAGGAGCCGGGAGCTCGGGCAACAAAGGCAACCCGAGGTCCACCAGGCGCTCCACCAAGGAGGCGGCCGGCAGCAGCGGCAGCCGCACCACCGGCCCTGCCTCGAACGGCACCAACGGGCCCTCATCAAGGCGCAGGACTGGGTCATGGCCGCAGGCCCCAAGGCAGCCGCTGCGCTCCAGCCGCCAGCCCCCGGTGTGATAACTGCGCTCAGGCCCGTCCAGAACGCAGCCGCTGGCACCGCTCGATCGATCACCGAATCCGGCCGCCATCGAAGGGGCGACCCCAGCGGGCCGATGCCCAGCTTTGCCCGGGCGCTCACAGGATCCTGCTGCCATCTCCGGGTGAGCACCGGCGAGTTCCGACCCCGCATCGGCCGGTCGGACAACGGATTGGGCCGCTGATCCCGCTGCCATCCAAGGGGAACTCTCCAGGCGGGACGGAGGCTCCTCCCCCACGGCAAACCGCGCCCGCAGGATCGCCTCCAGCTGCTCCGCCCCATTCACGAAGCAGGCGGTGCCGTGGCAGAGGGTGAGGCGACGGCGGGGGGGCGGGCGAAGCCGAAACAGGTGATAAAAGCTGGCCACGCCGTAGACCCGGCTCAGGGGCTGCCGCAGTTCCTTGGCCACCTGGTGCAGGGCTCCGGCGGCCAGATGGCCCTCCCGCAACTGCACCTGATGCAACACCTCAATCAGGGAGGCTGGATCGCCGCCGCAGCGGCGGATCTCCCGGCTAATCGCCGCCTGCCGCGAGGGTTCGGGGTCCGGCTCCCCACCAGCCGCCTGGGCGCCACGAACTCCCCGGTCGTCTGCCTCGTCCAAACCGCTGCAGGCCATGGGGAAGCGCTTGCCTGCCGTTTTCCTAGGGGCGGAATTGGTCGGGCACCGGCGGGGGAGCATCCCCGCCGCGCCAATCCGGCGGATTCACCCCGCACAAGTGCGCCGCCGAGGCACCCTGGAGGTCCGCCGGTCCGCCATGGTCGGGCGCTGCATCATCCCCATCGTGAACCGAAGCAGCCGAGCCACCCGCCGGGGGGTCCTGATGGCCCCCTGGAGCCCCCGATCCACCAGGTTGGCGCGCCGCATCGCCCCGATCGGTACCAGCCTCGCCCTTCTGGTCCTTGGCCTGGACCTGGGCCTGCGCACCCCGCCCGCGAATGCCCAGAACAGCGGCACCGAGGGCCCGAGCACCAGGAGCACAGGCGCCGCCAGCCCAGGCACCCGCGCCATCCCCGCCAACACCAACGCCGGAGCCCCAGCCGCAAACGAGACCCCAGAGAACCTCAGCCAGTCGATCCAGCGCCGCAAGGAGTTCCCATTCCCCGCCCGCTGCGATGGCAACACCCAGGAGATGGTGGCCTGCCTGTGGCAACGGCGTGACCGCAGCGACCTTCGCCTGCGCAAACTGCTCGGCAACGAACAGGTGCTGGAGCATTGGCGCGCCGCCCGCCTAGCGGTCTGCCGCCGCTCAAGCGAGCGGGGTGCCGGCGGCTCGATCCAGCCGCTGCTCTGGCTCGGTTGCGAGAACGCCCTCAACGCCACCCTGATCGAACAGATCACCAGCCCCCTGCTGCGCTGAAGGCAGCCGAACAGCGGAGACGCAACTGGGAGTATTCAGCGAATCCGATCGGAGTCGGAGATCGGGCAGCGAAGGAATGGGGTCGGGGGCTAGCGGTGGGAGCCCTTGACAAACGCTTCGGTTCTATCTCCTGGCACCCGAGGATGGCGTCCGGTTCATCACTGCCTTCCCCATAGGCCCCCGGGAAACCCGGTGCAGTCGCAGGAGCAACCGGAGCGGCTGCATCCCCCAAACATCACCCCTCCGCCAACCGGCAGCGCAGCACCGCCAGCGCCTCATCGGGAAGCCCCAGAAAGCGGTCCAGCCAGGCTTCGCCGGTGGGCTCCACCACAGCCACCCCCACCAACAACCCCCGCCCGTCGCGATCGAGCGGCACACCCACGGCGCTATGGCGCTGCCCCCGCGCTTCACCGGTGCCCAGCCGGGTGCGCACGATCAGATCCGGAGCCCGATAAAGGCCAGCCACGGCAAACACAAACCGCGCCAGAAACTCCAGCTCCACCGCTCCGCTGTCCTGCTGCCAGCGACCCTCCAACCGTTGCGGCGCGATGGTGATCGAGAGCCCCGGCGGCAGGGGCAGCCCCAGCACCCGCGTGGTGCGCCAGGTGAGCGGCGGAATGGTGAGGCCCTCCGGCGCGAAGGCCAGCGGCCGCCAGCCCTCGCCATCCGGCGCCTCCAGCTGGCCGGAGCCGCCGCCGCCGCGGGCGTCGTAGCGGAAGCGGGGATAACGGCCGATCGCCAGACCGCAGCCGGCCTCGGTGGTGAGCTGCAGGGGGGGCATGGCGGCCGGCCAAGGACCCGCCGATTCAACCGCAGATCAACCAAGCCACGGAATGTCCCCGGTTCCGATGGAATGGAGCTCCCCCCAATCGCCGCCCAGCCATGGATGCCGCCAGCCTGCGGGCCCTGTTCACCAAGCCCTACGGCGCCCCGGCCCCCACCGCCGAGCAATGGCGGGCGCTCTACGCGAGCGATGTGCACTTCCAGGACCCCACCCAGGAACGCCAGGGCCTGACGGCCTACCTCGAAGCCCAGGAGGGCCTGATCAAGCGCTGCGACGACGTGTTTCTGGAGCCCGGTGCCGTGGCGATCGAGGCCAACACCGCCTTCATCGAATGGCGGATGGGCCTGAAGATCAAGGGCATCGAGTTCATTTACCCCGGCACCAGCCGCCTGCTGTTCAACGCCGAAGGCAAGATCAGCGACCACCGCGACTACTTCGACTTCGTGGGCCCCACCTTCGAACCGGTGCCGGTGGTAGGTGGTTTCGTGCGCTGGCTATACGGGCGCTTCGTGGCCTGAGGCCGGCCTGAAGGGGGGCCGGGTCCGATGGGGGCAGGGGGACTTGAACCCCCACAGTCTTGCGACCTGCGGATTTTAAGTCCGCTGCGTCTACCAATTTCGCCATGCCCCCGACCAGTCACCGCAACGCTTTTCGAGGAATTGTTCCGGCCAATGTCTGCCGGAAAAGGGCAGACCTGGCAGACCACAAACCACGACCTGCGAATCGGTCAACTCATCCTATGGGTCTTGCCGCTGGGACTTGCAGCCAGGCCATCCGCCTCCCCTGGCTCGCTCCCGGGCTGGCAACCGCCGCTGGCCACGTCTCAGATCGGCGGTTCAACCTAGGAGGCGGCGACCGGGTTGGTGCAGCGATGCAGGGTCGCTGCGCGGATCAGCTCCGAGCCACTCAACGACAACTTGGCACTGATGTGTTTGCGATAGGTCTCAACGGTCTGCAGGCTCAGGCCGAGCGACTGGGCGATTTCCTTGTTGAGAAGCCCAAGGCCCAGAGCCTGAAAGACCCTCAGTTCGCGGGGTGAAAGGGTGTCCATCTGCAGGCGCCACTTCGGGTTGCTCATGTGGGAGCGCTTTGCGCTCAGTTCCTGCAAACGGGTCACCATCCTCACAAGATCATCCCAGTCATGGCGCTTATCCACGATTCCGAGCAGCATCGGCTCGATCTCCGCAGGCAGCGAGAGTGCAGCACTCACGTCGGTGATCAGGATCAACCGGCCAGCCGGATTGGCACGCTTCAGAGCCAAGGCCGCGTCGATCCAAGTTTCACCATGCTCACCGGCGCAATGCACATCAAGTAGGAGTAAATCAGGCGGCGAGTTTTCGATGAACACAAGCGCCTGGGCCACGGAGGAAAACACAGCCACCAGCTCCAGTCCGCAGTGCTCGGCCAGCAATCCACCCACGGCCTTTCCCACCAAGATGAGGCGGTCGAGGACCAGGCAGGTCAGAACGGGTAACCCCTCGACCACCGCATGGGCATGTGGCGGCATACAACACTGTTGGTTGTTTCGAGGATGTCATACCCATTTGTGGGACTCGCACAAGTGGGATCCATAAATCAGGAGCTTGCCTGCATCACTTTGGCGGCACAATACTGAAGGCTGTTGTTAATCACTGCAGCCATGGATGCTTATTCCATCTCAACCGCGCCGGCTTTTCGTGCTCCCCACCGCATCTCGATCACTCTGCCCCACAACACTTACCACCTGCTGCTGGAGCGCAGTGATTTCGAGGGTCGCTCGCTGAGCAATCTGGCGGCCTTTCTGCTGGAGACCTCCCTCGAAAAAAAAGGGTGACACCAGAGCGAACTGCTCACCATGCTCAGCAGCTGGGAAGACTGTGGCGGCAGCCGAACGGGCGCCACGGCGTGGGTGGAGCCCTGCTGAGTGGTTCAGAGGACGAGGGCCGCGCCGAGGCTCAGCCACCCGATGGCAAGGGGGAGACGCTGATCCCAGCTGCCGATTCCACCAGCGCCACACCGCGCCGCTGGATCTCGTTGGCGTAGTCGGTCCAGGTGCCCTGACCCCAGTAGCGGAAGCAGCTGGTTTCGAGCAGCAGCAGATGGAGCAGGGCCTGCTGATAGGGCTCGCTGGTGGTGACCGCGGCATCGGCCGCCACCAGGGGATCGAACACCCGGTGGAAGTGGGCGCTGAGCTGGTTCATCGGCTCGAGCACGTTGGCGTAGCCCTCCACCCAGCTGAGGTTGTTGGTCCAGGAGGCGCCGGCCATGGTGAAGCCCGGATCGCTGGCCTGGATCCGGGCGATCGCCGCCGCCACCGCATCCGGGCTGGGAGCGCCGCCCACCTCCTGCCAGAGCCGCTGCTGCCCCACCGCCTGAATCGGTGGGAAGGCGCTGGGCTGCACCCCGGCTGCTTCCAGCAAATCCAAGTATTCGGTGCCGTTGATCGCCACCGTGCCACCGCCGCCCCCGTCGCGGGCGAGGCGCTGGTGGGCCTGGAGGAAGGCGGAGGGGAACTCATTCATCATCACGCCGCCGTTCTCGCCATCGGCGATCTGGGCCACGATCGCGGGCACGGTGGTGCCGCCCAGCGCCTGCCGACCCAGCCCGAGGGCCTCGTAGCAGGGCTGCATCTGGCCCACCAGCTTGGTGTCGGAGCCCTGGGTCTTGATCAGGGCGGTGATGCTGATCTCCTCGCCGCGGGAGTTGCGGGCCACCAGCTGATTCGGCCCGTATTTCTGCTCCTGGCGCAGGCCGGAGCCATCGAGGTTCTCCACGCTGTGCTCCTGCACCAGCAGCCAGCGGTAGCCGCACTCCCGCAGGGCCTGCACCAGCTCAAAGAGCGTGTCGGGGTGGTTGGGCAAGGCCATCTCGGGCGGTGAGAAGCCCTTCACCCGCTGCAGGGCCGCGTCGCCAAACATGGCCGCGAAATGGTGCTGCCAGGCCAGGATCTGCAGCTTCAGATCGGGGATGGGTGTGGAGGGCGCCACCGCATGGCTCCAGAAGGTGCCGAGCCACTCGACATGGGGCTGAACCGTGGGATCGGTGGCGAGGAATCTCAGGGCATCAAGAATGTCGCTGCGGCCCATCTGCTCGAAGCCCCAGAGCAGATTGCCGGAGTAATCGAGCATGATGCGCGGATCGCAGCCCTCAGCGATCAGCTGGGGAATCAGATCAGCAAGGCGGCGATAGCACTGGGCGAAGGGTTCGGCGTTGTGGTTATCACCTTCCCCGGGGTGCTCCAGCATGTACTGGAGGTGGGAGATCAGCTCACCATCAGCACCGGCCGGAATCGTGGGCTGGTGCATGTGCAGCGCGCAGGCAAAGCTCGAGCGAATGTCTTCGAACCTCCGAGCCGTGCGCGGCAGGAGCACCGGTGGGTCCTGCTGCATCAGGGCCAGGATGGCGGCTTCGCGGCCGGCGATCGGCGGCAGGGTGTGGGGGGGCATCTGTGAATCTCCGGGAGGCCAACACCGGCGATGCCTGGCCGGTGGGTGGGTTCTGGTCTAACCGGCTCTGGTCCAATCCGTCCGGGGGCGCCGCCTGGCGCCGTGGATCCCGCCGTTAGTAGGCGGCGGCGTGGCGCCGGGCATCCAGGATCGGGCGCTGGCATCGGCCTCCAGCGCCGCCAGGGCCTCGCTGAGGCTGGCGCCTAGTTTGTCGCCGGGGATTCGTCCATGATTGGAGTTCACAGATGCCACCGGAAGCGAGGCAGGAGGCGGAGCCGCCCAGCCCAGATCGCCCAGAGAAAGGCCCCCCCTCGTCAGCCATCGCGATCCTGGTCAATGGCGCCAGTTCCTCCGGCTAGAGTACCTTCTGCCGGGCCCTGCAGGAGCGGTTGACGCAGCTCGCCGATGGCAACCCGGCAGCAGCCTTCGCCCGGGTGGCGTTTGATGATGTGGTGCTCTTGATCGCCGAGCGGCTCTACCCGATCAGTGTTGTGAAACTGCAGGGTGGTGATCTCTCGCGGCTGGCATCGCATGAGCCCCATGACGGCCGGGCCGCCTGGGAGTACGTCGATGAGAGCGATGCCGAGGGGCACCACGGCGGAAAGCCACGCCTAAGGCTGGTGCTCAACCCCCACGGCCGCCGTCTGCTCTCGGGGGTGCACAGGAGTTGGGGCGCCCATCTCGAACTCGGCACCCATCTGATCATCGACCACTTCCTCCAGGATGCGGCCTGGGGGAGGGAAGGCCGATTGGCCTGGCCCGCCGCAGCGATGAGCTCTGCCACTCCCACGGGCTCCCCTATCAGGTGCGGGTGTCAACAGATCGGCAGTCCACGGCGGAGTCTGTGGAGAGTGTGGTGAGGGCGCTCCAGCATTCAGGAGTCTTAAGCAGGCAGGACTCTTAAGCAGTCAGGACTTCTGCTGGGCTGAGCTTTTAGATCAACTGACGCACCAATGGCGCCAAGGCTTCGGCCAGGATTCGGTGGTGATCAGCATCCAGATGGATGCCATCGGCGCCGACTGACACCACCGCATTGGTGTCAAAGCAATGGCAACCCAGATCCGTGCAGACCTGCTGGTAAAACCTGGGAAGATCGCGCGATTTGGCCTGGCCACCCTCAAAGTGATGGCTCATCAACGCGGAACAGTCGCCGAAAATAGGAGGCACCAGCGCCAGCACCTTGGGCGGTGATCCATCCATGCCGCAGTCGCTCTGCTGGGCGATCTTGATCAAGCTCGCCAATCCGCGGCCCGATTCATGGGCCGACACATTCAGATGATGCTTGAGATCATTCGTGCCCAGCATGATGATCAGCAACGACAACGGCGCATGACTTTCCAGGATCGGCAGCAACAATTCACGCCCATTGCGCCCTGGCCTGAAGGGCTCATCCCAGGCGGTCGTGCGTCCGTTCAGGCCCTCGGCAATCACGTGGTAACTGTCCCCTAGGTTGCTCTGAAGCAGGGTTGGCCAACGTTCGGCGCGTTCCAATCGGGCCGCGCTCAGCGGCACATAGCCCCAGGTATTGGAATCGCCGTAACAGAGGATGGATTGCTCAATCACGCCAGACACCTTCAGGCTGCAGCAGCACACGCATCATCGATGCCTTCCGATGCGTCGTCGGCGGGGGCATCATCCAGCGGCGCCGATCAGGGCTCATCCCAGAGGGATTGAAGGGTCCAGGGGCCACCCTCGAGCAGCCAGAAGGCCCCATTCACCAGACGGGTGTTCTGATCCAGGGCGGCGATCCGCTCAAGATCGGCTGGAAGGAGTTCGATCTCCGCTGCCGCCAGGTTCTCGCGCAGCCGTGCGGGGCTCACCGACTTGGGAATGGTGGAGATGCCGCGCTGCAGATGCCAGGCCAGCAGCACCTGAGCGGGGGTGCAGCCGCGCTCGGTGGCGATCGCGGCGATCACCGGGTTCTCCAAGAGCACCGGTTCATCGGCAGCCTTGATGGCGGCCGGTCGGTCGAGAGAGCCGAGCGGGGAATAGGCGGTGATGTGAATGCCCTCGGCCGTGCAGTCCGCCACGAGGGAGGGTTGCTGCAGGAGCGGATGCAGTTCCACCTGATTCACCTCCGGCCTGATCCGGCAGTGGTCCAGCAGGTCGTGCAGCTTCCGGCTGGAGAAGTTGCTCACTCCAATGTGGCGCGTCAGCCCCGCCTCCAGCAGGGCCTCCATCCCCTCCCAGGTGGAGCGGATCAACGCGTCGTCCGGTGGCAGGAGATCCTGGGCGGTGGTGGGAAAGGCCACGCCGGGCCGGATCGGCACCGGCCAGTGGATCAGGTAGAGGTCCAGCCAATCCAGCTGCAGATCGGCGAGGGTGCGGCGCAATGCCGGCTCCACATGCTCGCGGCCCAGGGCATTGCACCAGAGCTTGGAGGTGATCCAGAGCTGCTCGCGGCTCACGTCGCCGTCGTCGATGGCAGCGCGGATCGCCTGACCCACCTCCGGCTCGTTGCCATAGACGCTGGCGCAATCAATGTGGCGGTAGCCCAGCCGAATCGCTTCGCGCACAGCCGCAGACACCTGGCCGGGCTCCGACTTCCACGTGCCCAGGCCGAGCTGAGGCATCGCGTCGCCATTGGCGAAGGAAACGGTGCGCATCGTTGCTGGTCGGGCGGTGTGGTCGCCAGAACCCTAAGCAAAACGTCGTGCACGGACATGTCCGCAAAGGAATAATGGGCGGGGTGCTCACCGGCAATAGCATCAGCCGCATCGAACAGGGCGCCTACGGCTTGGTGGGCGGCGCCCAAGGTCGCGGGTCAGGAGCGATGCTGCTAGCGCCGGGGATCCTGGCGGCCGTGCAGGGCGATCACCAGGATTTCAGGGCCCTCCTCTTTGAAAACCACGGCATAGGGGAACTGCCGCAGCACAAGTCGGCGAATCTGCCCGTGAATCAGGGGGAAGGATCTGGGGTCGTGGCGGATGATGCGCTCCACCGCCGCAGCGAAGGCTTCGGCAAAGCCCCGGGCCAATGCCGGCTCACGCCTGCCATACCAGCGCTGGGTTTCCAGCAGATCCTCCACCGCCTCCGGCAGGAAGCGGATCAAGGCCATGGTCATCCGAGGCCGAGTTGGCTCTGCACCTCATCCCAGGCCAGAGCGTCACCAGGGTTGCTGAGATGAGCCGTCCAGCGTCGATCGAGCTCAGCGCAGAGGGCCGGGTCCAGCGGCAGCGCACCATCGCGGGCATGGTCATCGAGGCTGTCCCACAGGGCAATCGCCAAGGCCAGCCGCTCGTTCTGGGGGAATTGCAGCAGGTCAGTCATGGGTGTGATCACCATCACCAACGGCAGGCATACCAGCGAAGGCATGGAACAAGGCTTGCAAAGGGATGGCAAGGATGGATGCCATGGCACCAAGGGTTCTGCTCTACAAGTTCCACCACCTGTCACCCCCCTTCCCCCACCTGACTCCCAAGCCCCCGCGCAGGATGGGGGCCGCCGCATCCACCGCGCCTGGTGGGAAGGTGCTGAGCGGCAACGGCATCACCCGCTACGAACAAGGCGCCTACGGTCTGGTGTGCGGCGTAGCCGAAGGCTTCTGCGCAGCAGTAGAGCTGAGTGATACCGAGCGCGACCAGTTGCTGGAGCTGTGCCGCCAGCGCCTCGATGCCTTCCGAATGCAGCGCGGCGAGGAGATGGGCTGTTTGCTCACGGAGAAGCCTGCGGCTTCGGGCACAGGAGCCGCCACCGCACCCCGATCAGCGGCTCG
>JBBASH010000033.1:0-34098 GCA_040399305.1 Cyanobium sp.
CAGGGTGGGCCAGTTTTCGTGTCGCCGGAGGACCAATTCCGGATGTCGCTTGACAGGCAGCTCGTCCTGGGTAGTGATCGTGATTTCGGGCATAGCTCAATCCTTGCTGCCTTTCTCGTTCCCGCTCTGCTCGTCGAATAACGGCCCCAGTGACACCACATTCAGCAGGCCCTGCTCCGCCACCTGTAATCCAGGCGGATTGGGCTGTTCCGGCCCAAACAGCTCCACCGGGGGTGCATCAGGTCCGATCGGCAGGGGATCCTGCCGGTAACGCGGCCGTGGCATGGCGGGCGGTGATCTGCCCTCAGCCTGCCCGATGTACGGGTAGGACGCCAGCGTTCGCTGCGGTGTCGCCGGGTGCACTGGGTGCCCCCGGGCCACGATGGGTAAAACGTCCTTGAGGGCTACGGCATGGATCCCGCCTCGGCCCTCGCCTGGGCCCTGCTGTCGCTGGCCGCCGCCGCCGCCCTTGGCCTGGTGATCTTGATCGCTGGCCTGGCGCGGGTCTTTGCGCGGGCGCCCAGGCTGGCGGAGCAGCAGGAGTCGGGATCTGATGCCTCCGTGTCCGTAGCCCTGGCCAACACCTCGCTAACGGTGGTGGTGCCCGCCTACAACGAAGCGGCCAACATCGCCGCCTGCCTCACCAGCCTGCTGCGCAGTGAGGACCCCTGCGGCGACTGGCGGGTACTGCTGGTGGACGATCGCTCCAGCGATGCCACGGTGGCGATCGCCCAGGAAGCGGCAGGGGCCTGCGGTGCCAGCGAGCCCCGTTTTTCGCTGCTTGATGCCGGGCCCCGGCCTGTGGGCGAACGCTGGGTGGGTAAGAACTGGGCCTGCAGCCGCGCCATGGAGCAGGTGGTCAGCGAATGGGTGCTCTTCGTGGATGCCGATGTGCGCCTGCAGCCGGCCACCCTGCGGCGTGCCCTGGCCCAGGCGATGACGGATGGGGCGGACCTGCTCAGCCTGGCGCCGCGGCTCTGCTGCGGCTGCCTGGCGGAGTGGATGGTGCAGCCGATCATGGCGAGCCTGCTGGGGCTCGGCTTTCCGATCGAGGCCGCCAATGATCCCGGCAGCGCCGTGGCGTTCGCCGCCGGGCCGTTCATGCTGTTTCGCCGCAGCGCTTACATGGCGATCGGCGGCCACCGGGACCTGGCGGCGGAGGTGGTGGAAGACCTGGCCCTGGCTCGGCGGATCAAGCAAGGCGGCCATCGCCTCCGTTACCTGCTTGGGCTGGATGCGCTCGAATTGCGCATGTACAGCGATTTCGCCTCCCTCTGGGAGGGCTGGACCAAGAACTGGTTGCTGGGCCTCGATGGTGATGTGGCCAGGGCCCTAGGGGCCTCGTCTGTGGTGCTCCTGATGTTCAGCGGCCCTTGGTTGCTGACGCCTGCTGCGGCACTCCTCGCCGCGGGGCTGCCCGGCCAGCGGCTGGTGTTGCTGGCTGCCCTGGCCCTCGCCCTGGCTGGCATCGGCCTGCAGCTGCTCTTGCGCCTGTGGACCCGCCGCCAGTTCCAGCTGCCGCTCTCCTTCTGGTGGCTGATGGGAGCCGGTGGCCTGGTGGTGGCCGCCATCGGCCCGGTGTCGGTGTGGCGCACCCTCAGCGGCCGCGGTTGGACCTGGAAGGGGCGGCCGTTGGCCTGATCGGTGGCGCCGAATCCAGCATTCGATGCTTTGGTGAGGTCCGGGGTCTGTAGAGCGCACCCGGCGGCCGGTTGGGAGGCTCACCCTTCATGCCACCTCAGGCGCCCAGCCACGATGGCGGTGCAGGTCTTCTGTCCAGCCGCTGCAGCGGTGGGTGAGGTGCTCGCCGTGGGCGATCAGGCCCTGGTGCAGGTGGCACGTGAGCAACGGGATGTAGTTGGGGCCCGGGTGGTGGCGGAAAAAATGGCAGGTCATGCAGACCTGGCGGCTCCGGCTGGAGCGGAGCACGTCCTGATCGAGCCAGGGCCAGTCCTCGATCGCCTCGTCGCGGGAGGGCTGCAGACGGGAGAGGGGGACCGGCACCATGACGACTCCAGTGGGCGTACACCTGTACTAGCAAGGGAATGCGCTTTGGCGCCAATGGTTGCGCTGCTTGGCCGGCGAGTGCTCGGGTGGCTCGGTTTTCTCTGCCGGCAGGGCGCAGGCGCCCATTGGGAAAGGCCGCTTGAGGGGGGAGGCTTGCTGGGCCCAGTCCTGAGCGTGGCGCCAGGGGGAGGGGCCTGGTAGCCGATATTCAATGGACAATTCGCGATGACTCTCATGGACTTGAAATGAGGACTCGAGCGCTCCGAATATGTAATCTGATAATCTAACCTCAAATACTGGTACGCGAGCTACGTCGCTCATTTCAAATCCAACCCCTGGATTCAAGGCGGACATCATTTCACGAGTTCGCGCTGAATTCAGGAGGCAAACAAGAGCGGCCTGATTACTGGCAACAATAGATGCTCCTTTTTTCCCAATTAGAGAGGGGTGCCAGTGCGCACGAGCACTGAAGGAGTTCCCAATCATCGCGAATGGAACCGCTTTTATGAAATGGTGTCGAGGATCCCGAAGCCTGACGACACTTGCGGCCACATAGCAACCGAACACATGGAGCTCAAGGGCAGAGTGGCGCCACTTAATTGCCTCCCTAGTTGTCTCTATCCACGACACGCCTGCTGCTCCGTTAACAAATGGCTGCCAAGGCTTTGACTTGTCAACTAGGCATAGAGGAGAAGGCAGGCCAAAGCGAGGACATTCTTGAATCGCCCTCACAAAACGCTCGTTGTTACCCGTTGTGATACCAGAGGCAACCTCATGCAACTGGCCTAGCAATCGGGCTGCACTGTATTCCTTAAGGGCCTTGCTGTCCCACCAGTAGACCAAAGGCCACTCCGGAACCACCTTGAGATCTACCGTCTGAAATTTGTATAGACCTTCCTGGGCGAGTGTTGCGGATCGCTTGCGGGCCGTTCGGCCACGATCGTAAGACGTGTCAGATACAGGCGTTGGCATCTGGCTTGAGCTTTGACCAAGATGCGAGCGCATATTGGCGATAAGCGCTGCTGAAACACTCAAAACATCATTGGCAACATCGTCAAAGGCACCTACTGCAAAATCTCCGACAGTTCTCAGATCACTCCGCCCAAAGACCTGCTCACGCAATCCTGAATATTGCTTGATAAACATCCAGTTCCTCATCGTCAGCATGGCTGACATCCCGCCTGGCTTAACCAGCTCTAGTCCTCTCAGCAGAAATGCGGCGTAGAGATCAGCCTTGCCAAGAGGATAGTGGAGTTCCACATAACTGGTGGACTCCATCTTGCCCGTGCCTTGATAGGGTGGGTTGGCAATAACCAGGTGAAAAGAACCTTCCTTCAGGAGTCGCACAAAGCGAACTCCAGCCGCCAGCTGCTCTCCATGAAGTCGCAAGCCAAGGTCATTGGCGCTGGAGTGCCGTGATAAGAACTGCTCCAGCAACTCCTGAAGATCAGCGCGGGCTTCCACTGGAGAGAAATCCATCTCTGCTTGTACTGGCGGTGCCTCGCCAGAGAGAGAAAGCTGTACATGCTGAACTTTGGGTCGTTGCGCCTTAAGCTGCTGCTCTTGCTGATCGATCGCAGAATCTACCGCCTGATCTATTTTCAGCAGGCTGCCGAGGTGATCGGCACCCCGAAGAGCCTCGAGGATCTGGCTGGTGAACTCTCTATCAATTCCTGTCTCAGTCTTTATTTCAAATCGAAGCTCTACCAAGGCCGGGTCGTCATCAGGAAGATCAGCCAGCCTGAGGTTCGGCGCCACGAGATTCAGTTGTTCCGGCTCAATCTCAGGACAGAGCGACTTCCCTTTCAGCCAGAGCGATGCCGCTGCGATCTGCACAGCACGCGGATCAATGTCAATCCCATGCAGCGTATAAGCCAGCAGGTGTTCCACGATTGCCCGCTCGCTCCATTCGGGCGCATCTTCCATGCCGCGATGCCTCGCTTCCTCCTGGAAGAGAGCCAAAAGCAGTCCCAGTGCCACCACTAGGAAGTGGCCAGAGCCTACGGCCGGATCGAGAATCTTCCACTCACGCACGGACGCAGGCGCAAGCTCCACAGCCTCATCGGGGATCTCCTGCCCCGGCAAGAAATAAGCCCAGCGCCGTTCGTCTTCCGTCTCCAGCGGCATCAGATCCGTAAGGCTCACCTCCCCCACCGCCCGCTTGGCACGCCAGTCGATGCGGCGCTCTTCGAGCCGCTGCAGCGTGCCATTCGTCCGTCGATCGCCCAGAACGCGCCCCACTGCCTGACTACACAGAAGAACTGGACCCCGAGCCCCCCACCGATCACCTGAGCTTTGCCCTAGGTGTTGCCCTGGGCCGATTCGCCCCCGTCGATCCCGAAGGCCAGCCCACCACCAGCAATCCGGCCGGCATCCTCGATCCCGCCAGCGCCGATCTCGCCCACGCCCTACCCGCTGGCATCTTGTTTCTGGATGGCTCCCTGGCCGAGAGCGATCAGCGCGATGGCCTCGGCCAGCCGGCGGCCGCAGCGTTGCATCAGGCCTGGGCACGGCATGGAGCAGCGATCAGCAGCAACCGCACCCTGCGCGATTGGCTGCGGCTGGACTTCTTCAAGGATGTGCACAAGGGCATGTATGAAAACCGCCCGATCCACTGGCCGCTGAGCTCCTCTGGCAAAACGTTTGTGGCCTGGGTCAACATCCATCGCCTGGATGAGGGAACCCTCAAGGTTCTGCTGGCCGACCACCTGCTTCCAGCCCGATCCCGCATCGATGGCGAGCTGGACGACCTGCGCCAGGTGCGCGATTCCGAAGACCGCAGGGCTGCTCGGGAAGCCGACAGCCGCATCGGCAAGCTCAGCCGCTGGCGCGAGGAGCTGCAGGAGTTCATCGCCGCCGTAGAGCACTGCGCCGACCACGGCGCACCTCCCACCGATGGCCGCTGCACCGCCCGCGAACAGGACGCCATCTACGCCCCCGATCTGGATGACGGCGTGATGATCAACTCCGCGGCGCTCTGGCCGCTGCTGGAGCCGCAGTGGAAGGATCCCAAGAAGTGGTGGAAGGAACTCGCCAGCGCCCAGGGGAAGAAGGACTACGACTGGGCCCACCTGGCGATGCGCTACTGGCCCACGCGCGTGGATGCGAAGTGCCAGCAGGACCCCTCCCTGGCGGTGGCCCATGGCTGCTTCTGGCGGTACCACCCCGATCGGGCTTGGGCCTGGGAGCTGCGCCTCCAGCAGGAGATCGCCCCCGACTTCCGCATCGAAGAAGCTCCCTACCGCCCCGGCGGCCGTGATCTGGAGGATCAGGGCGATGCCCCGCACCGGCAGGCCTGGCTTGCCGAACAACCCAAGCAAGCCCTCGCCGCCGTGGAGAAGGAGGCCATCCGCCGCATGGGCCGCGGTGACAACCGCCAGGTGGTGAACGAGATGCGCCTCCTTGAGCCGGGCCTCTGGTCGGTGATCCCCGAGGAGGTGGCGGCCATGGAACAACGCCTCAGTGACAAGCAGGGCAGTTTGTTCAGCCTGCGTGCCCCCGATGAGGCCGAGGGCAGGGCCACTACCGGTGAGCAGGCCGTGCAGGGGGGGCTTGCCCTTGCCCTTGGTGGCGCAGAGGGGGCGAGTGCATGAGTGCACTGCCTCTGCACGACCGGTCAAGAGGGCTCTTGCGCAGGTTTTCTGCGCAAAGCGGCCTTGAGCTGGCAGAATGCCCCCATTGGAGGGTTGGATAGATGCTCGTTGAATTCCGCGTTGAGAATCACCGCTCCATCCGCGAAGAGCAGGTCTTCTCCATGGAGGCCGGGCGCGTGGGTGATGCATCTGACATCCGACCCAGACACGTGAAGGGAGTATCAGCTCCCCTATTGCCCGTGGTCGCGATCTATGGAGCCAATGCCAGTGGCAAGAGCAACGTTCTTGACGGCTTGGCTTATATGCAACTTGTCGTTCTGCTCTCTTACCGAATTTTCTCGCCAGGATCAGGCATACCAGGTCGAACCCCCTTCGCCTGGGATGGGCATCGGAACAAGCCCTCTCTCTATGAAGTTGTCATTGTCCTTGATGGGGTCCGTTATCAATACGGCTTCGTCCTCGATGATGAGCGAATCCATGAAGAATGGCTCTACGCATGGCCCAAAGGGCGTAAGCAGCGGTGGTTTGAGCGGGAATGGGACGACGCAAATGGATATAGCTTCTCGTTTGGAGATCACCTTAAAGGCGTAAAGCGCATCGTTGAAGACTTCACTAGAGACAATGCCTTGTTTCTTTCGGCTGCAGCTCAGAATGCGAATGAACAGCTGATGTCCCTTTATCACTGGTTTCAAAGTCTTCGTGTTGTTGAGAGCAAGCAGAGGGTTGGATTTGCCGACAAAGAGAAAGATCAGTGGCTTGCAAGTGCCATTCAGGATTCGGCTCAGCCTGCTGCTTTACAAGAAAGCCATCAGCAATCAAAGCTAGAGGCTTTCCGCGAACTACTCCGCGCAGCCGACTTTGGAGTGGTCGACTTCAAGCCTGACCCGAGTCGGCCTGGTGGATACTTGTTTCAGCACAGTGTCAATGATGAAGACCCATGGCTTGCTCTAGATCAGGAGTCGGATGGAACGAAGGCGCTCTTTTCTCGCGCTCAATTGATCGTCGATGTCATTTGGCGAGGTGGAATCGTTGTCATTGACGAGCTTGAGAAGAGCTTGCATCCATTGCTCGCCCAGCGAATCATTGATCTCTTCAATGACCCGCTTGGCAACCCCCTCAATGCTCAGATTATATTTACTACTCATGACACCAATCTCTTAAGTGGACTCCGGAGTTCCGTGCCGCTAAGGAGAGACCAAGTCTGGCTGACTGAAAAGTCGCGAGAAGGAGCCACCAGCCTTTTCCCGCTCACTGATTATCAGCCCCGAAAAGGAGAGAATCTTGAAAAGGGTTACCTAATAGGCCGGTATGGGGGCGTTCCTGTCACCACTGACTTTAGTAAGTCATCATGGCCTCTTCGAACAAGTGATCATGAGGCAGAAGCTGATGCCAAGTAACTCCAGGAATCGCCAGCGCCGGCCTCCTCGCAGGCAACGACCCAAGCCTTCTGGTAAGAGCTTTCTTGTGGTTTGTGAAGGCACGACAGAAAAAGAATATATTGATGAGCTTGCCAAGTGCATCGGCAATCCTTCTGTTCAGATACGATTCTGTCCTGAAAGGGGTACTCCAGACAGGATCATCGAATTGGCTCAAAATGAATGTCGAGCCCAGGCTGCCAATCGAAACCCAGGCTTTGATGAAGTCTGGTGCGTGTTTGACAGGGATGATCACGAGCATTTCCTTGGTCCCATTCAAACGGCTATAGACAGAAGTTATTGTCTAGCCGTTTCCAATCCGTGTATTGAACTCTGGCTCTTGATTCACCATCGTGAAGCACCGGGTCAACTGCATCGGGATCAGATCAAGAAAATGCTTAAGAGATTTGACATTGGCTATAAGAAGCATGTTCGCTTCGAGGGCTATCGCGCTGGCATAGAAAATGCTGTCCGCGTTGCGCATCGGATGGACTCTGATGCCAAGGCTGAGGGTGCCAGGCCATTTATGAATCCATCCTCCACCTTTTATAGGCTTGTGAGTTCGGTCGCGACGAGATCTAGTTCCGGAGCATTCGTTGAAGGCTGGGAATGGCTTGCGAGGTATCAGTGAGCAATCTTGGCCCCATCTCCACAGCTCTTGAAGCCGAGCTGCGCCAGCAGGTGCAGCGCAGCGGCATCGTGATCTGGCTGGATCGCGATGGCCACTACAGCCCGCTGGTGGATCAGCTCCAGGCCCTTCGCGCCGAAGGCGCTCTGCCCTATGCCGTGCATGGCTTTCGGGGCAGTCACCTGGCGCTGATGCTCGACCTCGATGCCGTGGCCGCCGGCTCCTATCCGCCACGGCTGCTGATTCACCTGCCTGGCTTTACGGAAGACACCGTGACCCAGACCCCCGTGCTCGGGCTCTATCGCAGTGGCACTCGCTTCCGGAAGGCGCTGGGCACCCTGATTCGAGAGGCGGCTGCCGGCCAGGTGCCTGGGGAAGCGATCGAGGCCTTCGTGGACACGGAGCCCGAAACGCTGGCCATGGCTGATGCCTGGCTGCAGGCCCAGCTCCAGGCCGATGGCGGCGGTCTCTACGAACAGGTCCGCTCCACCCCCGTGGTGGAGGTGGTGGAGCAGCTGCTCAGCGATGGGCCGCTCTGCCGGCAGCTCACCTCAGCCGATGCCCGCGATCAGTTCCTGCGGGCCATGGAGGCAATCCTCGGGCTGCCCCGAAACTGGCACCGGCCTGCTCCGCAGGAGACAGCGGAATCCAACGACAGCGGTGATCTCGGCGATGCGATCAGCAACGCCGTGATGTCGGCCCTGGCCCAGGCCAACATCAGCCAGGCGACGTGGGAATCGGGCCGCCCCGCCACCCGGCAGCAACGGGATGATCTGGCCTTCATCCTCACCAGCTGGGCGCTGGTGGTCGAATACGTCCATGACCTCAAGCGTGCCCCGAAGGGAGCCGCAGCAGAAGCCGTCAAGGCCGTTCCGGCTCGGTTGCTGAGCACCTGCCGCGAGCTGGCCAGCCATCTGCGCGCCCGCCACACCGCCTTCTATCAGCGCACCGCCGATGAAGCCGAGCTGCTGCTGAGCGAGGAACGCCAGCTGGCCAAAGCGGAAGACCTGGGCCGAATCGATACCTTCCGCTTTGAGGAGAGCACGGTTCTGGAGGCTGCCCTTGATGCCCTGCACCATCGCCAGTTCCGCAGCGCCGCCCAATGGGCCGCCCAGCGCCTGAGCAGCGATGGCAAGCAGCAGAGCGATTCCTTCTGGCTGCAGCAGGATCCCGCCCGGCATGAAACCTGGCAGCTGATCGCCGCCGCCGCCCGCCTCGGCGAGGCCATCCACCACGCCGGCGATCTACCCCGCAACCTGCCGTCGTTGCAGCAGGCGGTGGATCGGTACGTGGAGCGCGGCGCCGCCGTTGATCAGGCCCACCGATTGCTCGAGCAGCGCCGTCTCACAGCCCTTGCGCCCCAGATCCCGGCATTCGAGCGGCTGCTGGTGGAACTCGATGCCCTGCGCCAACTCTGGCAACAGTGGGCCGACCGCTGGGCAATTGCCTTCAATGTTCTCTGTAAGGAGCATGGGTTCCTTCCCGAGCCTTCCTTACAGCAGCGCTACCTGTTCCACGAGGAAGTGGAACCACTTCTGCGCAATGCCCTGAACCGCGAGAGCCAGCGCTGCGCCGTATTTCTCGTGGATGCCCTCCGCTACGAGATGGCGATTGAACTGTTCCAGCAGCTGCAGGACTTGCCAGCCTCTAACGTGCAGCTCAAGGCAAGGCTCGCGGAGCTCCCCACTATCACTGCGGTGGGCATGAACGTGCTGGCGCCGGTGGTCTCCCAAGGACGCCTCAGCCCCAGCCTCTCCTCCAGCGATGGCGGTTCCATTCAGGGGCTCCGTGCTGGAGAGTTTCTGGTCACCAACCCCGACACCCGTCTGCGCGCTATGCAGGCCTGCACCCCAGGCGCTAAGGCCCAGAAAATCAGCCTTGAAGAACTCATCAACCTCAAGTCCGAAACCCTCAGAAAGAAGGTGGACCAGGCTCGGCTATTGATGATTCACAACAAAGAAATCGATGACGCTGGCGAGAAGGGCGTGGGTCTCGATGTCTTCGCTCGGGTGCTGCGCGATCTCCGCTCTGCCTGGCAACGGCTGCGCAGCGCTGGCGTCCGCAACTTCGTGATCACCTCCGATCATGGCTTCTTACTGCTTGAGGGCCTGGCTGCGGCGGTGCGATCCCATGGCACCAAGACCACACCCAGCCGTCGTCACGTCATCCGCCCCCATGCCGTTAATCATGACGGGGAAGTGCGCGTGGCCCTAACGGATCTTGGCTACCAGGGCGTGGAGGGGCATTTGATGATGCCCAAGGACACCGCTGTGTTCGCGACCAACCAACAGGATATGCGCTTCGTGCATGGCGGTAACAGCCTCCAGGAGCGGCTGATTCCGGTGCTCACGATTCAACATCGCGAGAAGCCCGGAGGGTCGACCCAGCGCTTCCGGATCGAAGCCCAGCAAGGACAGGCGCTGGATGATTACCTCTGTCTCGTCATTAAGGTCAAGACAATTGACCAGCTTGCCCTGGCCTTCGGCAGCCGCAACCGCATTGAGCTGGCCTTGCAGTGCCCAGACGACCCTGAACTGCAGGTGGAGCTGGCCCAGGCCCGGGGCCAAGCCACGGTGAGTGAAGGCCTTATCAAGGCCCCGGTTGGCGAATCATTCGAGTTATTTTTCCGCCTCCGCGGCAGCAGCCAGGAGAAGGTGCGGGTCGAGGTGTTTCACCCCAGCTCCACTGACCATGTGACTCCCTGCATTCCAGACGCCCGCTTCCTGGTGAGTGCCCTCTCCACCGCCCCGCAGCGTCAATCCGAGGTGATGGAGCAGGCCCCAACGCCTGCGACGACGACCCTGCAGGACAGCGCGATGCCGCAGTGGCTGGTGGACCTTTCCGAGGATGAAAAAATCCGCCAGCTGTTTGCCCACCTGGCGGCCCACGGCGCGATCACCGAGCCGGAGGTGGCTGCCATGCTGGGCTCCCCCCGAGCGGCCCGGCGCTTCTCCGTCCAGGTCGACGACCTGGCCAGCAGGGCGCCATTCTCCGTGCGTGTCGTGGTGGTGGGTGAGGTCAAGCGCTACGTGAAGGAGCAGAGCTGATGAGCACCCTGACCGCCAAGGATGTCGAGCACGTCTTCGAGTCGCTGCGTAAGGGGCTGGTGCCCGAGCGCGGCATCGATACCTTCGCCGTGGGCATCGAGAAACAGCGCGGCGAGCTGCACCGCCAGCTAGAGCTCGCCGGTGGCGGCGAGGGCACGATCAAGTTCCTGCGCGGTGGCTATGGCTGCGGCAAGACCTTCATGGCTCGCCTGGCCCTGCTTGATGCCAAAGAGCGGGGCTTTGCCACCAGCTTTGTCGTCGTCTCCGACAACGACCTCAAGTTCCACCGCTTCGATGACGTCTACCGCAAGGTGATGACCGAGCTGGGCACCTCCACCTGCCCCCGCGGTGCCCTCAGCGACATCCTCGATCGCTGGATCGCTCGGGTGGAAGACGCCCTGATCGCCGCCGGAGAAGACGAAGACGCCGCGGACTTCGACGAGAAAGTGCAGCAGCGGCTGGAAGCCGACCTGGCGTCCCTCACCGGTGGGCAGGCGCCGCAGGACTTCATCCGGGTCATCCAGACCATCTTCCGTCTCAAGCAAGAGGGTGAGGTGTCAGAGGCCGGTGCGCTGATTTCCTGGCTCTGCGGCAGTGGCAACGTCGCTGCCGCCTCCAAGAAGGCGGCCGGAATCAAGGGCGACATCGGCAGCCGCGATGCCCTCGATTACCTCCGCGGCGTGCTGGAGATCGTCAAAGCCGCCGGCTACAAGGGCCTGCTGATCGTGATTGATGAGGCGGAAACGATCCTGCGCATGCGCTCGGACTCCCGCCACAAGTCGCTCAACGGCATCCGTCAAATTGCCGATGCGGCCGGCTCCTATCCGGGGATGCTCTGGCTGTTCACCGGTACTCCCGAGTTCTTCGACACCCGCTATGGCGTCGCCGGATTGGAGCCACTGCATCGTCGCATCAGCTTCAGCAAGCAAGGCCCCTATGCAAGTCTGCGGCAGCCCCAGCTGGAGCTGACACCGTTCGATGCCGATCGCCTGCGCTCCGTGGCCCTGCGCCTACGGGAGCTCTACCCCTCGGCCACGCGCCCTGAGCTCGAGGAGAGGATGAGCCTCGACTTCATCAACCGTCTGGTGGCGGAAGTGACCAAGGGCTTCCGCGGCGATGTGGGCGTGGTCCCGCGCCAGTTCCTGCGCGAGTTCGTAACCCAGCTCGACCTGGTGGAGGAGAACGATGACTACGTGCCGATGGAGCTCTACGGGTTCGATCCCAGCCAGATCAGCACTTCGGCGCTCACCCCAGAGGAACAGCAACGCCTCGACGGAACAACCGACGCAGCACCCCTTGATGGCGAAGTTGAGGGCCCTGAGCTGATCCTCACAGAAGACGTGTGGTGAGGCTCCCTCGGCTGCTGGCTGGAGGCTGGGAATGAGCGTCTTCTCCCGACTGGCGCCCCGGCTGCAGGAAGCGATCGTCGCCCGGCTGGGCTGGAGCAGTCTTCGTCCGGTGCAGGAGAAGGCCGGTGAAGCTCTGCTAGCGGGTGCCAACGCGGTGATCCTGGCGCCGACGGCCGGCGGCAAAACCGAAGCCTCGATGTTCCCCGCCATCTCCCAGATGGTGGAGTCAGCTCCCGACGGCGTCGGTGCCCTCTACATCGCGCCGATCAAGGCCCTGCTCAACAACCAGGCCGAGCGCCTCGGCCTCTACACCGAGATGGTGGGCCTGCGCCGCTTCGTGTGGCATGGCGATACCGACGACTCGTCCCGCCGCAAGTTCCTCAAGGAGCCGGCCGAGCTGCTGATGACCACCCCCGAATCCCTGGAGGTGATGCTCGTTTCCCAACGGGTGGATGAAGCCAGGCTCTTCGGTGACCTGCGGATCGTGGTGATCGACGAGGTGCATGCCCTGGCAGGTTCGGACCGTGGCGCCCACCTGATGAGCGTGCTGGAGCGCATCGCTCGGCTCTCACGCCATGACCTGCAGCGGGTCGGTCTGAGTGCCACGGTGGGCAATCCCGACGCGATCCTCCATTGGTTGCAGGGCTCCTCCAAGCGCCCAGGCCAGGTGGTCGATCCACCGAAACCCGCAAGCCGCCGCCAACTGCTGGTGGTGCATCGGCCTGAACTGCGCCTGCTCGCCCGTGATGCCGCGCGGATGGCTCAGGACCAGAAGAGCCTGTTCTTCTGCCAGTCCCGCTCAACCACCGAGAAGGTGGCCGAAACCATGCGGCGGGCCGGCACCACGGTGTTCGTGCACCACAGCGCCGTCTCCAAGGAGGAGCGCCTGCTCGCCGAGGAGACGTTCCACCGGGGGACCGCCGATGGCAGCGGTGCCTGCATCGTCTGCACCTCCACCCTGGAGCTGGGCATCGACGTGGGTGACCTCGATCGGGTGCTGCAGGCCGATGCCCCCGACACGGTGAGTTCCTTCCTGCAGCGCATGGGCCGCACCGGGCGGCGGGATGGCCAGGCCGCCAACACCACCTTCTTCTGCGAATCCAGCGAGAGCGTGCTGCAGGCCACGGCGTTGACCGAGCTGGCTAAGCAGGGCTGGGTGGAGGCCGTGCCAGTGCAGGACCGCTGTTGGCCCGTGCTCATCCACCAGCTGCTCACCATGGCCCTGGCTGGTGGTGGCATCAGCCAAGAAGAAGCCTGGACTCACCTTTCCAACGTGCCGGACTTCTCGGGGATCAGCCGGACGGAGTTTGATCGCCTCATCCGCTGGCTGCTCTCCGATGGCGGGCTGCGGGAGGCCTCAGGTCAGCTGGTGATCGGCCCCAAAGCCGAGAAGCGCTTTGGCCGCAAGAACTTCATGGAGCTCTTCGCGGTGTTCACCAGCCCAGTCAGTTACACGGTGGTCACCAGCGCCGGCCAACCACTGGGGTCGTTGCAACAGGAGTTCGTCGATCGCCTGGTCGACGGGGTGAGCAGCTTTCTGCTCGGCGGCCGAGGCTGGGTGGTGCAGCGCATCCAGCACGACGACCGTCGAGTGTTCGTGGATCCTGCCCCACGCGGCAAGCAGCCCACCTGGGGCGGCTACATCCCCCAGTTCCTCGGCCTGGAGGTGTGCCAGAAGATGCGCGACATCCTGCTCTCCTCCACAGCCTTCCCCTACCTCGATGAGCAGGCCGCTGCTGTCCTCGAGGAGAAACGCGAGGTGATCCAGCCGCTCTTCCAGTCCGGTCGCGCCGGCATCGAAGTCAGAGAGGGAGAGGTGCGCTGGTGGACCTTCGCTGGCGGCAAGATCAACGCCACCCTCCGCTATGGACTGGAAGCCGTCGGCGGCGACTGGAAAATCACCACGGACAACATCCTCGTCAAGGCCAAAGGGGAGGGCATCACTCCCGAGCGCTTTCAGGATGCCATCGAGCGCCTGTCCACTCCGGAGGTCTGGGATGACGCCAAGCTCTGGAAGGATGTCGCGGCGTCTCTGCCCAACTACCGACTGAGCAAATTTCAGGACCTGATGCCGGATTGGGTGGAGCAGGAGGTGGTGGCGGACTACCTGCTGGCTGTATCGGGGGCGAGGAGTTGGTGTAAGGCAAACTGCACCAGTGGTGTGCCTCAGCAAATTCGCGAATCCCCATGAGCAGCCAGCCGTTTCCCAAGTTCCACGAACTAATGCGGCCGATGCTCGAGGCTTGTGCTGATGGTGAGCCCCATTCAGTGAAAGAGATCATTGAGAAGATGATGGCAAGCTCGGGGCTCAGCGAAGAGCAGCTCGCCGAAACCATTCCCAGCGGGCAACCCCGCTATCGAAACCGAAGCCTTTGGGCGGCCACCTATCTGCGGAAGTGTCAGGCCCTCACGACACCTCGTCGAGGTTGGGTGCAGCTCGGCGATTGCGGACGTGAGCTTTTAAGCGAAAACGTACCCATAACCATGAGCCGTCTTCGTCTGATTCCTGGATGGGAAGAAGCCTGGGGCACTCGGCGCTCTGATCAAGAAAGCACTGACAATGCAGGCCTCTCTACAGCAGTTGAAGATGAGGAGGCAACCCCTGAGGAGCGCATCACTGCAGGCATTGAGCAACTAGAGGCCGATGTGCGCGGTGATCTCCTGCAACGGGTAAAGACAATCAGCCCAGCAGCATTTGAAGCTCTTGTTCTGCAGCTCCTTGGTGCCCTCGGCTATGGGGTGGGACCGGAATCACGGCGAGGGGTAGCACTGGGCCCTGACGGCGGACTTGATGGTCGCATTCATGAGGATCGCCTTGGACTCGCAAGCATCTACATCCAAGCCAAGCGATATCAGGAGCAGACGATCGGTCGCCCCGTGATTCAGGCTTTCTATGGCGCAATGGGCGGGGTGGGTGCCAACAAAGGTGTTTTTCTTACGACATCAAGCTTTAGCCGTGAAGCACGAGACTACGCCGAAGGTCTCATCGACAAGAGAATCGTGCTGATCGATGGCAGCCGACTAACTCAGCTGATGCTGGACGCCGGGGTTGGCGTCTCTGTCAAGCAAGTCTATAAAGTGCACCGACTCGACGAGGATTTCTTCGCTGAGTTTGAGGGAATCTGACAAGGAGTCAGTCCAGCAATATGAACCCAGCCAGGGCGTTCACGTCGAAAACATTGAGTCATCGAGACTCGCCTTGGAATGAACCAACTAATCGTCAATATCTACAAAATCCTCCTCATCACCAGGCAGCTCCCCCGCCTTCACCAGCCGTAACTGCAGGGTACTGAGGTGGCCGGCGCTGCTGGCTCCGCATGAGCAGTTCCGGCCGAGCCTCGTCCCTTCTCCAGCCACCAAAAACCATTCGGCCTCACCGCCCCGAATGAATTGCCTCTGCTGGTCTTGCCACAGCTAACATAATTCGGCATGTCGAAATGGAGGCGGACTCGGATGAGGGAAACCTACACAGCAAATGACGGGACTACATTTGACACAAAGGAAGACTGCCTTGCATATGAAATGACAACCGAGACTCTGAGGGCTTTCTACAATGAACAGGACGGCGCAGCAGAAAGGCTCGGCTTTCAGCCCATGTTCGTCCACTTTCTCAAGCAGGGCTTCTATTCGGTCGAAGAACTAGTGTCACATCGCAAGTAAATCAAGAGGTTATCCGACTTGTTAAACCCAGTCCCTGGTTCCACAGATCCCAGCGGCTTGGCCGGAAGTGGAGCACCTGGCGGCCGTCGCTGAGCTAGGCCTCCTTGGGCGAGAGCGGCGGCCGTTTGCTCGCTCTACCGCTCAAGCCACCTCAGGCGCCCAGCCCCGCTGGCGGTGCAGGTCCTCGGTCCAGCCGCTGCAGCGATGGGTGAGGTGCTCGCCGTGGGCGATCAGCCCCTGATGCAGATGGCAGGTGAGCAGGGGGATGCGCTTTGGCGCCAGTGGTGGCGCTGCTTGGCCGGCCAGTGCTTGGGTTGATCGGTTTTCGCTGCCGACAGGGCGCAGGCGCCCATTGGGAAAAGCCGCTTGAGGGGGAGGGCCGCATTAGTGCAAGCCGCAGGCCACGGCGGCGGTGGAGGAGCGTGTCACCCCGCGCAAGGGCTACGCGAGTGCGGCTGTGCCGCACCCTTGCGCTCGGGTGGTTGGGGTTTTCTCGCCGCCGCCGGGGGCTGTGGCATCGGGTTCTGGATGGCGAGGCGGTTTGCCCGCGGCTGCGGTGGCCGCCGTCGCCTGTGGGATCGAGGAGGTGGCCGCTGGCTTGCTGGAGCCCTTCGGTGTCGCCAGCGCTGCTGGATGCCTGGCTTGGGCCGTCGCTCAGGCCGGCCATTTTTGATCCCTGGTGCTGATCCAGTCGGCCGCGATTGGTGCCATCCCGCCGGCCGTAAGGCCGGCGTTTTGCGTCCCGCTTCTCTGCCAGAAAGTTCCGCAAAATGAGCTCACCGCAAGCGCTTTGGTCTTGCCAATAGTGCGCCTGTACTAGTACAATGAAGCCAAGCCGGGCGGCCCGATTGGAGCCCTCTCCCGGTGCTTGTTCTTCGTTCTGCTCGTTTGGTTTTAGGCCCATGGTTTCCTTTCCTTTGGCCGCCGCATTGGCGCCATCTCCATCTCCTTTGCAGGCTTCATCTTTGCGTCCATTGGTGATCGTGGCTGGTGGTGGCCGTGATCTCGATTGGCCCTCCGATCAGGTCGCCACCACCCTCCGCCTGGCCGCCACTGGCCGCCCGGTGCAGTGCCTCCTGCATGGCGGTGCGCGCGGCGCCGATGCCGCCATCGATCAGGCCGCTTCCCGCCTCGGCTGGCCCGTGGAAATCCTCCGCCCCCAGTGGAGCCTTTATGGCCGTGGCGCCGGGCCGGTGCGTAATCGCCAGATGCTGCAGCGCGCCTGGCAGCTCGCCACCGCCGGGCCCTCTCCAGGGCAGCCATCCGCAGGCCTCCTGGTGATCGCCTTCCCCGGTGGTGCTGGCACCGCCTCCCTGCTCCATCAAGCCCACCGCCTCCAGGGGCGTTCGCCCCTTCCGATCGAGCTGATCGATCTAGCCGTCGCATAGGGGGGGCATAGCCCCCGATGCGTTGGGGCACTGGTCACTCGCCACACCACACCTTCATCACCTCAATCCTGCTTCCCAATGTCTGTCGCCATTCCCATCACCGCCCCGCCCCAAGAGGCGCCCCGCGGCCCCTCCCTCTGGGAGCTGGGCGCCGAGCTCCAGGCCGAAACCCGCTGGATCGCCCAGCTGGCGGAACGCCTCCACACCGAGGACACCGACGACCACGCCCTTGCCGTCGCTGATCTGGAGGAATGCCTCGCCGCAGAAGAAGGCCACCGCGAGGACCTGGAGCGCAAGGCCGATGCCGTCTGCTGGGTGATCGGCCGCCTGCGCGGCGATGCCGATTACCACCAAGGCCAGGCCAAGCGGTTCACGGCGCTGGCCCGCAATGAGGCCTCCCGCGCCGATTCGCTCGAATCCTCCCTTCTCGCAGTGCTCACGGGCCTCTCCCCCGGCGCCACCAGCTTCCGGCTGCTCGATCACAAGCTCACCAGCCGCACCGCCGATTCGATCGTCATCGACGACCCCGAGGCGCTGCCCGCTGATCTGGTGACCCTCAGCACCTCCCGCAGCCCGGATAAGGGCTCGATCAAGGAGCGAATCAAGGCCGCCATCGCCAAGGCCACCGCCGGCCTTCCTCAGGAGCAGGCCGCTCCGTTGGCCTTCTCTCTGGCCGCCTCCGCCGTGCCCGGTGCCCGGTTGCTCAAGCGCCGCCACTGGTCCATCCATTGAGAGCCCATCGGGCCTCGGCTCGCCAGCCAGGGGCCCACCTGTTCACGCCCACCGCTACACGCTTCATCTGCCATGACCACCACCCTCACCCCCGCTCGCTCAACCACCAGCCGCAATGCCTCCTCGGCCCTGCAGCTGATTCGCCAGACCGTGGCCGCCGAGACCGACGCCACACCGGCCGCATCTGGCACCGCACCAGCCGCCAAGCCAGCCCCCACGACCACGCCTCCCGTGCTCCCCTCTACTCCCACCAGCCAGGCCAATCCGGCCACGCCTGCAGCGTTCAGCGCTTCCCAGATCGCAGCACTCTCGGCTCCCCTCGATCGTGCCCTGGTTTCCTCCCGCGAGCAGGGCCGCTCCAAGGTCAACTACCTCCAGAGCTGGGTGGTGATCAGCGAGGCAAACCGCATCTTTGGCTTTGACGGCTGGCAGCGCCAGACCCTCTTCTCTCGCTGCATCGCCCAGGCCGAACGGCTGATCGGCGCCAGGGGCACAGGCCGGGAGCAGAAAAGCGGATGGGGCGTGACCTACATAGCCCGGGTGCGCATCACCGTTTCGGCTGGTATCCACGGACTGCTGATCCGCGAGGGGACCGGCGCCGGCCATGGCATCGATACCGACCTGGGCCTGGCCCATGAATCGGCCATCAAGGAGGCCGAAACCGATGCGATGAAACGCGCCCTGATGACCTTTGGGAACCCGTTTGGCCTGGCGCTCTACGACAAGAGCCAGCGGCAGGTGAGCGGGGGCAACCCAGCGGGGAGGGAAACCGCCAGTGGGAGCCACAACCCCTCCCAGGGCAATGGCCAGCAACTGATCCAGCGCAATGGGCAGGCTCCTGGACACTCCCAGCCCAGCCATCAGGTGGGGAGCTTCGCAGCGCCATCACGGCGCACCACGGCGCAGGCCAATCCGATCGCAGCCGCCTTCAATGGACCGCCCCGGAATCAGGGACAGGGGACTAACGGCACCAGGCACTCCACGACCCCCGCGGCCATCGCCAGGCCCCAACCGGCGGCGAACGGCGCCTCTATCGGGACCACCAGCCCCGCCAACGAGGCCGCCCTCGATCCAGCCACCATCGCCGCCCTGCAGGAGCGCATCCGGGCCTTGCTGCCGCCTCAGCTGGCTGCCTTCTCCCGCGCCTTTCGCAGTGCCTTCCAGGTGCCCGACTCCACCCCCTCCATTGCTGGGCTGATCACCGAGCAGCGCCATCGCCTCTGGATTGAGGACTTTCTTGGCAGGCTCCAGAGCCCACAGCTCCAGAGCCAACACCAGCAGGCCCGCACCGCCTGATCGGAGCAGACTCGCGCAACTGCGGCGGGGCCTGATTGGTCCCGCCTTTTCCCTTCATCCACCAGCTCCATGCTCCACCACCTCGGCCGAGTGGTGGCCACCGCCGCCGTGGCCGCCGACGTTCCCCACTCGCTCATCACCGCCCTGCTCGATCGCCATGCCACAGGCGATTGGGGCGACCTCGATGCCGACGACAAGGCCGCCAACGAGGAAGCAGCCCGCACGGGCGACGGCCGCCTCTTCTCCAGCTACTCCACCGCCGAGCACGGCACGATCTGGGTGATCACCAACGACATCCGCGGTGAGGGTGATGGGCCGATCACGACCGTGCTCTTTCCAGACGACTACTGAGTGAGCGGAGGCCCCAGCAACCAGCGCCTAACGGCGACTGCGACCGCCAGCGCATCACCCCCCACAACAGACCCCGGGCGAAGCGGCGGGCCCTTCCCATGGCCGCCCCGCCCGGCAAGGGTCGGCCCCTGGCCGACTTGCGTCAGCCCTTGCCCAGGGGCGCAGCCTGGAGGGGACCGGCGCGCAGCACCGACGGTCATCGCTGGAAGTTGTGGCCCTGATTCACAGCAGCGGGTGCCTGATGACTGCTCGATCGCCACGGAACCGGCGTGGGCTCCACCGCACCATGCCCCACCCCCCAGCGGCTACAAGGATCGGGCCGGGCTGCGTTTCCCGTTGGCGCACCTGTTGGTGCGACGCAGTCCTTGCAGCCGCCGGGGGGCCGGGCGACCGGGTGGCGTCCCACGCCCCTTCCTCCATGGCGATCAGCAAAGCTCCCCGCTGCGAAATCCGCTGCCTGGTCATGCACATTTATCCCGATGGCATCAAGGCCTATGGCCACGAGCGCATCACCCAGCCCGTCGGCCGCCGCGGCAAGCCGATCAAGAAGCTCCGCTATATGCCAATGGCCCGCGCCCATGCCCTCGCCCGCAAGCTGCAGGGCCGCTTTGGCACCACGGTGTCGGTGATCTGAGGCTCTCGGCCTCCGCCGGCCGGGGTATCCCGGCCGGTTTCATTCCCCAAGCTTGGGGGTTGCAGGTCACAAGCCAGCCGCTGGCTGTTGCGAACGATCCAGATCAACCACCCATAGCCGTAACTCACTGGGCGATGGATACGAGCGGGGTATCGCTGCCAGGGAGCAGGGAAGATCTGGGGCCTGCTCCATTGGTTGATCCATGATCTGCTGTTGCTCACAGAGCTCAATCGCCAACTTCAGGTAGCGACGCAGCAACAAAAGCGATGGGAACTGATTCCTTCCGTGCAACCACTCCAGAGCATCACGGGCTCCCTTTGAGCTGTTGCACGAGCGGCAAGCCCAGACCAGATTGTCACCTGCATTGGCACCACCTCGCTTGGTCGGGATCAGGTGGTCAACCGTCAGGCTGTTGGGCGAGCCGCAATAGCAGCAGGCCTGAGGAAGCACCATCTTGAGGCGTTCATCGTCGGCCAAGGGGCCAATGCTCAGCCGTTTCTCCCTCAGTCCTTTGTAGAGACGAGCACGAACCATGTATTGGGTTCTCCCATACTTCTTGGCGCCGCTTGTCACAGCCTGGTGTGCCATTGCCAGGTTGGCGTAAGACCAGTGGAGCAACTCGCCAATGCTGCTGATTTCCATCCACCCGGGTTGGCCATGGCAGTCAGCGTATCGAGGCCACCAAGGGGGAGCGCCAAAGAAAAGGCGCCCCCTCAGGGACGCCTCCATGGATTTCAAGCCCAGCCAGGCTCAACACACCAACTCCAGCCACCAGCCCGATCCAACCCCCTCGACCATCCAGCGGCGGCCCCAGTTCTTCTCCGAATACCAGCGGTTCCTCCCGCTGCCGATGGCGGTGCTCACGTAGCCGCCGCCGACTAGGTCGGCCTCGCCGTTGGGGTCGTGCATCAGCACCGCTCGCCGGGTGGGATCCCAACCGACCACCAGGCTCCAGTGGCCGCCACCAGAGGGAGCCGATACGGGCCCCTTGTGGAGCCAGCCGACCGGGACCGGGATCCCCAGCCGCAGCTGGGCGATCAGCTGCTCGATCCGGCCATCGGTGCGCAGCTCTGCCTGGATACCCAGTCTCCGCAGGGTCTGGATCTGGGCCGCCGCATCGGTGGTGTCGCCATGGCGCTGCAGCAGGGCTAGGTAGTGATCATCGAGTTGGCCCGCGCCGACTAAGCAGCCCGGCTTGAGATACGCCGCCGCCATCGCGCAGGTTGAGGAGAAACACATCCGGGGCCCCTGGGCGGTGACGCTGTCGCGCTGGCAGAGGTAGGGGACCTGCAGGCTGATCGGCTGATCGAAAGTGCCGCCGGATCGTGAGCTCTGGGTTTTTGACAGGGTGGTGGCAGGGGCCATGGGGTTTGCAGCAGGGCCCCTAAGGGTTCCGAGCCCATCCCTGCGACTTAGCCCCCGACCGCACTGCCCCTACCCCGGAACCCTCAAGGGTTCTCTGCAGGTGCCGCCATGGATTCCCGCCGGCTGGTGGTCTGGATCGCGGCCGGAATCCTGGGTTTCCAGGGCGGCACCTTGGTCCTCGACCTGCTCAATTGCAGCGTCCTCTCCTGGCTCTATGTCCGCCGCCATGGGCTGGAGCTAAGTGCCCCTCCTGCTCCGGCTACGGCTCAGAAGCAGCCGGTGGGGGAACCGCTGCCTACAGCGGCTAATGGCGGCCCTGAAGCGGCCCCTGCAGTTCCCCCCTCAGTCCCTGAGCCTCAGGGCCGCACTGTTCAGGTGACCAACACCAGCTCCACAGCCACTCCCCCAACCACCTCTGCCCCGACGCCCTTTGATCCCACCGGCGTCTTCTGTGATCGGCCCCGTAGCCGCATCGATGCCGCCGTCAGCCAGGGCTTGAGCATCCTCGCCGGGCTGGCCCTGGGGGCTCGGGCATGGGTAGCGCAAGTCGCCAATGATCATGCACATCCTGCAGCCATAAAACGCCGCCGGGATATAGTGGGGTTACCCCTATCCACTTGCTTGGGACTTTGCTTGGGACTCGCATAGTTGACCCCTTGCGCTGCAAGGGATTCAACGAATGATTGATCGGCTTTTAACCGATTGGTCCTGAGCTCGAATCTCAGGCGACCCATTCCAGACACAGCCTGAATTCTGGCTCAAAAGCCAGTTGCGGCAAGGCTTTTGGAGCAGCTAGTCCAGTGCGGCAGCTGTACCAGTCCGTAGCCAGGCGACCCCGTGCGTAGCGGTTTTGAGGAACAAAGTTCCTCACGCTTTGGCGAGACTTTGGCGTTGAGATCGCCCCCTGCCATGCGTGCCAAGGACACGTTCAGCCAGGCCCAGCTGCGCCTCCAGGCTGCGGGCTGCCGCTACCGGATCAAGCAGGCCTCCAGAAGCCCCTACATCCAGGTGTACGACACCCTGCCGCCCCGGCGCCAACAGGCCGCCCGCGCCTTTCGGCTGGATGACGACCAGGCCTGCTGGGACCTGGCCGAACTGCTTCTCCGGGCCCATGAGCGGGCCGTCCGGGGTGGTCCGGCCCTGAGCTGGGAGGTTCTGGAGGCCGCCCATGGCCAAGCCCCTACCCAGATGCACCAGCGCTGGGGGGAGATCTGCGCTGAGGTCCAGGCCTGGATCGCGCCTGGGGGCCCCAAGGCGCGCGATCGCAATCCCTTCACCTGCTTCAAGCCGAACGGCTATTTCGGCCGCACCTTTGCTGCCGACCAGATCGCCACCACCAGAGCGCTGGAGGAGTTCTGCTTGTACACGCCAGCGTCGCTGCAGCTCTGGCGGGAGGACCGCAGCAGTCAGCTGATCCGCCGGCAGTACAACAGCAAGGGCTTCTATGGCGTGATCCAGATGGTGAATTATCTGGCTCAACGCGGCATTGCGATTGCTACGCCTGAATTGCGGGCCAGGCTCGACCAGCTCAAGAAAAGTGCCGGCAAGCTGCGCGCACCCGCGCCACGCTTCATCCCCCGTACCGATGACATCGAGGCCTGGTTGGATCAACTCCAACAAAGCGAGCCCTTGAGGGGTTGGGTGATGGCCGTGATCGCCACCTACGGCCTGCGGGGCCACGAGGTGTGGCACATCGACCGGCTACCTGGGGAGGTGGAGGCCGATGCGGAGGTGATCGAGGTCGGGAGCTTCGAGAGCCATGGGGATGGGGCCGAGACCAAGACGGGGCATCGCTTTGCTCTGCCGCTGCCCAGGGAGTGGGTGAGCCGCTACCGCCTCAACGATCACAGCCACTCGAAGTCCATGCTCGCGGAGCTGAGGCGCCGCCACCCGGTCAAGACCGCTGTGCGCGACGACGGCACCGTGCAGTTCTTCAACAACGGTGAGCTGTCGGTCTATCTGGCCCATTGGCTGCGCAACCGCGGCCGTGAGGATCGGGAGCTCCCGATCAAGCTGCATGGTTATCTAGCCGCGGCAACTGCCCGGCAAGCCGAAACCCAAGGCCAAACGCGATCGCTGCAAGCTCTACGACCTACGCCATGCCTGGGCGCTGCGGGCCAAAGCAACGACAAGCTGGTCCACGGCCGTCAAGGCGGCCTCGATGGGTCACAGCGAAGCCGTTCATGCCAGTCGCTATCTGATCGAGGAGCGGGCTGAGCACAAGCTGGCCCACCTCCTGAGGCAGCGGGACCTCGATGAGGGCCGCAACCCGGAGCAAAGGACAGCGGGAGCCCCCGCCATCCCTGCGGCTGAAGCAAAACCTGCCTTACCCGCTGGGGTAACGCCGGAGCTCATTGAGCTGGCCAGAAAGCTGCAGGCCGCAGGATTGGGTTAGTGGGGAACCCGGCCCAGGGCGAGCTCACAGCGGAGCGAGTGCCAAAGGATGTCGAAACGGGGGCAGCCTTGAGTTTTGCGGGTCCAGTGCTGCCCCTCCTTGAGCAAACGGCGGCGGCGCAGGCGCCAGAGCGTCTGCCTGCTGACCCTGAGGCGCGTGCTGATCTCTGCGGTCTCCAACCACATGACGGCAGCTCTTCCAGCGGACGCGGAAGGCTACCCAGCGTCTCAGTGTGTTTCCTACTGATCAGGGTCAGGGCTTCCGGGTCGGATCGACCCCAACTCCAGATCCCCCCAGGGCCAACCCGGCCAGGATGCTCAGCCCCTGGCTGACCGCCGCATCAATGCGGCTGCGGGGCCGATCACAGAAGACGCCGGTGGGATCAAAGGGCGTCGGGGCAGAGATGGTGGAGGGAGTGGCTGTGGAGCTGGTGTTGCGCACCTGAGCAGGGCGGACCTGAGGCTCAGGAACTGAGGGGGTAACTGCAGGGGCCGCTTCAGGGCCGCCATCAGCCGCTGTAGGCAGCGGCTCCCCCACCAGCTGTCTCTGAGCCGTAGCCGGAGCACGCGTACTCAGCTCCAACCCATGCCGACGGACATAGAGCCAGGAGAGGACGCTGCAGTTGAGCAGATCGAGGACCAAGGTGCCGCCCTGGAACCCCAGGATTCCGGCCGCGATCCAGACCACCAGCCGGCGGGAATCCATCGCGGCACCTGCAGAGAACCCTTGAGGGTTCCGGGGTAGGGGCAGTGCGGTCGGGGCGAGGTCGAGGAGATGGGCTCGGAACCCTTAGGGGCCCTGCTGAAAACCCCATGGCCCCTGCCACCACCCTGTCAAAAACCCAGAGCCCCCGATCTAGCGGCCCGTTCGATCAGAGGATCACCCTGTCGGTGCCCTACCTCTGCCAGCGCGACAGCGTCAGCGCCCAGGGCCCCCGGATGTGCTTCTCCTCCACCTGCGCGATGGCGGCGGCGCACCTCAAGCCGGGCTGCCTGGCCGGTGCAGGCCAACTCGATGATCGTTACCTGGGCCTCTTGCAGCGCCATGGCGACACCACCGATGGGGCAGCCCAGATCCAGACCCTGCGGAGCCTGGGCATTCAGGCAGAGCTGCGCACTGACGGCCGGATCGAGCAGCTGATCGCTCAACTGCGGCTTGGGGTCCCGGTACCGGTGGGCTGGCTGCACAAGGGTCCCGTCAATGCACCGTCTGGAGGCGGCCACTGGAGCCTGGTGGTCGGCTGGGATCCCACCCGGCAAGCGGTGCTGATGCACGACCCCAATGGTGAGGCCGACCTGGTCGGCGGCGGCTACGTGAGCACCGCCATCGGCAGCGGCAGGAACCGCTGGTATTCGGAGCGCAACTGGGGCCGGCGCTGGATGGTCGAGGGAGTTGGAACTGGGTGGTGGCTGGAGCTGACGGGGTGAACACCAACCCAGATCAAGCGAGCTCATCAGCGGCATCGGCCTGAGCAGAGATAACCCAGCCCTCTGCGGATACTGCATTTGCTGCGTTTGTTTCGTTTAGGGTGGGTGAGCTTGATCTTCTTTCAACTCCATGGCCGTGGCGCTCCCAGGTTCCATCGAGCCCGTGGCTCCCAGCGCCGAGGTGATGGAGGCAGCTGAGGCCAGCCTGCGGGATCTGGCCCGGGTCCGGGGCGCCCATGGCTTGCGGCGCGCCAGCGTGAACCTTGAGCTCGACGACGGGGAATGCGCCTCCGTGGCCCTTCCCCCGGCGGTCCTGGAGTTGCTCCAAGGGATCCTGATGCAGATGGCCCAGGGAAATGCAGTCACCTTGCTGCCGGTGCATGCGGAGCTCACCAGCCAACAAGCCGCTGATCTGTTGAACGTGTCGCGGCCGTTCCTGATCGAGCGGTTGAATCAGGGCGAAATTCCCTTCCGCAAGGTCGGTACCCATCGGCGCATCCGTCTGCACGACCTGATGGCCTACAAGCAAGCCATCGACCAGCAGCGGGTCACAGCCCTCGATGAGCTGGCCGCCCAGGCTCAAGAGCTGGGCATGGGCTACTGAGGTGAATCGCTTCACCGTCCTGTACGACGCCTGTGTTCTCTATCCGGCGCCATTGCGTGATCTGCTGCTGCGGCTGGCGCTCACGGATCTCTATCGGGCCCGCTGGAGCGAAGCGATCCACGAGGAGTGGATCAGGGCGGTGCTGCGTAACCGCCCTGATCTCTCCAGGCAGCAACTGGAGCGCACCCGCTCGCTGATCAATGCTCATGTGCGCGATGCACTGGTCGATGGCTATCAGGACCACATCCCAGCCCTGAACCTGCCGGACCCTGAAGATCGCCATGTCCTTGCTGCCGCCATCCAGTGCGGAGCCGATCTGATTCTCACATTCAACCTTGGCGATTTCCCTGAGCAGGTCCTGGTGACCCACGGGATTAGCGCCTGCCATCCCGATCCTTTTCTGGTCGACCAGTTGAATCTGGACCCCGAACGCGTCTGCGCAGCGATCCGGCAGCACCGATCGAGCCTTAAGAACCCGCCGAAAACCGTCGATGAGTATCTGATGACCCTGAAACTGCAGGGATTACCTGAGTTTTCGCAGGCTGTCCTGGATTACTCCCCAGAGCTGTGATTCTGACGTTCCGGCACCTGCTGGAGAAGCATGATCTCGGCCAACAGATCTTTGAGGTGGTCAAGGCGCACCTCAAGGTCAATGGCATGGCCATGAAGCAGGGCACGATCGTCGATGCCACCTTGATCGCCGCACCAAGCTCCACCAAGAACGAGAAGAAGGAGAGGGATCCGGAGATGCACCAGACTTGCAAGGGCAAGCAGTGGTACTTCGGGATGTAGCCGCAGGCCCGCGAAGCGGTAGGTCCACATCGGCGTGGATAGCGAGAGCGGCCTCATCCACTCAATGGAAACCACGGCTGCCCATGTGCATGACCTCACCCCGGCTGCTCAGCTCCTGCACGGCGGAGAAACCGTGGTTTATGCAGATGCCGGTTACCAAGGGATTGAGAAGCGAGACGAGATGAAAGGCCGGGGGATCGGCTTCCGCGTCGCCATGCGCCCCGGAAAGCGGCGAGTGCTGCCAGACACGCCGGAGGGACGACTGGATGATTTAGTCGAAACAGCCAAAGCGCACATCCGCGCGAAGGTGGAGCACCCATTTCGGGTGATCTAGACGAAGTCGGCCGGAGGCCATAGCGGCAGTTCGGCTTTCAGAAGACCCGGCTACGGGGCATGCTCAAGAACCGTAGCAAAGTGAATGTGCTGGCAGCGCTCTCGAACCTGTTCATGGCACGCCGCAGGCTGTTATGCAGTACGTGACTGGGGGAATAGTGTATCCGCTGAGGGCGAAATATGCCTCAGAAAGGCAGGACTCTGCCTCCATAAAGACGAAATCAGGCCAATCCAGTCTCAAAAGCGCTATGAATTGTTCATTTCGAGCAAATTGCAGCTCTGGGGCCTCTTTCGGGCCTCGTTGCCCAGAGGTTCCCTAAGCGCAGAGGTCAAGGCAATACTACGCGCCGTGAGTCACAAACTTGCGCTGCTTATAGCAAAGAATCCGCGTGCTCTGGATGAGCTTGAATGGAGAGACATCGAGAGGACCATTGCAGAGGTGTTTGATGGACTCGGGTTCTTGACCACGCTGACCCCACCGAGCAAGGATGGCGGTAAGGACGTAGTACTGGAGTGCACCGTCAAGGGACAGCGGGCCGAGTACCTCGTCGAGATCAAGCATTGGCGCGCTGGGAATCGGGTTGGAGGTGGCGCACTTCGTAGCTTCTTGAATGTCATAGCCAAAGAATCAAGGCAGGGCGGACTTTTTCTTTCTACGTATGGGTACTGTGACAATGCCTTTGAACAGCTCTCCACGATCGACAGGGAGAAGCTCCGGTTCGGAACGGAAGAAAAGGTCGTAGCACTCTGCCGAACATACGAGAAGGCGCTATCTGGGTTATGGTCTCCGCCGAAGAATCTTGCGGAAGTACTTTATGAAGGGACAACGTGAGGCACCTAACATCCAGATGCAGAAGACGGGATCGTGGGTTGGTATCTATACAGAGATACTGGCCCGCTTCAGATCTAGAGCGTTAGTCAGACGAAAAGCCCGCAGCGGGTTTTATGAAGAATCTTCTTGAGGAGTTTACGGCTGAAATCAATCGCCACTTCTTTCTGCGGGAATTCTCGTTTGACCGCAACAAGTTTAAATCGGCTTGCGGACAGGAATATGAACTTGCAGATCATGTGATAGCCATGCCAGCTGGGACACTTGTTTTCCAGTTGAAAGAGAGAGAGGCTAACGCTCCTGCAGACGAATCTTCGATGACATCGTGGTTTCGTCGCAAAGTACTCGACAAAGCATGTAGGCAACTTGCTGACACAGTGCGCTTTTTGCGCGGGGAGCCAAACCTTCTAGTTCTCAATCAGAGCGGGCATACTCATGACCTCGCCGGCTGTACTGAGAATATAATTCAAGTAATCCTCTTTCGCGCTCACTCCCCGCTTCCCGCTGAGATTCGTGGCCAACGTCACTATGTAAGTAAGCGTGCAGGTTTTGTCCATACAATGGACATTCAGGACTACTATCAACTGTGCCACACTCTTGCGTTGCCAAGAGAGCTGATGCAGTATTTCGAATTCCGCCAAGAACTCTTGCTTGCAAGACCAGATCTTAATTGGCCTGAGCCGATACTGGCAGCTCAGTTTATTATGGATACTGGCGATAGATTGCCCGATCACACTGCAATGGAGGTTCTGGGGCGAACTCGCATAGACAACGCATCAGTAGATCTTTCTCCCATCCTCACACAATTCGGCGGGAAGATCGTTCACTCTTCATCGCCTGATAATCCGCACCAGTACTATCAACTTCTTGCCGAGCTAACAAAGCTTTATCGTGCCGAGATGAGAGAACTGAAGAGATTGATTGACTGGGCACTCGTAAATGCAGGAGGCAAGGATATCCAGATTCCTGCTCGGCTGCTCTGTCCATCTGCAAGAATCGGGTTTGTTGTTTTTCCTGTGCATGCTGGAGCATATCACTTACGAATGAACGCCTTGATGAACTTCTCAGCTGCAATGAAGTATGAATCTCATTTGGAACGGCAAGTAGGTATATCAGTCGCAAAGGAGGCAGACATGATTGACATCGACTGGATGCTAATCGAGGTACCATGGGAACAAGACCCTGACATGGAGGCGCACTTGGAAAGAAGCTATCCATTTCGCGGCATGCCTGAGCCCCGTAGAGGTTTTCGATACAATCTTTCCCAAGATGCACCGCCCCGAAGCTGTTCGTGAGCAACGCCAACGGCAAGATCGGCCTGGTGGGCTACTGGGACTGCATCTGCTTCGATGAGTTCGCCGGCAAGGACAAGAAGGTCGACAAGACGCTGGTCGACATCATGAAGAACTACATGGCCAACCGCACCTTCTCGCGGGGCATCGAGCAGCTCACCGCCGAGGCCTCGATGGTGTTCATGGGCAACACCCAGAAGTCGGTGGCCTACATGCTCAAGCACTCGCACTTCTACGAGCCGCTACCCGACAAGTACAGATTGAGACATCAGGGATTTTATTCCTTTTGCACCCACCGCTAAAACCACAGCATCGACGTCGTCAATCACCCTGACTTCTTTTGTTTGTACACTCTGAATCTCAATCGAGCTTATACGTTGCGTCTCGGATGAAACATTCAGCCGTGTCACGAAGGTTCCCCCAAGGACGCGCAGACGATGGCGAGACATCAGCCTTCGACTGAGAGGCTCAAACAGTTGCTCGGCAATGCTTTTTGAATTAATCCAACGAACATCAAACGAGTCTTGATGTGCCAGGGCATAGTAATAGAGGAGCTCCAGGGTGACAGCGGCCGAAACCTCTTCGGGAGGCTTGAACAAGCCAACCAGCAAGATCGGTCGCAAGAATTCATTGATGAGTCGATCGCTGATGCCAAGCTTTATAAACAGTGATTGCGCACTAAGATTATCGTATTTCTGGAAAACCTTGTCGCTGCGATAGAGGTCCAGCATGGCCAGCATGGCATAGAGAAGTCCTGCGATGCTGAGTCGATCTTGAATCGGAAGTCGCTTGAAGTTATTGATTGTTGCAATCGCTTGGCCTAGGGGGCTTGGCCATTGGGGTGATTCTCCAAAAACAGGAGCTGTTGCTTCCAATCCATCGGGTGACCAAAAAGCACTGGTTGTGAAGTCAGTGAAGATCTTGCCTATTTCGAGCTCTTCTGTGAGGGCATTGATGTTGGGATAGTCCTTCCAAAAGCCCCTGGTTCCAGCCTCAAAGGGTTTACCGCTTTTGGTTGTGATTGGTTGACTGCCGGTTGGATCGAGCATCCCATCGATCAAGGTCACATCAACGCCGGCTTCGCAGAGTGACTTTGCGGCACCCCAGCCAGCCCATCCGCCTCCGATGACGACCACATGAGATTGTTTTCTGTCGGGCATGGTGTCGTCTGGCATAGCTTGTTCTAGCGCCTGCCGGAACGGGCCAGCCACCGCGAGGCGTTTGTGCTCGAGGGCGGCTGGTTGCTGCCCCCGGCAGGATGGAGCGTCTGATCTGGCGCTATGACGCCAGCGGTGCCTGGCATTCGGCCAGCCACGAGGTTCTACGGCGCTGTTGAGCGCCCCACTCCTTTCAACGGGAGCTGCCTACCCATGAACGACCTCCCCATCTGGGATCAGCTCCTGCGCCGTTACGTGGACCAGGCTGGGCGTGTGGATTACGAAGCCTGGAGAACCCACGACCCCCAAACCCTCTGCCGCTGGCTGGCCCAGCAATCTGGCGAAACCAACGGCCGTGAGGATCACCTCGCCCACTGGATCAACCTCTACAACGCTTTCACGATCCAGTCAGTGCTCTCGGCTTATCCGATCGCATCGATTCGCCCCACCTTGATGGGGCTACCGAACTGGATCGCTTTCCTCCGCTTCTTCCAGCGGCGCGTGCATCGCCTTGGCAATGAGTTATTCAGCCTGGCGCAGATCGAAAACAGGATGCTGCGCCAGATCACCGCTGATCCCCGCATTCACTTCGCGATTGTCTGCGCCTCCATCGGTTGTCCGCTGCTGCGCCACGAGGCCTACACGCCGGAGGGGGTGGAAGAGCAACTGGAGCAGGATGTGACCCGCTTCATCAACAACCCCGCCAAGGTGCGATTCGATGCCGAGAGGGGCGTTCTGCACTGCAGCAAGATCTTCCGGTGGTACCAGGCTGATTTCCTGGCGGTTGCGCCTTCCCTGCCCGACTACATCCTTCCCCGCCTGCAAGGGGTTTCGGCACCGCTTCATCAACCCCGGGTCGCGTTTCTTCCCTACGACTGGAGCCTGAACAGCGGATGTCCTCGTAGAGGCGCTTGAGGGGCGCCGGTGGCATGCCCAGACCCCAGAGCAAGCCGATTGAGAGATAGATCGCAGCGGCCTTGCCGGCGCCCCAGCGCTGCACCCGCCGGTCGGAACTGATCACCACCCGGTTGATCAGCCGGATGCGTCCCTGCTTCAGCAGCCGCAGGCAGAGATCGCCATCCTCCAGGATCGGAAGAGCTTCGTTGAAGCCACCCACCTCCCAGAAGGTTTGCCGCCGACAGATCATCACCTGATCGCCGAACAGCAGACGCAGTCCACGCCAGTACAGGTGTGGGCGAAACAGCAAGGGCGCTAGATGGGTCTTGAGCAGGTTCAGGGCCGAAATCCCCCAGCGGGTGGTGTCTTCGCCACTCATCAGTGACACGAAGCCCGCCCCGGCGATGGCCCGGTTCTCCAGCACCCGCTCCGCGATCGCTACCAGATCGGTGGGAACGAGGGTATCAGCATGCAGAAAGCAGACCAGGCTGCCGCGGGCCTGCCGCGCACCTGCATTCATTTGGATCGCCCGGCCCGCTGATTCACAGGAGATGACCGCCACACCCGCCGCGGTGGCGATCGCCCGGGTGGCGTCGCAGCTGCCGCCATCCACCACCAGCACTTCGAGGGCCGGTGGATCGAGGGCACGCACATTCGCCAGCGTGCGGCCCAAGCTGGCGGCCTCGTTCAGGGTGGGAATGATGATCGACAGTGGCGCCACGCCAGTGCCTCTCATCGGTGCGGCTTCAGGAGCAGACCCCAGAAGCGATTGAACGGATGTACAAGCGTGGTGGGTAGGCCCTCATGCACGAGCTGATGCCCTTGGTTCACCCATTCAAACAGCCCTCCCTCCAGATTCACGGCCTTCCGGAAGCCCCTCTCCCGCAGCCGTTTCACCACGGCAGCACTGCGCACCCCCACCGCACAGCACACCAGGATTGGCCTCTCCCTCGAGGCATTGCCCAGCGGGCCTGAGTGGGGAATCTCCTCCCCATCCCCGATCAACACCGCGCCTGGGAGGCAACTCACATTGAATTCGGCGGTCGTGCGGGCGTCGAGAACCAACCAGTCGTCAGCCTGCTGCATCGCCAGGATCTTTTGCAGGCGATCAGGACGAATGGAGGGAACCGATGAATAGCGCAACCGGATCCACTGCTTCAGCCAGAACCACACGAAGTTTTGCATCGCGCCCCAGCCAACGGCCGATCAAAACGATACGATCCTGAGCACTAGTTGCAGCATCGCGAATCCCGTCAGACAGGTGGCGGCCAACAGCGGAATGGTGTGCAACACGATTGGGGCTCCTTGCCCTTGGGCCTACCCATACAGCCATCCCATTCCCTGCTGATGAAAGGCAGGGTGTGGAGACCGACAGACACATTCGCTGATGGAGTTGTGTTGCCGATGACCTGATTCGTCTCCCCCGCTGCCTTTAGAGTGGAGCTGGTACTGGTGGGGTGAGGCGGAACCGTTATCTGTCCTGCCCCAACCGCTCAACATCAGCAGTCCCTCACTCCTCCTCAGCCGCGCCCAAGGGGATGAGCTGGATCTACTTGCGGACCCAGCTTGATCTCGAACTCATCGCCGGGTTTCTGGCCCAGCTGGGCGGTGTAGGCCTTGCGGACCAGCAGGTTGCCGTTGAACTGGATCTTGGTGTTGAAGCTCAGGCTGCGGCCAGATCGCCCGCCAACTCTGGACGGGGCAAGCCAAGGTCCCAAAGGTTAGATACAGCCCTACCGGATCCGCCGCCAGGACGGAGCCCCGTTCTGATTGGGCGGCCTGTGGGACCACTGGATCGGCCCAGATGGCAGCGAACTCCAGATCTGCTGCATCCTCACCACCACACCCAATGCCCTGCTGCTTCAGATCCATGACCGCATGCCGGTGGTGACCATGGATGGGTTGGAAGAGGTCTGGTTGCTGCCGGAGGCAGCAGCCGAGCTGTGGGGGCTGGAGGCGTTGATGGTCCCGTGGAATCGCGACGGCTGGAAGGCTATTCCGGTGGACTGGGTGTGATCTGCAGACTCGGTCTGATCATCGATTGATGAATAAGCGCCCATTCCTGAGGTACTCAATCACCAAGCTTCTTGTCTAGCCACTGCGTCAGTACATAGACACCGATAAACATTGGTAGATACGCGATCCACATGTTGGGCAGCTTCAGTTCTGAGTTGTTGATCAGAACAAGTCCAGCATAGCTAGTCAAGCCATAGATTAATGCTCTACGCAGTGGACCAACAAGCTTCTTCAAGTGAGATGCAACAGTGGGTCCCTTTTATGATAACTGCAGTGGAACTATTGCCCCCTACGCACGGCGTGAGTGGCCTGCGGGCTCACCTTTGCAAGGTCCCCCCTTGCAGCTGGCGAAGAGTGCGCCTGCTGCCGCTCTCGGTGCTCACCTTCAAACCAAGCCCAACCTGGGTGGCTGGTTCGCCAGTGGGCTGTTGCTGATGCCACCAGCGGATCGCGAACGACCAGGCCTCCTCGATCGAGTCGAAGTGCTCATCGAGCTCAAAGTGGGGTTGGCCGTGGTGATCCACCAGGCGATAACGCCGTGGCTGGTGGCTACTGCTGATCGGCAAGGAGGTGGCCATCGGTTCTGAGCCCGGTTTGGTGGGGATCAATCGGTATTGGCATTGCTGGTGATCACCACTGGGGACTGCAGGGCGCCCAGCCCGCCTTACGTTTCTCACCCCAGAGCTTGATGCCCTCCTCCCGGCTGAGCTCCAGCCGGCGTTTCAGGAGCGGAACGGGCTGATCCTGCAGCAGCTCCCCCACCGTCACCTCTAGCTGCTGACTCCATCGATCCCAGCGGCTGGGCCGGAAGTGGAGCACATGGCGGCCATCGCTGATGTCAAGCGACATCCGGAATTGGTCCTCCGGCGACACGAAAACTGGCCCACCCTG
>JBBASH010000034.1:0-33778 GCA_040399305.1 Cyanobium sp.
CGGGGGATGGCAGCACGATCACCCAACTGGGCCATGTGAACGATCTGGCGGCGGCGATGGCTCGCTCGATCGAGGTTGAGGCCGCCGCCAACCGCATCTACAACTGCAGCGGCCGCCAGGGCATCACCTTCTGTGGCTTAGTTCAGGCCGCCGCTCGGGCCGCCGGCAAGGATCCTGCCGCTGTGGAGATCCGCAGCTTCGATCCCGCCGGGCTCGACAAGAAAGCCCGCAAGGCCTTTCCGTTGCGCCTGGCCCACTTCCTCACCGACATCACCCGGGTGCGGCGCGAGCTGGCCTGGGAGCCGGGCTTCGATCTGGAGGCCACCCTGGTGGACAGCTACACCAACGATTACGCCCTGCGGCTGCCCACCAGCCCCGATTTCTCAGCTGACGAGGCCCTGCTGGCCGGTTGATCGCGATACCGGCAGAGCCCCTATCGCGATCACGCCGAACCCTGTGCATGGAGTTTGAGATTGCGCTGAATCGATCGGCAAAGAAGGGTGCTTACTGGCGTTGCAGAGACGCTCCCCCTTCTCCCGCCATCAAATTCCTTCCCCAAGCCGTCCTTGCCGCAGGTAGCCCCAAGCCGAACTGAGCGCTAGCAGCAGCGAGGGCCAGAACAGCCACCAGCCGATCACCTGCATCAGCACCGGTAGCCCGAAGCCGCCGGCCGCGCTGGCCGGCACGCCGAGGGTCCAGTCAGCCGGCCAGAGCAACAACAGCAGGGCAAGAAACTGCAGGATCGTCTTCGCCTTGCCCGCCAGGGAGGCGGGACCGCCGCTGCCCTGGCCGGCGCGCCAGCCGGAGATCAGCAGCTCCCGGGCCAGCAACACCCACACCGCCCAGATCGGCAGCAAGCCGCGGGCCGCCAGCCAGAGCAAGGGGGCGCAGATCAGGATCTTGTCGGTGAGGGGATCGAGCCGGGCTCCCCACACCGAACCACCGCCGGCGCGGCGGGCCAGGGCCCCATCGGCCGCATCGCTTAGGGCGCCCAGCAGCAGCAGCCCCCAGGCCAGGCCGGCGTATCCGGCCGAAAGGGCCAGGAGCAGCGGCAGTCCGAGCAGGGCCCGGCCGATGGTGAGCAGGTCGGCGAGACGGCGCAGCACTGGGACTCCCACGGGCACAGCAGGCGGCGGGGCCACCGGATTCAGGCGTGTGACCATCCTGCCCGCCGGCCTTTCAGGGCGGCAGTCCCGCCCGCACAATGGGGTAACGCAACGGCAGGATTCGGGGATGGTGGTGGAACGGTCGGTGGCGGAGGTGATGACCAGCCCGGTGCTCAGCGTGCAGCGCGCAACGCCCCTCCAGGAGGCGGTGAAGTTGATGAGCGAGCACCACGTGAGCGGTCTGGCGGTGGTTGGCGAAGCGGGTGAGTTGGTGGGTGAGCTCACCGAAACCGACCTGATGGTGCGCGAAAGCGGCTTCGATGCCGGGCCCTACGTGATGCTCCTCGATGCGGTGATTTATCTGCGCAATCCGCTCGCGTGGGACCGGCAGGTGCACCAGGTGCTGGGCAGCACCGTGGCCGATGTGATGGGGTCCCACCCCCATGGCTGTGAAGCCACAACCCAGTTGCCCGCAGCGGCCAAGCTGTTGCACGACCGCTCCACCCAGCGGTTGTTTGTGTTGGATGCTGAGCGGCGCCCGGTGGGGGTGCTGACCCGCGGTGATGTGGTGCGGGCTCTGGCGGCTGCGGGGTAAACCCTCCAGCCTGGCCATCAGGGCAGGGGCGGCGGTGGGCTGAGCGGCGGTGGCGGTGCCACCGGCAGGGCTGCCCGGGGAGCGGAGCCGGTGGCTTGCTCGGCCATGGGTTCCGGCAAGGGAGGTGGTGCACTCACCGTCAGAGCAGGACGGCTTGGTGCTGCAGGCGCTGCTGCAGGCTTCGGCGATGCAACTTCTCCCTGGTTGGCTGGGACAGGGGTGGGGGGCATTGGGCCGGCGGGTTGATCCTTGCTGCCCGCAAGAGGCTCAGGAGCAGGAGCCGGGTTGGGATCGGTTGCAGCGGGGCTGGTGCTGTTGGGGGCTTGCTGCTGCGACCTGACGGGCTCTGCCTGGGGCTCGGGGAGGCTCGGGGCCCAAGGTTCGTCGCGGGGCTCGGCCCGTCGGATCGCCAGGTCCCGTTGCTGACGCTCCTGCACCGGCTGGGGATCGGCGGTGATCACCGGCTCCCGCAGGGGAGAGCGCTGCGGTGTTCTCTCCGGATTGCGGTGCTGCAACTGCGGCGCCCAGATCAGCCGGGCCAGGGGTTCGACCCCCTGCTCCATCAGGCGGTTGAAGCCGGCCAGCACCCGATCGGTGAGGCTGCCGGCCACACCACTGGCCATGTTGGCCCCACATTGAATCGGGTTGCCGCAGGAGCTCTGAGGCAGATGGGGGGTCAGGCTCGCCAGCAGGTTGCCCGAGAGGGGCAGCGTCCGACGGCTGAGCCGGAGCATGTAGGGCACGTGCACGAAGCTGGTGGCGCCACCGCTGATCCAGTTGGCGTCCTCACTGCTGAAGCCCTTCACGCCCGGAATGATGAAGCGGCTCTTGGAAGCATGGTCGGGCATGTAGGCAGCCACGAAGCCCCTCTCCCGGGCCATCGCCTTGGTCTGCTCCAGGGTGAGGCCATCACGGCTCATCAAGATGGCCAGCCGGCCATCGTTGCGGAGGCCGTAGATCACCCGGATGCGGGGTAGGTAATAGCGAATCTGCTGCCCCATGCCGATGCTGTAGGCCCCCTTGTATTCCGCGGGGGGCTCTTCCAGGTCGTTGTAGATGCTGTGCAGGCCGCCGATGAAGGTGTCGTAGCGGTTGGCCCGTTCGGGGGTGAGTTCGCCGTAGCCGAAATCCACCTGTCCGTCGTTGCGGATGCCAAGAAAGCCCCGCTGGCGGGCCGCGCTGCGGTTGGGGCCGCGCCAAATCCGTCCGCCCAGCTTCAGATCACCAAGCGGCACGGTGGAGGCCGTGCCTTCTTCGCCATAGCGCTCGTACATCGGCCCTGAGACGAAGGCCAGGGCGTTGCCGTCGGCGAAGGCCTCCTGCTCCTTGTCCCAGCCCTCCAGCAGGTCGAACTGCACGGCGCGGGGATCGATGTCGAGGCTGAAGGCCTCGGCATCGGGGGAGTAGCGGAAGGCACCGGCCGTCTCGCCATTGGGCTCAGGGGGTTGGGCGCTGGGGGCCTTGGCGGCGGGCCCAGGGGCCTGGGGCAGTGGTGGTGCGATCGCCACAAGGGCTCCGACGGCAGCCACGGGAAGGAGCAGGGCCCAGAGACGCTTGCGTGTGCGATGACGCCGCCGCGGTCGTGGCCGAGGTTTGCTGCTGAAACGGTGGCTTTCCCCTTCCGGGGTCTGGGCTGCGGATCCGCTGCTCGAGCGTTTCGGCGGCTTGGGCGGAAGTAAGATGACCAACGGTTAGGTTCCAGCGTCGGCTTGGCAGTGAGGCCCGTTGGTGGGCCGCGGGGTTCGCCAGGGAACCACGGTTCCCTCGGCCACCAGCCAGAGGCCGTCAGCCTCGGAGCAGGGATGGCCTCCCGTCAAGTCACCGAAGGCAGGCAGCACCAGTTGTTCGCCGTTGGAGTTGCGGCTTCGTTTATCGCCTCCTCGCCGATAGGCGAAGCAGGGCAGCCGCAGCCGGTCGGCCCCATGGCCCACCACCGCCACCGGATGCAGGTGGCCGCAAAGATTGAGATGGCCTGGCCGGGGTTCGGGCCCATGGCTGAGCCAAAGGGGGCCGAGGGCACAGGAAGGTTCCCGCGGCAGGCCTTCCAGCCAGCTGCCCCGTTCGTGGTTGCCATCGATCAACCGCAGCGGGCAACCCAGTAGTTCGGGAAGGGCCACCAGTTTCTGCCGCAGTTCGGCGGTGATGCCCACCCGACCATGGATCAGATCCCCGAGCACCACCACCTGGGCAGGCCGGAGGCGCTGGGCCAGCTCCAGCAGGGCATTGAGGTTGGCGGCATCCCCATCGCTGGGCAGGGCCACGCCATGGGCCTGGAACACTTCGGCTTTGCCGAGATGGAGATCCGCCACCAGCAGCGTGCGCTGGTGCGGGTCCCACACGGCCCGCTCGGCCAGCAGATCGAGGCGGTGACCCCTCCAGATCCAGGGGTGCTGGCCGGAGCCGATGCTCAACCCACCCCCATCGCCTTCTGGTAGGTGGGCCTGTTGCTGGTGGCTTCAATGGCCGCCTGCACCGCTGGATAGGGGCTCAGGTCCACCTGGGGGCAGAAGAGGGGGATGTAGGCCAGGTACGACTGCAGCACGCAGTCGGCCGCTCCCCAGCCGGGATCACCCCAGGAGCCGGCGAGCAGGTGGGGGCCTGCCGCCAGCAGCCCATCGACCGTGGCGAGCTGGCGGGCGAACTCCTCCGGCCGCGCTTCCAGCTGGAACATCGCCGGACCGAGGCTGGCATTGGCGAACAGGAGCCACTGGGCCGTTAGGGATCTCCGGGCGGCGGCCCCCTCAGCCCCGCCGGGCCCTTGGGGGTCGAACTCCTCGCCGTAACGCTCGGCCAGGTGGAACAGGATGGCGCCGCTCTCGAACAGCTTCAGGGGGCCTCCATCGGGGCTGGCGAGGGCGTCGTCCACCAACGCCGGCACCTTGCCGAAGGGATTGATGGTGGTGAAGGGCTCGTGGCGGTGTTCACCGCTCTTGAGGTCGAGCTGCACGAACGCGTAGGGAATGGCCTTCTCCTCCAGATACCAGCGCACCATCGAGGCCCGGCTGCGGGCGGCGCCGTAGAGGGTGAGGGTCATGGGGTCGGTGGAGCAGGCCTATCCATCATCGCCAGACTGGCTGCCAGCGTCAGGGTCTGGTGGGTAGCGAGGCGCAGCCTGATGATGCCGCCAGCGTGGATCCTGCCGGCTGGGCTCCTATGAGCCAAGGTTCGCGATCAGAATTCAGTTCTCCGGGCCCGGCCGATGCTCATGGATGCCAACCCCACGGCGGCCGACCTGCGCCGCCTCGCCCCCTTGCTGCGGGGCCGGGTTCGGCGGGGGATCGTGGGGAGCAGCCGCTACGCCCAGAAACTTCGTGATGCGATCCGGTTGGCCGCCGCCGATCCCAGCGGCGCGCCGGTGCTGATCAGCGGTGAGCCCGGCCTGGAAAAAGACAATATTGCCGCCCTGATCCACTACGGCTCCGCGGCCCGCAAGCAGCTGCTGGTCCGCCTGAATGGCGCCCTCCTGCGTCCCGATGGGGCCGAGCTGTTCGCGCCGGGGCCCGACGGGACGGCCCTCCTGGAGATCCTCGGCGCCGGCGGGCTGCTGATCGACCAGGTTGATCTGGTGGACCCAGCCCTGCTGCCCCGCCTGCGGGAGCTGGCCCTCGAGCGTCGCTGGCTCGGGCCCGACGGGGTGGAGCACGTTTTCCGCGGCAGGATCTACCTCACTTCCGAAACTCACCTCGATGGCTTCGAGGCGATCGATCGGCCGATTCGGGTGCCGCCGCTGCGGGTGCGTCGCCAGGACCTGGGCGAATGGTTGCGCTACGGCGTGCGCCAGAAGGCCCGCAGCCTGGGCTGGAGCCCCCCGCCCCAGGTGAGTGCGGCCCTGGTGAAACGGCTGCAGACCTACGACTTCCCCGGCAACATTCGCGAACTCACCCAGCTGATCGACCGGGCCCTGCGCCAGTGCATTGTCAGTCGGCCGCCGGTGTTGCCGGAGGACGTGTTCTGGACTGAGCGGCGCCAACAGGTCCGTGCCCGCTTTGAGCTTTGGCGCTGGAAGCCGCAGCTGCGCAATCTGATGCGCTCGCCCCGCCTCTGGAACACCCTGCTGTTTGGGGTCGTGAGCTGGGTGTTCGTGCTGGTGAACCTCTGGCTCTGGCTGGGCCCGCAGGACCGGGCCCATAACGGCGGCCTCAATCTTTTCTGGGCCTGGTGGTGGCCCCTGATCCTGCTCAGCTATCCCCTGGTGGGTCGGCTGTGGTGCTCCTTCTGCCCGTTCATGGTGTGGGGGGAGATCGTCCAGCGGCTGGCACGACTCCTGGGCTGGCACCCGCAGCGTTGGCCTCGCGGCGACAGCGACCGCTGGGCGGCTCCCCTGCTCGCTGCCGGTTTCGCCGCGATTCTCCTCTGGGAAGCGGTGGGCAACCTCGAGAACACAGCCTGGCTGAGCAGCTGCCTGTTGCTGTTGATCACCGCCGGCGCTGTGGTGGGCTCGTTGGCCTTTGAAAAGCGCTTCTGGTGCCGTTATCTCTGCCCCGTGGGCGGCATGAATGGTCTGTTCGCCAAGTTGGCGATCAGTGAGCTGCGGGCCCAGATCGGCACTTGCAGCGGCAGTTGCACCAGCTTTGCCTGCTTCAAGGGAGGCCCGGCAGAAGCCGATGAGGGCTACGCCACGGCGGGCTGCCCGGTGGGCACCCATCCGGCCCACCTGGCCGACAACCGCAACTGCGTGCTCTGCCTCACCTGCGCCCAGGCCTGCGCCCACCGCTCCGTAACCCTGCGGTTGCGCCCCCCCGCCGCCGACCTGCAGCGCTCCATGGATCCCCCGGCCGGTGAGGCGGGTCTGATCCTGGTGCTGGCGGGGGGCCTCTGCCTGCACCACTGGGAGCGGCTACTGGGGTGGCTGCCTGCAACGGTGGCGGCGCTAGCGGGCGGCCATGGGCCGGCTGCCGCGACCCTGGCCGGTGGCATTGCTCTTCAGGGTGAGGCGGCGTTCTCCCTGAGCGAAGGCCCCCTGCTTCCCCGCTTGGCGATCGCAACCCTGGCCCTAGCCCTACCCGCTGCCCTGTGGCTGGCGGTGCTCCAAGCCTCCTCCCGTCTTGTTCCGGGCCGAGGCCGACCGTGGCTGGTGCTCTACGCCCTATTGCCCCTGCTCTGGGGCGTGATGCTCGCTCACCACCTGGCCCTGGGCATGGCGGAGGCTGGAAGAGTGTTGCCGGTGAGCGCTGCCCCCCTGCTGGCGTCGTCCTGGCTTGGCGAAAGTCACGAGAGCTTGGCCGCCGTTTTGGCGGGGTTACCGAGCTGGGGTGCCGATCTGCATGTGATCGGCTTCTGCCAGACCCTGGCGGTGGGCGTGGGCTTGGTCGGTTCGGTGGTGTTGCTGCGCAGGCTGCTCCTGCCGGAGAGATTGGCCTGGCTTGTGCAGGCTGGGGTGACCCTGATTCTCGCGGTCGCCGGTCGCTGGGTCGTGGCGCTGGGATGAGCGCTGGGCTAGCGGTGATCGGAGTCCGCTGGGATCAGAAACAGAAGGGCAGGTACTGGGTGCGGCAGGCGGTGTAGCCATCCACCAGGGAACCCAGACCGATCTGGTGGAGGATGCCGAATCCGGTGAGCCCTTCCACCACCACACCGATCACGATGCCGATCATGGCGGCTCGGCCATTGAACAGTTCCGCGGTGCGCAGCTGGTCCAGATGGAGCTGGCGGTCGCTTGGCCCCTTGGCCGCCTTTGTGGGGGCTGGGGCGCTGGCCATGGACGCTTTGGGGGTGCCGGCGGGAGCCATGGGATTGATCCAACTTTGCGTTTTCTAACGCATCGGCAGCACTGGCTGCGTTGGCTAAGGCTCATCTGCTATGGGAGAGAGCATCGGCTGGCGCGCCAAAGCCCCCCGGCCACCACGGGGGCATGGCGCACCTGGCGGGGGCGGCCCAGGTACACCCAGGCGCGCCGGCCATCCGCCAGGCTGAGCAGTTGGCGGTTGTAGAGGCGGGGATAGCCCTCCAACTCGTCCAGCCTGGCGAGCCCGTTGGCCTCCAAGGCATACACCTCACCCCTGATCTGGCCAGCGCCGATGACCGCCATCGGAAAGGGGCCGAGGTCGTGCAGGACCACCCCGTTCAGTTCCGCTTCGCCCTGAAAGCTCGCGCCCTCAAGCCAGTGGTGATTCTTTTCACCGCGTTTGAGGGTTCCGTAGACGAAGACGAAGCCAAAATGCCCCTCCCGGGCCGGCTCCAGCCCTGATCCTGGGTGCTGCTCGCCTGTAAAGGGTTGCGGTTCGGAAGCCGCAGGTTGAGCAGAATCGGCGGGCTCGGCCATGGCGTCAGCCGGCGAGGGGCAGGCCGTTGATAATGCCCCGATTCGCACCGGTTTCGATGACCATCGCCCTGCTGATCGCCCTGGCCGGCTCCTTGGCCCTGATGGCCTACATCGTGAAACGCCTTGAGCAGGCCTGAAGCCGGCTTCGGTGCAGGAGTAGCCGTTAGCCGATCAGCCCAAACGGCGGACCTGGCCTTTAGGGACCCTCCGCCCGCTCCGCTTCGGCCCGTAGTCGGGAGAGCCGCTCCAACACCGATTCATTGCTCATGCGGTTGTTGAGCCGCTCGGCCAGCAGTGGAAAGGCCAGGGGGCCCGGCCTGGGGGAGCGCTCCACCACCACCGTGGCGGCCCGCAGCCGGGCCAGGGCCGCCGCGATCCGCTCCACCTCCAGCTGCTCGCGCAGCACCTCCTGCCTGGCCTGCGCCAACAGCCGGTTACCGGGTTCATGGCGGCTGAAGACATCGAAGAGCAGGGCCGCGCTGATCTGCAGCTGGCCGCCGCTCTTCCCCTTGCCCGGGTAGCCGTTGTTCACCAGCCCCGCCACCTGGGCGATGGCGCGGAAGCGGCGCCGGCAGAGCTCCGAGAGGTTGATGGCCATGGCCAGATCGTCCAGCAGGCCTTCGCCCGCCAGTAGCGCCTCGCCGTGCTGCTCGATCAGCTCGGCGAACGGATAGCCGCGGGGGGCCAGCAGCTCGAAGCCGTAGTCGTTCACCGACACCGTGATCGTGCCCCGCTGGTGGCGGGCCAGGCGCCAGGCCCAGAGGAAGCCGATGCCCTCATGCACGAAGCGTCCCTCGAAGGGGTAGGCATAGAGGTGGCTGCCCTCGCGGCTGCGGCACACCTCCACGAGCAGTTCGCCGGGGCCTGGGATGCGGGAGAGATCGCTCTGGCGATCGAGCAGGGGCGCCAGGGCCAGGAGCTCGGGGCTGTCCAGTTGGCCGGCGGCGCAACGGCTCACCTCCAGGCGCAGGTGGTGGCTGAGCAGATCGGAGAGGGCCAGCTGGCCGCCGGCCCAGGCCGGCACGGTGCTGCTCTTTTTGCTGGAGGCCTTCACCTGGGCGGTCATCTCCCTTAGCCGCACGAACTCCAATCCGCGGCCCGCGAAGAAAAAGGTGTCGCCCGGCTTGAGCCGCGATATGAACATCTCCTCCACATGGCCGAGCACCGCCCCGCGCACATAACGAACCGTCACGGCCCGGTCGGCGGTGATCGTGCCGATCTGGAGCCGGTGGAGACGGGCGATGGCGGGCTCCTTGACCCGGTAGCGGAATGGCACCGCCATTTCAGGTTTCCCGGAAACCTGCGCCGCAACGGGGTCTGATGCGTCTGGAGATGGCGTGGGGTTCGAATCCGTTTCCCGCGGCGTTGAAGCACCCTCCGCGAGGGGTTCGCGCTCCAGTTTGCGGAAACGGGGATAGGCCCCCAGGCACTCGCCACCCTCCTCCAGGAATCGCAGGCACCAGCTCCATTCGTCGCGGCTCAGCTCGCGGTAGCTCCAACAGCGACGCACCGTTTCCCATTCCCGCTCAGGCTCGAAGCCCGGACCGCAGGCCAGGCCGGTGAGGTGCTGCAGCAGCACATCCAGCGGCGCCTGGGGCGGTGTGCGGTGCTCCACCAGCCCTGCCGCCAGTCCCCGCCGCATGGCGCTCACCTCGAGCAGTTCCAGGGCGTTCGTGGGAAGGAACAGCACCTCGCTGGATCCTCCAGGCCGGTGGGCCGAACGACCGGAGCGCTGTAGCAGCCGTGCCAGGTTCTTGGCGCTGCCGATCTGCACCACCCGTTCCACCGGCTGGAAATCCACCCCCAGATCCAGGGAGCTGGTGCACACCACCCAGCGGATCGATCCCGCCTTCACCCCCGCCTCGATCCCCTCCCGCTCGGCCCGGTCGATGGCGCTGTGGTGTAGGGCCAGGGTCCCCTCCATCTCCGGGCAGGCCCAGCGCAGGCATTGGAACCAACGCTCCGCCTGGTTGCGGGTGTTGGTGAATACCAAGGTGGAGATCCCTGGATCGAGGGCCGCCACCAGCACCTCATGCATGCGCAGCCCCAGGTGGCCGGCCCAGGGAAAGCCATCGATCGCCTCGGGCAGCAGGCTGCGGATCGAGGTGGAGCGCTCCAGGGCGGCGCTGATGATGTCTGGTTCGCACTCGGTGCCCACCGCCGTGCGGGCCGCCGCCTCAAGGTTGCCAATCGTGGCGCTGATCGCCCAGGTGCGCAGCTTCGGGCGTCTGGAGCGCAGCCACCCCAGGCAGAGTTCGGCCTGGCTGCCGCGCTTGCTGCCGAGCAATTCATGCCATTCATCGATCACTACGGCCCGCAGCCCTTGGAACAGCCGTTCGGCTTGCGGGCCGCTCAGCAGCAGGGCGAGCGATTCCGGGGTGGTGATCAGGATTTCGGGCGGCGCCTTGAGCTGGCGACTGCGCTCGGCGCTGGGGGTGTCGCCGTTGCGTAGGCCCACCCGCAGGGGCCAGCCCATCGCCTCGATCGGTTCGCGGATCGCCAGGGCTAGGTCGCGGCTCAGGGCCCTGAGTGGCGTGAGGATGAGCAGGGCGATGCCATCGCCGTGTGCATCGGCCAGCAGCTCGGCGATCGGACCCATCACCGCCGCATAGGTCTTGCCGGAGCCGGTGGGCACCTGCAGCAGGCCGCTGCGGCCTTCCAGGAACGCCTGCCAGCAGCGGCGTTGGAAGGGCATCGGGGTCCAGCCCTTGCGGCGGAACCAGGCCTCGATCGGCGCCAGGGGATCGGCGGCAAGGGCGGGGGAAGCGTGGGGTCCGCTCGGGGCCTGGTGGGTTGTGGAGGCCTCGGGCTGTCGATTGGCTTTGCCGCGAGCCTTCGCCGATGCTGCGGGAAGGGGCTCTGCGGAGGCTGAGGCGCTGGTGTGAATCGGGGCAGCCCGGCGGGTGCGCGTCAATGCGGGATCAGGGCCAGGGCCGCCGCGAGGGTATCGGCTTCGGCGGCCGGTTTGTCGCGGCGCCAGCGGCTGATGCGGGGAAAGCGCACCGCCAGACCGCTGCGGTGGCGGCCCGAGCGCTGCACCCCCTCGAAGGCCAGCTCGAACACCAACTCCGGCGCCACCGCCCGCACTGGTCCGAAGCGCTCGGTGGTGTGGCGGCGGATCCAGCGATCCAGCTCCTGGATTTCGGCGTCGCTGAGGCCGGAGTAAGCGCTGGCGAAGCTCACCAGCCGTCGCTCCTGGTCTGGCGCGGTTCCGCCAACGCCTGGCGCCTTGCCCTCCATGGGCGATGAAGCCGATGGGGAGGCATCGGGCCCCGGGGAATCGGCCGTTGCCCAGAGCCCGAAGGTGTAGTCGGTGTAGAGGTTTGCGCGGCGGCCACTGCCGCTGCGGGCATAAAGCAGCACCGCATCGAGGCGCATCGGCTCGAGCTTGTGCTTCCACCAACTCCCCCGCCGCCGCCCGCTGCCATAGGGCGAGGCCAGAAGCTTCAGCATCACCCCTTCGGCGCCGGCATCCCGGGCTTTCTCGCGCCAGGCCTCCAGGTCGTTCCAGTCTGAGAGCGGCAGGTCGCTGGAGAGCCGCAGCGCTCCCGGCATCCCGCTGGCGAGCAGCTCCATCAAGCGCTCACGGCGCTGGTGGAGCGGCTCCTCGCGCCGGTCGATCCCTTCGCTTTCCAGCAGGTCGTAGGCCACGAAGGCGGCCGGCATGGAACGCAGCAGGGCCGCCGTGGGGTTGCGCCGGCCCAGGCGCCGCTGCAGCACGGCGAAGGGTTCCGGCCGCGCCTGCCCGGCGGGCCAGACCAGCACCTCTCCATCCAGCACCAGACCATTGGGAAGGGTGTCGGCCTGCCCCAGCAGATCGGGGAAACTCCCATTGATCAACTCCTCACCGCGGCTCCAGAGAAAGCCGGCGCCATCGCGCCGGATCAGCTGGCCGCGGATGCCATCCCATTTCCACTCCGCCAGCCATTGGGCTGGATCGAGGTCGCTGAGCCGCCCGGATTCGAGCGGACTGGCCAGAAAGAAGGGATAGGGGCGGCTGGAGGGGCGTCCCTGGCTGGCCTGGGGCTGCAGCAGCTCGACAAAGGCTGTTGCACTCGGTTCAAAGGGCCCCATCAGCCGCTGCTGCAGCTCAACGCTCTCCACCCCGGACAGGCTCGCCAAGGCCCGGATGACCAACCCCGAACCCACCCCCACCCGGAAGGCGCCAGTGAGGAGTTTCACCATCACCAGCACCTCCTCCACGGAAAGCGCCCTCCAGATCCGCTGGATCTCCTCCGTCTGCTCTGCCTCCGGCAGGGCGGCAAGGCCCGGCAGGATCCGCTCCATCCACTGATGCAGCGGTAGGTCGACGCCGACACTGGCTTCCCCCTCCTGCGGGGGTGCCTCTGTCCCTGCGCCTGCCTCCGCGCTTCCACTCACCAGCAGCGCGATCGTTTCAGCGCTGTCGCCCACCTGGGCATGGCTGGCCTGGAACAGCCATGCCGGCATGGCGGTGGCGTCCAGGGCAATCTCGCGGAGCCTGCGGGCGGTGAGCAGGCGGCGCCGCTGCTTGCCCAGGAGGCAGTGGAGAGCCCAGGCGGCATCCTCGGCAGGCACGCTACCGAAGTGGGCCACGAGGGCAGCCACCCGCTCATGGCTACCGGTGCTGCGATCAAGCTGCCGATATAGCTGGCAGAAGCGGCGCATGGGGCCATTCTGCCGCCACAGGAGCCGCGCCGTGCAGCTTTATTCCACCGGCACCTGCTGGGCAACGCTTTCGCTGCCAGCCACCTTGGCCAGGCTGATGGTGAGGATGCCGTTGTTGAAGCCGGCCTTCACCTGATTGGGGTCCACGCTGGGAGGCAGGGTGAAACTGCGGCTGAAGCTGCCATGGAAGCGTTCAACCCGGTGAAAGTGCAGGCCATGCTCTGTGTCCTCGTCTCTGCGCTCGCCCTGGAGGGTGAGCACACCGTACTGCACCGACACCTTGACATCCTCCTTTTTCACGCCTGGAATCTCGGCCTTGATGATGAAGGTGCCATCCGCTTCGCCAATGTCCACGCGGGGGCACCAATCCATCTCGCCAAGTAATTCGCGGTTATGCCATGGCGTCAGTCCAAGCCCACGACGGCTGCGCTCAAAGAGGTCATCGAGCTCCCGCAGAGGTTCCCATTTTTTCAGTGTCATGAGAGGCCTATGGATGGCAGTAATGATTCAAGCTGGACGCTGGTTCGAGAGTGAACGGGTACGCTTAAGTTGCTCGCATCTGCATCACAACAGCACCCCATGTCCAGATTGTCTGGAGCGGGTTCGGCTCGGGCGGACCCGCCCCTTTGAACAGGGCTCCCCGACGCTGTCTCCATCCAGCTCAGAAAGGTGAGCGCGGCCGGGGTCGAAGATCATTGCTGGGGTGCATGGTGCCAATCCCCACGGCCGCAGGCAAGACAGCATTGTTGTGGCGGAGTGCATCTTCGAGCAGAAAGGCACAAAGATTTGACATCGAGCGACCTTCCTCCTCAGAACGTTTCAGCAATTCCTCGTGCACGTGGTAGCTGAGGGTGATGGAGATGCGGCGCGGTTGACGCTGCAGGATGCGCAGACGTTCATTCATGTGGACTCCATGTACAGCGGTTCGGGCGTGGTTGTGCCACGGGCAGTTCCCTCCGGATTCAACGCAGGAGCCTCCATCCAAAGCCCTTCCCACGACAGATTTGAGGCGCCATGGCTGCTGGCTGCTGCAGCCTTGTTGTCATCTGCCGATCCGCTTGTTCGGGCGGCTGCCCTGGATCCGCATCATCTCCTCAGCGGTTACAATCCATCGGTGGCCCGGGAGTGTCTGTGCGGGTTCTGATCATTCATCAGAATTTCCCCGGTCAATATCGGCATCTCGTGGGAGCCCTCCTAGCCCGCGGCGACGAGGTGCAGGCGATCGGGGCTCCCCAGGCTCCGGGGATGGCAGGTGTGTCTTGCTTCCGTTACGGGCTGCCATCCGTCGGCGCCGTGCCGGCGGTGCATCCCTGGGCCCAGGATTTTCAGGTCAAGGTGTTCCGGGCCGAGGCTGTGCTCAGCCTGCTGAGCGAACGTTCCGACCAAATCGCAAAACCCGATCTGATCTTGGGCCATCCCGCTTGGGGGGAACTGCTCGGGATTAAGGATCACTGGGGTGACGTTCCGGTGCTCCATCAGCTGGAGTTCGTGTACCAGCTCCAGGGGGGCGACACCGGTTTCGATCCCGAGTTCCCTATCGCCCCGGGCTCGCAAACCCGGTTGCGGCTGCGGCGGGCCACCCAGTTGATGGCTTTCCATGATCTCGACTGGGCCCTTGCCCCCACCCATTGGCAGGCCTCGACCGCCCCTGCGGCCTTCCGAGATCGGGTGTCGGTGATTCATGAAGGTATCGACACCACCGCGATTGCACCACGCGTGGGTTCCCACGTGAACCTCCAGAAGCGAGGGCTCCGCTTTGAGCCCGGCGACGAGGTGGTGAGCTTCGTGGCCCGCAATCTGGAGCCGTATCGGGGATTTCACTCCTTCATGCGCGCCCTGCCGCTTCTGCAACGGCTGCGGCCGCGGGCCCACGTGATCCTGGTGGGGGGCGAGGGGGTGAGCTACGGCGCGCCGCCTGCCCAGGGTGGCAGCTGGAAGCAGGTGCTGCTCGCTGAGCTGGAGGATCAGCTTGATCTGGGCCGCATTCATTTCGTGGGTCAGGTTCCCCATCCCGTGCTGCACGACCTGTTCCGGGTGTGCGCTTGCCATGTGTACCTCACCTATCCCTTCGTGTTGAGCTGGAGCCTGCTCGAGGCCATGGCCTGCGGAGCCGTGGTGATCGGTTCTGACACCCCGCCCGTGGCGGAGGTGATCACCGATGGGGTCAATGGTCTGCTGGTGGATTTCTTTTCGCCCGAAGCCCTCGCCCAGCGGCTGGCCGCCGTTCTTGCCGATCCCGACGCGCACCGTGCCCTCGGCCTGGAGGCGCGTCGGACCGTGGAGCGGCATTTCGATCTGCACGGCGTCTGCCTGCCCCGTCAGCTCGCGCTGCTCGACTGGCTGGCCGCCGGCGGAGCCGCCCGAGGGGCCTTCTCCCCGGATGGGGCCGGCGCGGATGGGGCGGCCGCCGGGTTGGCGCCCTACCCGGCTCGCTCCGTCGGGATCGGCACGGCGTCGCCCGGGATCTCCTGATCCTCGGAAGACTCCCCATTGGCCTCAGCTGCTCGCCCAGTCGCCAGGGGTTCGGCGGCGAGTCCCTCCACCTCCCGCAGATAGCGGGCCAGCACCTCGCCCTGGCCGTGGGTCACCAGCACCTCTCGGGCGCCGCTCTCGCGCACCGTGCACAACAGTCCATCCCAGTCGGCATGGTCACTGAGCACGAAGCCCCGCCCGGAACCCCGCCGCCGCCGTACCCCCCGCACGGCCATCCAGCCGCTAGCGAAGCCGGTCTGGGCGCCAGCCAGGCGTTTCATCCAGCTACTCGTGGCGGCGGCGGGTGGGGCCAGCACCAGGCGCCCCGCCAGGCTGGTGCCCCGATCCAGCTCGGCCAGGGGCCGGGTGGGTGGCAGCTCCACGCCCGCCCTCTGGTAAGGCTCGATCAGCGACTGCACCGCCCCGTGCAGGAGCACCTCCTCCTCCACCCCCAGTTGCCGCAGCTCCGCCAGCACCCGCTGGGCCTTGCCAAAGGCGTAGCAGAAGAGCACCGAGGGCCGATCCGGAGCTCCCCTCCACCAGTCCAGCAGCTCCGCCACCACCTGCTGGCCGGTTCGCCAGCGGTAGATCGGCAGCCCGAAGGTGGCCTCGGTGATCAGCCCATCGGCCCGCACCGGCTCGAAGGGCTCACAGCTCGGATCGGCCTGCCGTTTGTAATCGCCGCTCACCAGCCAGCTTTCACCGCCGGCTTCCAGCCGGATCTGGGCCGAGCCAAGCACGTGGCCGGCGGAATGGAAGGAGATCCGTGCATCCCCGAGCCGGAACTCTTGTCCGTAGGACACCGGATAAAGCTGGATGCCAGCCCCTAGGCGCTTGCGCAGGATCCCTTCGCTGCTGCCGATCCCCCAGTAGGCACCGCTGCCGGGGCGGGCATGGTCGGCGTGGGCGTGGGTGAGCAGGGCCCTGGGTACGGGCCGCACCGGATCGATCCAGGCCTCGGCCGCCGGGCAGTAAAGGCCCTCGGGGGTGAGCCGCAGCAGGCCATCGGGCAGTAGAACCATCGGGACGGGCCGTTTGCGCCCTGCCTCAGGCGCTCATGGCGAGCATGCGCTCGATCGGTGCTAGGGCCCGCAGCCGCAGCTCCTCGTCGAGTTCGATGCGCGGCTCCAGGGTGGCCAGGCAGTGCCAAAGCTTCTCCATGGTGTTGAGGCGCATGTAGGGGCAGGCGTTGCAGCTACAGCCATCGCTGCCTGGAACGGCATAAAAGGCCTTGTCGGGCACCCGCCGCTGCATCTGGTGCAGGATCCCCGGCTCAGTCAGAACGATGAAGCCCGGTGCCTCGCTGGTCTGGGCCCGCTGCAGCAGCTTGCTCGTGGAGCCGATGAAGTCGGCCAGATCGAGCAGGTGCTGCTGGCATTCGGGGTGGGCGATCACCTCGGCTTCGGGGTGTTCGAGCTTCAGCTCCAGCAGCGCCTGCTCGCTGAAGGTTTCGTGCACGATGCAGCTGCCGGGCCAGAGGGTGAGCTCCCGGCCGCTCTGGCGAGCCACCCAGCGGCCCAGGTTGGCATCGGGTGCGAACAGGATTGGCCGATCCTTGGGCAGCTGTTGCACCAACTGCACCGCGTTGCTGCTGGTGCAGATCAGGTCGCTCTGGGCCTTCACCGCCGCCGAGCAATTGATGTAACTCACCACGATGTGGTCGCTGTGGCGGGCGCGGAAGGCGGCGAACTCCTCGGCAGGACAGGCATCGGCGAGGCTGCAGCCCGCCGCCAGGTCGGGGATCACCACGATGCGGCCCGGATTGAGAATCTTGGCCGTCTCGGCCATGAAGTGAACGCCGCAGAACACGATCACATCGGCTTCGGTGCTGGCGGCGCGGCGGGCGAGCTCGAGCGAATCACCGATCACATCGGCGATGTCCTGAATGGCGTCGTCCTGGTAGTAGTGGGCCAGGATCACGGCGTTGCGGGCCCGGCGCAGGGCGTCGATCGCGGCGGTGAGATCGGTCGGGGCAGGGGGCGCCAGAGGCGCGCCGGGGGCCTCGAGCTGCTGAAATGTGGCGACGCTCAACCGGGGCCTCGGGTCGGGCAGGATGGGCCCAGCCTAAGGAGGGCTTTCTTTGGGCGTGTTGCAGATAGCCATCGCCGGTGACCTCCACGACCAGTGGGATCACAGTGACCATGCGGTGCTGGAGGAAATCCGCCCAGACGCCCTGCTGGTGGTGGGCGACCTGAGCGACGGCAGGACGCGCATCCCCGGCCTGCTCCGGCAGCTTCGCCTTCCCCTGGCCTGTGTGCTGGGCAACCATGACACCGGCCGGGATTCCAGTGGCGGCCGCCTGCGTCACCAGCTGGAGCTGCTTGGGGATCTCCATTGCGGCTGGTCCCTGCGCACCCTCACCCCACCCGGTCTGGCAGTGGTGGGTGGACGCCCCGCCACTGCCGGGGGGGGGCACCATCTTTCCCAGGCCGCCACGGCCGTGTTCGGCCCGGTGGATCTGGAAGACTCGGCCTGCCGCATCCAGCGAGCCGCCTTGGCGGCCGATCCGGCGCTCCCCCTGGTGCTCCTGGCCCATTGCGGGCCCACGGGCCTGGGCAGTGAGGCCCGCGACCCCTGCGGCCGCGACTGGAAGAAACAGGCCTGTGACTGGGGAGACCATGATCTCGCCCTGGCCCTGGAGCGCATCCGCGCCCGGCGTCCGGTGCCCCTGGTGGTGTTCGGCCACATGCATCACACCCTGCGCCGCCAGCAGGGGGAGCGCATCACCTTCCTGCGGGACCGCCGCGGCACCGCCTACCTCAATGCCGCCTGCGTCCCCCGCCATGGGGAGGATGAGCACGGCCGGGCCCTGCGCCATTTCAGCTGGATCCACCTGGGCGATGAGGGAGTGGAGCGGGCCAGCCATCGTTGGTATGGGCTGGGTGGGGAGCTTCTTTATGAGGAGTTGCTCTGGTGCGCCGTGCCCCGGCAAATCCCGCCGTCGCTGCGGGCTGAGGTTTTAGACCTCAGCCCGCAGGGCCTCTCCTCCCTCCCCTCGCCACCTGTGTTGGAGCGATGCTGATCTATGCGGCCCTGAGCAGCCACGGCTACGGCCACGGTTCCCGCACGGCAGCGGTGCTCACCGAACTGGCCGCTCTCCGGCCCGATTGGCGCCTGGTGGTGTCGAGCGGCTTGCCGACCACCTTTCTCAACCTCGCCCTCGGTTCTGTGCCCTTCGAGCACCGGCCCTGTCAGTGGGATGTGGGGGTGGTGCAGGCCGATGCCCTCGGCACCGATCGGCCTGGCACCCTGGCGGCCCTGGAGGTTCTTGACCGCGAGCTGCCGGGTCGATTGGCGATCGAGGCCGCTTGGCTTGTGGCGCAGGGTGAGCCGGCGTTGGTTCTCGGCGATGTACCTCCGGCCGCAGCGCAACTGGCCGGGGGGGTGGGGCTGCCGCTGGCGTGGTTGGCGAGCTTCGGCTGGGATGCCATCTATGCCCCGATGGGGGGCCCCTTCCTCGAGCGTGCCGCCCGCTGCCGTGACCTTTACGCCCGGGGGGATCTCCTGCTGCACTGCCCCCTCTCGCTGCCGATGGACTGGGGTGTGCCCAGCGTTCCGATCGGCATCACCAGTGCCCAGCCCCGCTTCGATCCGGCCGAGCTGGCGCGGCGGCTGGGCCTGCCCCGCGATCGGGAGCGCTGCGTGTTGGTGAGCTTCGGAGGCCTTGGCAAGGCCTATGACCCCGCCCTCCTACGCCGCTGGCCCGACCATGTGCTGATCGGGCCGGACCGGGCCCTGGAGGGCGAATCCAACGGCCGGGTGTTACCGCCGGGACTGCGCCCGATCGATCTGATGCCCCTCTGCTCCCGGTTGATCACCAAGGCTGGCTACAGCAGCTTCTGCGAGGCCTTCAGCCAGGGGGTGGGCATCCACCTGGTGCGCCGCACCGGTTTTGCCGAAGCGCCAGTACTGGAGCGCGATCTGCAGCGCCACGGCCATCACCGCATTCTCGAAGCCGCGGCCTTCGAACGGGGGGACTGGGAACTGGACCAGCCCCTGCTGCCGCCCACGCAGGGTCCCCTGCCCCTGGATGGGGCGCGGACCGCCGCCCTGGCCCTGCTGGCCCTCGCCGAGACGCGATCAGCAGTGCCGATCGATGGGATGGAGCGGGTTTGGAATTCTGTCTAGTCGCCCCGCTGAATTGCAGCGGCTCACTGAGATCCGAACCTGCGACGTAATTTCTGATACAGGTGGACAGTTGTGTGGGCGTCACAGTCACGATCGCGTTGGTCGGGATCGATAGGCATTGTTGGCCGAACTTTCCGACCCATTCTGCAACTGATTTCCTGAGCGCCATTCCTCACACTGACTCGCTTCGCTTGTCAACCCCTGTCGCTTCAGAGAAATCCCGCATCCTCTCCCCGTTTTGGGGTCTGGTTCGGTTCCGTCCTCCGCAGTCACCGTTTTGCCGATTCTTCAGCGTTCCCGACTGGCATTGATTGCCGCCGGCCTCGCCTTGAGCGTCGCCACGCCTGCCCACGCAGCCGATGGCTCCAGGTCCTGGACCCTCAGCCTTCCCAAGGCCTCGCAGCCGCACCAGCTGGCCTACCTGCCGCCACTGCCCGCCGCCCCCCGGGTGTTCGGCATGACCGCAGAGCGTCGGGCCATGCTCAACACCATCCGTTATGCGGAAGGCACCTGGGTGAACGGCCATCCGATGGGCTATCAGATGCTGTTCGGCGGCTCCTTCACCCCCAGCCTCCATCGCCACCCCGACCGGGTGATGTATTCCACGCGCTACGCCAGCGCCGCAGCCGGTGCCTACCAGTTCATGCCCTTCACCTGGTCCATGGCCTCTCGGGTCCTAGGGCTGCAGGATTTCCGCCCCGATTCCCAAGATCAGGCAGCACTTTTTCTGATTGAGCGCCGCGGTGCCCTCTCCCTGGTGGATCGTGGCGAGATGACTCCCGATCTGGCTGCGCGCCTTTCACCGGAGTGGGCCTCCTTCCCCACCCTGGCCGGCAGCAGCTATTACGGACAGCCGGTGAAGCGTTTCGACGATCTGAAGCGCTTTTACGAAGACAACCTCTCTCAGCTGCGCCAGGCCGGTGAACCCGCCTGGCAGACCGTGGCCATTCGTCAGGTCCCTCCCGCGGTGGCTCCCACCCAGCCTGAAGTGGCGCAACAGCGGGAAGAGTTGGAACAGCCCGAAGCCTCCACCAGTAACAGCTTCGAGTCCCCCACCGGTCGTTTGGATCCCTCCGGCCGTTTCTGATCGCGCTTCTAGCCGGATCGATTGAATCCCCGATGTTCTGAACATCGGGGATTTTTGCTGGGCACCCTGCTCCTGCTGCCGCTCATCCCTCGCCTTTGTCCCGGAGGCGGGCCTTGCCCACGGTCTGCTGGGCGATCAAGTAGGCCACCAGGGCGGCGGCGAGGAAGCCCAGGCCATTGCGGGCCAGGGGAAGCAGGTCGCTGGTGCGGGTCACGATCGGTGCCACCCCGAACACCCCGAACAGGATCAGCCACAGGGGTGAGAGCAGCAGCACCCAGGCCCATTCCACGGTGCGTTCGGCTTCCCGCGGAAAGGCCGCGAAGCCCACGATCAGGCCTCCCAGCACCGAACTGCAGAGGGTGAGCAACCATTGCTCCTGGGGAAGACCAGGCACCACCTGGCAGCCGCCCATGGCCAGGCATCCCTTCACCGCATGCAGGGAGTCGAGGATGGAGCCGTCCTCGCCGTGGTCGCGCACGTAGTACTGGTTGCCGTAGCGGGTCTGCAGCTCCACCCAAAACGTGCGGGGCATCAGGGAGAAGAGGGCATCGCCCACGTTGAAGTTGAGCAGGTTGCCGCCGCGGGGATCGGCCACCAGCACCAGGCTGCGCTGATCCAGGTTCCAGAAGTCGCGCACCGCCAGACCGGGGGTGCGCTCGTATTGCGTGAGCACCCGCAGCTTCCAGCCGCTGGTGCGCTCGAACTCGTCGAGTTCGCTTTCCAGGGCGGTGCGTTGCTGGTCGGTGAGGGCCTTGGCGAGGTCGATCACCGGCGTGGGGTGGTCGGGAAGAAGGTCGGGGTTGTCGTAGGCCCAGGCACCGCCAGCGTTGGTGGGCAGCAGCAGGCAACCCAGGGCCAGCAGGCCGCCGGCCAGGCGCAGGGCCCACCGCTTCAGCAATCGGACCGGCAGGCTCGGCATGGTGGCGGTGGCATGGGCGAGCATTCTCTCCGCTGCTGGGTTCCCACCGCGTGGTTTCCGGATCCGATTCCTCGGCTGAAGCCGGGCGCGAGGCCGGCGCTCCGCCGCCTGCACCGCTCGCCGCCGGCCCCCATTCCGGGGCCGTGCCATCAGAAGGCGCTGCAGGTTCAGCTTCTGAGGCGCCCCCTTGGCTGGTGGAGCGGCTCTTGGCGGCGGGTGGTGCCGTGCCGTTCCGCACCTACATGGAGTGGGCGCTCCATGATCCCGTCCATGGCGCCTATGGAGCCGGGCGTTTGCGGATCGGTCCCCGCGGCGACTTCGCTACCTCCCCGGGTCTGGGGGGCAGTTTTGCCGGCCTGTTGGCTCCCCAGCTGGTGGATTGGCTGCTGAAGCTTGGTCCTGGTCCCCTTGCCCTGGTGGAGACCGGTCCAGGGGAGGGAGAGCTGGCCCTGCAACTGGCCACGGCCCTGGCGGCCGACTGGCCCGATCTGGCGGCGCGGCTGGAGCTGCTGCTCGTGGAGCCCAACCCCGGCATGGAGGCGCGCCAGCGCCGTCTCCTGGCTGGCGCTCGCCTCCCCTGTCGTTGGGTGTCCTGGCCCGACCTGGCTGCCCAGCCTGTGCGGGGCGTGATGCTGGCCCATGAGGTGCTCGATGCCCTCGCCGTGGAGCGGATCACCTGGGATGGCGGCCAGTGGCGTCTGCAGGAGGTGGCATTGCGAGCGAATCGGGGGCTGGAACTCCGCGCCGGGGCGGCTGTGGAACCCCAGGCACTGGAGGAGCTAGCGGCCTTCGGGCTGGATGCTGCCGCGCCGGGCCTGCCGAGCGGCTGGTGCACGGAACGGCATCCGGGCTGTGCGCCCTGGCTGGAGGCGGCTGGCGCCGGCCTGCTTGAGGGCCATCTGCTGGTGGTGGATTACGCCCTGGAGGCCCGCCGCTATTACGCCCCCTCGCGCACGTTTGGCACCCTGCTGGCCTACCGCGACCAGCGGGCCAGCCCCGATCCCCTGAGGGATCCCGGCCACTGGGATCTCACGGCCCATCTCTGCCTGGAGAGCCTGGAGCGCTCCGCCGCCGCCAAGGGCTGGAGGTGGCAGGGCTCCTGCCGGCAGGGCCAGGCGCTGCTGGCCCTGGGCCTGGCTCAGGCCCTCCACGGCCTGCAGAGTCCGGCGCATCCGCAGGATCTCGCCGGCCGGCTCGCGGCCCGGGAGGCACTGCTGCGACTGGTGGATCCGGCCGGTCTGGGGGAGTTCCGCTGGATCGCCCTCGCCCGGGGCCCAGAGGCTGCAGTGGATGCAGCCCCTCCCCGCTTTCTCCAGGAGCCCTGAATTCCGCTCTTCAGCCCCCGCCGGGCCTCGATCCGATTCGGACGAGTCCCGACTCGGACCCATTCCGAATGGGACCAGTCCCGACTGGGACCAGTCCCGACTGGGACGAGGCCCCCCGGGGAGACGGCCGGTGGCACTGGCTGGATGCAGTGTCATCCCCGTTCATGTCATCGCTGATCAACACCGCGGCAGGGTCGGTGCCGGCCCTGGTGGAGTTCCGAGGGTTTGCGGCGTTGCCCGCCACTGGCTCCACCGGGGCACTGGTGGTGTGGATCGCCTCGGGTGGCTCTCCCCAGCAGATGGCTCACTGGTTTGCCGCGGCCTTGGCCCTGGATCCCTCACCGGGGCGCTTCGCCGTCTCCTGTCTGGCGAGTGTGCCCAGCTGGCGCCCCAGTGCCCATCCCCCAGCCGGGGCTGAGCCGTTGCCGGCCGTGGTGGGAAGCCATCGCTATCGCCTGGCCCTGGGGGGGCGGGGCCGGACTGCCCTGGGGGTGCAGTGCTGGCGCTTCTACCCCCAGGGATTCGGCTGGCAGCGGCGCTGCGGGCCGATGGCGCTGCAGGCGTTCATCCATCACTTCGGCGGGCGGGAAGCCGGTTTGGGCCAGCCGCAGCGCCCTTTCAGTCTCCCCTCTGAGGAGCCTTCAGCCGCTCGAGCGCCAGCACGATGATCTCCGGCTCCACGTCGTCGCGGATCTCCACGGCACCGATGGCGGTGGGCAACACGAAACGCACCCTGCCCTGGCGCACTTTCTTGTCACCTTGCAGGCACGCCAGCACGGCCTGGGGAGCCAGGGCGGGCCAGGCCAGCGGCAAACCAGCGGCGGCGATCACGGCCCGCTGCCGCTGCTGATCCCCGTGTTGCCACAGCCCCATGGCCAGGCTGATCTCACCGGCCGCCAGCATCCCCAGCCCCACCGCCTCCCCATGCAGGTAGGTGCCGTAGCCGCTGAGGGTCTCCACCGCGTGGCCGAGGGTGTGGCCGTAGTTGAGGATCGCCCGCAGGCCCCCCTCCCGTTCGTCGGCGGCCACCACGCGGGCTTTGGCTGAGGCGGATCGTTCCAGCAGGCGCTCCAGGAGCCCCTCACCAACGCTCTCGCGGTTAGCCAGGCCCCCGAGCGGATCGCGCTGCGCTGCGGCCTCAAGATCCTTGAACAGGTCTGGATCGCCGATCACCCCATACTTGATCACCTCCGCCATTCCGGCCCGGAACTCCCGTTCCGGCAGGGTGTGGAGCACGGCGGGATCGATCAGCACCAGCTTCGGCTGATGAAAGGCGCCGATCAGATTCTTGCCGCCGGGATGGTTCACGCCGGTCTTGCCGCCGATGGCGGCATCCACCATCGCCAGCAGGGTGGTGGGCACCTGCACCACCGCGATTCCCCGCAGCCAGGTGGCGGCGGCGAAGCCGGCCATGTCGCCCACCACGCCGCCGCCGAGGGCCACGATCAGCGATCCCCGCTCCAGGCGATGGCGAAAGGCGGCGTCGTGGATCAGGGCCACGGTGGCCGGGGTTTTCTGGTCCTCGCCGGCTTCGATCACCAGGGTTTCAACCGCGAAACCAGCCGCTTCGAGGCTGTGGCGACAGGAGAAGCCGTAGTACTGCTCCACCACGGGGTTCGTGGCCACCAGCACCTTGCTGTCCGCCCGGATTCCCTGCTCCACCAGCAGCTCGCCAAGGCCAGCCAGGGTGCCGGATCCGAGCACGATGGAATAGGGCTGGGCCGCCAGGGGGACCGCAATGGTCTTCGGTTGCTGGCCCACAGCCATGGTGTTCGGTGCCTCAGGTCACTGCTGAGTCTGACCGACGCAGCTTCCAGGCATCCACACCCGGGCGGTTCCCGTCGCGGCCGTTCCAGACGGCGCTTCGTTCCGATGGGCGTTCCGCTTTGAAGGTGCCGCTGACGTGGATCCATGCTGGAGACTCCGCCGGTCGGTCGGTAGGGGGGTGGGGCTCCCTTCAGGTCCCGTTCTCCAGGCTCCTCAGCACCGCCAACACCGCTTCTCCGTAGCGATCCAGCTTGGCCTGGCCCACACCGGCCACCCCGCCCAAGGCCTCCAGGTTGAGGGGCTCGCGGCTGGCGATCTCGATCAGGGTGCGGTCGTGGAACACCACATAGGGAGGCACTCCCTGCTCCCGCGCCTGCTCCAGCCGCCAGCTCCGGAGGGCCTCAAAACGGCGTTGGCCGGCCTCCTCCAGTTCCACCCCCGCCGCACTGGGCTGCCGCTCTCCTGGAGCGGCACGACGCCGTTCCTTCCCCGGCGGCGGCAACCGCAGGGCAAGGCCCACCTCACCCCGCAGTAGGGGCCTCACCAGCGACTCCTCCCCGAAGCGGAGCCCGCCGCGGGCCTCGCTATCGCTCACCAAGTAGCCCCTGGCCACCAGCTGGCGGAACAGCGCCCGCCACTGCCCCCGATCCAGCTCCTTGCCGATGCCATACACGCTGAGGGAGCCGTGGCCAAGCTCGCGGATCCGGGCGGTGTCGGCCCCCAGCAACACATCGATCACATGGGCGGCGCCGAACCGCTGGCCGGTGCGATACACCCCCGAGAGCGCCTTGCGACAGGGCTCGGTGAGCTCCACGGCGCTGTCGGGCTCAAGGCAGAGATCGCAGTTGCCGCAGGGCTCCGGCAGGGTTTCGCCGAAATGGCGCAGCAGCACCTCGCGCCGGCAGCCCGGCGCCTCGGTGAAGCCGATCAGGGCATCGAGCTTGCCGTGCTCGATCCGCTTCTGCAGCTCCGGGGCGTCGGAGTCGTCGATGAAGCGGCGCAGTTGGGGCACATCACCGGCCCCGTGGACCATCCAGGCCACTGCGGCCAATCCGTCGCGGCCGGCCCGACCCGTTTCTTGGTAATAGGCCTCCAGGCTCTTGGGCAGGTCGATGTGGGCCACGAAGCGCACGTCGGGCTTATCAATCCCCATGCCGAAGGCGATCGTGGCCACCACGATCACGCCGCTTTCGCGGCGGAAGCGGTTGAGGGCTGAGCTGCGCGCATCAGCGCTGAGGCCTGCGTGGTAGGCCACCGCATCAAAACCGGCTGCCCTCAGGTCGGCGGCGAAGCGATCCACCCGGCTGCGGGAGCGGGCATACACGATGCCCGCCTCGCCGCGCCGTTCCGCCAGGAAGGCCAGCAACTGGCTTCGGGCCTCGTCCTTGTCGCGCAGCAGATAGCGGATATTGGGGCGATCGAAGCTGGCCAGGAACACCCGGTCTTGTTGCAGTTGCAGCCGCTCCCGGATCTCTTCGCGGGTGCGGGGATCGGCGGTGGCGGTGAGGGCGAGGCGGGGAACGCTGGCGAAGCGCTCGGCCAGAACGGCCAACTGGAGATACTCCGGGCGAAAGTCGTGCCCCCACTGGGACACGCAGTGGGCTTCATCGATGGCAAACAGGGCTAGGGGCAGCTTCGCCAGCCGCTCCAGGAACCCCGGGCTCAACAGCCGTTCCGGTGACACATAGAGCAGATCCAGCTCGCTCCTCTCCAGGGCCCACCACACGGAGACCGCCTCCGAGGCCTCCAGGGATGAGTTGAGGGCGGCGGCCCGCACGCCGGCCTGGCGCAACCCCTCCACCTGGTCCTGCATCAGGGCGATCAGGGGCGACACCACCACCCCCACCCCGCTGCGGCACAGGGCCGGAATCTGATAACAGAGCGATTTGCCGCCGCCGGTGGGCATCAGCACCAGGGCCGATCCGCCACCCACCACGTGGTCCACGATCTCCTGCTGGGGGCCGCGGAAGGCGCCATAGCCGAACACCTGGCGCAGCACCTGTTGCGGATCGGCGGAGGCGCCGTGGGGTTCAGGTGGCAACGCCCCGTCGTTGCCTGGGGCGTCTGGGGAGGTGCTGGGGGCGGAAGAGGGCATGGAGATCGCGGCGGATCGGCGGATCCGGTTGTTCAGGGCCGGTGTTCAGGACCGGTGTTAAGGACTGGTTTTCTTGGGAGTTCCACCCGGTGTCCACGGGTCGGGGAGGTCAGCATCGGCCTCCCGGGGCCGTTTCCCCCACAATGGCCCCCATGGCTCACCCCGCTTCAACTGCCGACCCCCGCGCAGGCTCCGCCAGAACCTCGGCACCGGCAATGGCCTGGTTGTTTCTGGCACCGGCCCTGCTGCTGCTGGCGATTTCGGTGCTGATTCCAGCGGCCATGGCCCTGGTGATCAGCTTCAGCCGCACGGGTCTGGATGTGGGCGAGCCCCTGCAGTTCATCGGTTTAGCCAATTTCCGCCGCCTGCTGGCCGATCCGATGTTGCTCAAGGTGAGCGGCACCACCTTTCTCTATCTCATCGGTGTGGTGCCTCCGATCCTGCTCGGGTCGCTGGCCCTGGCCGTGCTGGTGAACCGCCAGCTGCCGGCGATCGCCTGGTTTCGGGCCGCCTTCTACACCCCGGTGCTGGTGTCGCTGGTGGTGGCGGCGATCGCCTTTCGCTGGCTCTACGCCGAGAACGGTCTGATCAATGGCTGGCTGGCCGCCCTGTTCGCCGCCAGTGGCTTCCGCCCTATCGGCTTTCTCACCAACCCTGTGCTCGCCCTTCCCGCGGTGATGCTCGTGACCCTCTGGAAGGGGCTCGGCTATTACATGGTGATCTTCCTGGGCGGCCTGCAGGGCATCTCGCCGGAGCTCTATGAAGCGGCGGCGCTCGATGGCAGCACCGGCTTGCGCCGCCACCTCGACATCACCCTGCCCCTGCTGCGCCCCTACATCACTTTGGTGGCTGTGATTTCCGCGATCGGCGCCACCAAGGTGTTCGAGGAGGTGTTCCTAATGACCCAAGGCGGACCGGCCGATGCCACCCGCACCCTGGTGTATTACGTGTATGACCAGGCCTTCTCTGAGCTGGAGATCAGCTATGCCTGCACCGTGGGCCTGGCCCTGTTCCTGATCGTGCTGCTGCTCAGTTTGATTCGCTTCCTCTTCGCCACCGATCAGCCCCTGGCCTGAGAGCCAGCCGCAGAGGACGGCAGCGCAAGAAGAGTCTTCCTGGCGCCCCACGCCGGGTCTGGAAACAGCCGCAGCCCAGCACCAACCTCCGATCCAATGCCAATCTGGGGGATCCGGTGGCCGTTGCCCGTGCCTTTCCAGCCCCTCTCCTCGATCGGCATCGTGGGCGGCGGCCAGCTTGCCCTGATGCTCTCGGAGGCGGCAGCCGAGCTCGGCATCAGCGTCCACGTTCAGACCTCGGGGGCCGGGGATCCGGCGGTTTCCAAGGCGGCCACCGTGGTGCAGGGTGCCATCGACGACGTCCGGGCCACCCGCCTGCTGGCCGATCGCTGCGGGGCGATCAGTTTTGAGAACGAGTGGATGCCGCTGGAGCGCCTGCACCCCTTGGCCGAGGAGGGGGTGAGCTTCATTCCTGGTCTGGATGCCCTGGCACCACTGATCTCCAAGCGGGGACAGCGCCAGTTGCTCAATCAGTTCCACCTGCCCTGTCCACGTTGGTGTGATCTTGAGCAGGTGTTTGCCCCTCCGGAGCCCAGCCCGGTGGGACTCCTCCAGAGCCAGCAGGCGCCTGGCTCCCCGCTCTGGAGTAGCGCGAGTCCGTATCGTCCGCCCGAAGTGGAGCAGCGCCCCACCCTGCCGCCCGGATTCAGCTTTCCCCTGATGGCCAAGGCCAGCCGCGGTGGGTACGACGGCAAGGGCACCGTGCCCGTGGCCGATCAACAGGCCCTGGAGGCCCTCCTCGACCATGTGTTCCCTTCCGACTGGATCCTGGAGGAAATGGTGCCCTTTGAGCAGGAGCTCGCCCTGGTGGCCTGCCGGGATCGGGAGGGCAACGTGGCCTGCTGGCCCCTGGTGCAGACCCACCAGCACCAGCAGATCTGCGACTGGGTTGTCCTGCCGGCCCCGGTGAACCAAGCCGTGCAGGCCTTCGCCCGCAATGTGGCGGCTTCCCTGCTGACCGGTCTCGATTACGTGGGCGTGCTGGCGATCGAGTTCTTCTATGGACCAGCCGGTTTGCAGGTGAATGAAATCGCCCCCCGCACCCACAATTCCGGCCACGCCACGATCGAAGCTTGCCGCTGCAGCCAGTTCGCCCAGCAGGTGCGGATTGTGGCGGGTTTGCCGATGGGCAGCACCGAATCCCTGGTGCCCGGTGCCCTGATGGTGAACCTGCTCGGTCCTGAGCAGGAGCTCTCCGAGCAGGAGCAGCAGGAACGCCTGGCGGCCCTGGCGGCCCTGCCCGGGGCCCATCTCCATTGGTATGGCAAGGCCCAGGCGGCGCCGGGCCGCAAGCTCGGCCATCTCACCCTGTTGCTGGAGGGAAGCAGCCCCGCCGATCGCCTGGGCGAGCGGGATCGCCTGCTGGCGCAGGTCCGGCGGATCTGGCCGCTGCCGGAGACGATCGGCCTCCCAGAAAACCCCTTAGAGTGATCTCGGACTGCCTTGTTGGTGACTGCCTTTCACTGTTTTCTGATCTGACTCCCTCTTCGACATGGGGGGTCTTCAGCGACGGCAACGTAAGCCGGCCCCGTAGCCGGAAACGACGCCCCGCCTCTGACCCCTCTTCTGGTTCATCCAGGTCGAAAACCGGGGCAAGACGGCACGGTGGTCCACCCCTTTAACGAGCCATGCTGGAAGCGCGCTGAGCCGCTGCTGTGCCCACTCCCTTTCTGCAGGCTTTTGAGCGGCTGCTCAGCCGGGCCCCCGGTCCGCTGTTCCCGCGCGCCCGCCAGCTGTATTTGCGCAAGTACAGCCTGGAGGTCGATCCGGCCACACCATTCCGCACCTTCCTGCTGGAAGAGGAGATCCAGGAGAGCGCCGGCGGCGCCGTGCGAATTCGGGCCATCAGCTTCGCAGTGGTACATTGGCAGGGTCCCCAGCTGGAGCGCCAGGCCTATGCGGCCTATCTGGCCCGCCAGTGGCAGCTCCATCCCGACGACCTCACGGTGATCACGGCAGGCTCCTGGTTCCGCGATGGGGGGGCCTGGGCCCGTTTCAGCGAGCCGGCGGTCTACGAGCGGGCCACGCCCACCACCCTGGTCAGTTCACCAGGCGATCCAGATGGTCCTGGAGCTTCTGGCGCTCCCAGCCGGTGACCACGAAGACCTCCTGGGCCGACGTTCCCCTGCGGGCCAGGAGCTTGAAGCCACCGGTGATCGGGGTGGAGATCCTCAGGCGTAGCCCCACGCACCGGCCCCTCACCCGGCAGATCACCGCAGGGGTCACCGTTTCAATCCCCACCTCCTCGGCCAGCCGCTTCAGCAGCGGGATCAGCCCTTCGAGGTAGGTGCTGTGGGTGATCACCAGGCGGCCCATGCAGCCCCTTCAGGCCCGTTCCAACGGTGCCATGGTGAGGCCTTCGCCGAGCAGGAGCTGGTGGTAGAGCTCCGCCTGCTCCTGCGGCCCGGACCACACCACCGCGGAACCCTCCCCATCAATCCTGCGCGCCAGCTCCCAGGCCCGGTCGGGCAGCATGCCGGGGATGTGACGCACCAGGCATTCCACCACGTGTTGAAAGGTGTTCACCTCGTCGTCGAGAACGATCACCCGGCAATGGGGATAGGGGAGCCGTACCTGGCTGCGCTCCTGAACGGCCGAGGGTGATGCGGCTCCCGGTGACGGGGAGGGACCGGACCCAGCGCCCATGGCTCCAGAGGACGACATCGCTCCAAGCCTAGGTAACATGCGCCGATCCGCAGCCTTCTGAACCGATGCTGATCACCCTGGGTTGGGCCTCCCTCGCCGCCATCTTCAGCTTCTCGATCGCCATGGTGGTGTGGGGCCGCAACGGCGACAACAGCATCGGTCTTTGAGAACTCCCTGACAGGCTGGGCAGCAGGCCATGGTGGCTTCCCTTCTCGCTGATACCGCCACCGCTGCGGCTGGTGCCCCTGGGCTCCCACCACTCACCCTGGGCACCGTGCTTGCCGTGACGGCCACGGCCCTGTTGGTGTTTGTGAGTGTGGGAGTGATCTATCTCTCGACGGTCGAGTGGCGGGACCGTCGCCGCCGGGGCAGCCCTACAGCTCGCTCCTGAGCAGCCGCAACCGTGCCGTTTCCCAACGCCGAGGCCGCCCTGCGTCTTCCCTGCCCGCCGAATCTGCGCCTTCCCGCGATCCAGCGCCTTCAGGTTCCATTCCGATGGGCCCACCTGCGCTTGCCGCTGAAGGGGCCCACCGGTCCGGGGTCCTCACGGCGGCATCTTCCATTGCCCATTACCCTCGCCACCGTGGTGGTGCTGCTGGGGTTGCCCACCGTTCTGTTGAGCCGCTGGAGCCGACCCCGGGCCGAGGGCGTGGAGCAGCTGATGGGAGCGGCCAGCCTGCTGCAGAGCTTTCCCGCCACCCCCGATCGGCCTATCCCAGCCCTCTGGATTGAAAGGCTCGGTCCTGAAATCGCTCGAGATCGTTGGCGCGCCCAGCACAAGGTGTGGTGGCAGTTTTGGGCCACAAATTCGGAGTCGGCTCCTTTCCTTGCATTCCCGGCGGATTCCTCCAGGAGCAGCGCCGCCTCCCTTCCACCGAATGCCCTGAAGGTGGGCGATCTGCTTGTCTTCGCGGAAAACCCAACGGCCCGGCAGCAGTTGCTCACGTCCTTGCGGCCCCTCCAGCGGCGCAGCCGCGGGCTCACCTTGCGGTGCCGGCAACGACTCCAGGCCGGCCAGGCGGTGTTTTGGCAGGCACAAGCCCTCGGCAGCCTTCTTGGTCCGGTGGCTCCCCTTCTGGAGCGCTACCAAGTGGGATGCCTGAGTCTTGCCCTGGAGCCCCGGGGCCTTCGCTGGCAGGGGGACGCGGCGGCCGAATCCAATGGCTTCCCATCGAACAGTCGTCTGCCGCGCGAAGCGGCCGGCAGCCCTCCTGAGGGAGCGGATTCCGGAATCGTCAGCACTCGTGCCCTCACCGAGGTCTCCGCCCTGCCTCAGCAGCCACCCCTGCCGGAGGATCTTCTGCTCGAGCTTGAGGGTTCCTCCCTCGACCAGCTGTTGCAGGGCCTGCTGGCCCGCCAGATCATCCGGGATCCACTGGCGAGTCGCTATGGCCTGGAGGGACCGAAGTTGGCCCTCGCCAGGCAGGCACCGTTCCGGCTGCGGCTCCATCCCCTTTCCGAGGGCCCCTTCCAGGCTTCCCTCGACCTGTTGGTGCGCGTGGATGGCGCTCGCAGCGCCTGGAGCACCCTGCTGGAGCGGGTGAGTACGAGCCTCTTGGCCCAGGGTTTTGTGGCCGCCGTCGATGCCCCGCTCCCCCTCCCCGGGGCTCCAGCCTCCCAGCCAAAACCGGATCGTTCGCTGCCTTCGCCGCAGCCTCCGGCTGGGACCACCGCCACGGTGTGGAAGCGAACGGACGGTACGACGGTTGGAGGTTGGCGCTGGCTGCAGGGCCGCGATGGCCAACCCCAGCTCTTGCTGTTTCTAGGTCCACCACCCCCTTCTGTCCTGCCCATGGGGATGGCGCCTGGCCAGCGGGTTCAGCCGTCCCACCTGACCCTGAGGGTGAGGCCTGCCGCTCTCGATGCGCTCGGTTTACTTCCGGAGGAGATGCCGTCCCTGGCGCGCCGGGCGTCCCAGGTCTGGATCAACAGCGACCCGGACGATCGCGCCCGTAAGGGGGAAGCGATCAGCCTCCTGACGGGGCGACTTCAGTTGCAGCGCTGACCGTTCCCTCATCTTTCCGCTCCCGGCGGCGCCTCTCGGTGGCCAGGGTTTCCTCCATCAGTTCCACGGCTTGGGCCATCTTCTCGAGATTGCCGGCGTAGAGGCTGAGATCCTTATCGAGCCGATCTTTCATCAGACCCATGGCCTCGCCGAGGTCGTGGGCATAGGAGCGGAGGGTGGGCGCATCGAGATCCTGGGCACCCTGAGCCTTCTCCAGCAGGGTGAGCAGCCCCACCGCCATCAGGCGTGAATAGTGAAAATCAGTGCGGCGGATCTGGTGAAGGGCATGGGCCAGGGGCTCGGGAGCGCCGCTGCCGCCGGCATCGATCCAGCCCTTCACCGTTTCCACACGATGGGCCCCCATGGCGGAGAGAACGGTGTCACTCCAGCCGCGCAGTTCGCCGGCATCAAAACCCGTGGCCTGGCAGAGGGCTTCAAACAAGGGCTCGCGGTGCGCTTCGGGCCTGTAGCCCCTGGCGAAGGCCTGGAACACCTGCACCACTCCCACCGCGAAGAGGGGATCGGCTTGGAAGCCCCGCTGGTGACTCAGCAGATGCAGTTCCACCAGCAGCTCGTCCACCATCCGCCGGTAGAGCGGTCCGATCACATGGGGGAAGGCGGCGTGGAAGGCACGCTTGCTGTCGGCAACGGTCAGAGGGGCGCTCACGCGGCAGGGCGGACGGGCCAAGCGACCCTAGCGCCGCCGGCGGCTGAGGCAGCGGCTCGGTAGAATCGCTCCAACCGGAGTTGACGAGCATGATCCCGATTGTGATTGAAGAGTCGGGGCGTGGCGAACGGGCCTTTGATATCTATTCGCGTCTGTTGCGTGAACGGATCATTTTTCTTGGTGAACCGGTCACGGCTGAATCCGCGAACCGTGTGGTGGCCCAGCTTCTCTTTCTTGAAGCTGAAGATCCTGATAAGGATATCTTCCTCTACATCAATTCCCCCGGTGGATCCGTCTATGACGGCCTCGGCATCTTTGACACCATGCAGCACATCAAGCCTGATGTTCAGACGGTGTGTGTTGGCCTAGCTGCCTCGATGGGTGCCTTTCTTCTCTGTGCCGGAGCCAAGGGAAAACGCAGCAGCCTCACCCACTCTCGCATCATGATTCACCAGCCCCTTGGGGGTGCACGGGGCCAGGCCAGCGACATCCGCATCCAGGCCGATGAAATTCTCTACCTGAAGCAGAAGCTCAATAGTGAACTGGCCGACCGCACCGGTCAGCCCCTGGAGCGGATCCAGGAGGATACCGACCGCGATTTCTTCATGTCGCCGGCTGAAGCGGTTTCCTATGGGCTGATCGATAAGGTGATCGATAAGCGGCCGATTCGACCGGTCTGATCGTGGCTGAATCGAAGCTTTGATTAAACCAGCGCGCCAGCTGGAGGCTGAAGCTCCCGCAGAGCTGGCCTAACCCCCACCTCTGGAGCAGGTCTGGCTCCGTGCCATCGGCGGCAGTCGTGGCGATCCTGATCCGTTCGGGTCAATTTGGATGATCAGACCTGCTCAGCGACCTGTTCCACGACCTAGACTGAGAGCCCTGCCTGGTCTGATCTGCTGATGGCGCACCGCGTGCTGACCGAGACCGCCGTAAGCATCTCGGAACACAAGAAGAACCCCATGGCCACCGTGGCGGCCGGTG
>JBBASH010000035.1:0-1090 GCA_040399305.1 Cyanobium sp.
AGGATCAGGCCGCCGCGGGGGCCCCGCAGGGTCTTGTGGGTGGTGGTGGTGACCACATGGCAATGGGGCAGGGGGCTGGGGTGCAGCCCGGCCGCCACCAAGCCGGCGATGTGGGCCATGTCGGCCAGGAGGTAGGCCCCCACCTCATCGGCGATGGCGCGGAAGGCGGCGAAGTCGATGGTGCGGGGGTAGGCCGAATAGCCGCACACGAGCAGCTTCGGGCGGTGCTGCAGGGCCAGCGCCCGAATCGTGTCGTAATTGAGCTGCTGGGTGTCGGGGTCGACGCCGTAGTGGAAGGCCTGGAACCACTTGCCGCTCACGTTCACCGGCGAGCCATGGGTGAGGTGACCGCCGTGGGAGAGGTCCATCCCGAGGATGGTGTCGCCGGGCTTGAGCAGGGCCAGGAACACGGCGAAGTTGGCCTGGGCGCCGCTGTGGGGCTGCACGTTGGCCCAGGCGGCACCGAACAGCTGCTTGGCCCGCTCGATCGCCAGCTCCTCGATGCCATCGACGAACTCACAACCGCCGTAGTAGCGCTTGGCGGGGAGCCCCTCGGCGTACTTGTTGGTGAGCACCGAGCCCTGGGCCTCCATCACGGCGCGGGAGGCGAAGTTTTCGCTGGCGATCAACTCCAGGTGGGTCTGCTGACGGTTGAGTTCCCGATCGATCAGGGCGGCGATGGCCGGATCGGCCGCGGCCAGGGGCGTGTCGATCGCAGCCGGGGAGGAGGGGGAGGAGAAGGCCATGGAATCGGTGGCGGAGCGGCTGGGCCCACGGACCCACAGTTGGTCCGATGCTACGGAAACACCCGCACCGATTCGTCTGCGGGGCCGGATCGGTGCGGGTCCGCCCACGGCCAGCCCCCGCGATGCGCCGCGGCAGTGGGGAATCGGCCCGGAACGGCCTGGCCTGGAACGGCCCGGAGCCCCCGGGAGCAGCCGCCACCAGGCGGTGCCGGGAAAAGGGCCAGGAAAGTGCCAAAAAAAAGGCCACCCCTCGGGGTGACCTGAAGAACGCGCCTGGAGAGATTCGAACTCCCGACCCTCTGATCCGTAGTCAGATGCTCTAATCCGCTGAGCTACAAGCGCGT
>JBBASH010000035.1:1190-33596 GCA_040399305.1 Cyanobium sp.
CCCGCGCCCGCCCGCGCCCCATGCCGATCCGCTGGTACGGCCCCGCCGACCCCGCCGACCCCACCTACCGCCATTTCGCGCGGATCGTGAATCTCTGCTTGCACGCCATGGTGTTCGCAGCGGTGAACAGCGGCCTGTGGTTCGTGCAGGGGATGCGCCATCCCTGGCCCCATCTGGAGTGGCTCACCCTGCCCTGGGCGGCCCTGTTAGTGGTTCATGCCAGCGTGGTGATCGTGCAGCGGCCCGCGCCCGAGCCATGACCCTCTCCGCCCAGGACCTCGAGGAACTCACCCGCGCCCTCGCCGACCGGCTCTACCTGCAGGTGGCCAACTGGCACCTGTATCTGGGCGATGCCGGCCTGGCGCCCACCCTGGCCAGCGAATGCGCCGCCCGGCTCGACCAGGGAGCCGCGGTGTGCGCCCGCCAGGCCCTGGAGGCAGTGCAGGTGGGCATCGGCGGCGGTGCCACCCGTCTACCCCTGGCGCGGCTGGTGCCGCCCGGCCAGCTGCGGGACCTGGAGGAGGTGCTGGCGCCTTACTGCTGACCCCAGGCCCAACACCTGACCGCAACCAACGGCCACGACAAGCGGTGAAAGGCACCGGCGAGGAAGCGTCGACGTTCCGGTTGGCAGCGATCTTGCCGGGGAATGGGGGGATTGCCGATAGGGTGGCGATCACCGCTGTGGCTCCGTGCTGGTCATCGAGGTCACCAACGCCCGCGAGGTGGTGCGCAAACGGATGGGCCCCCTGGGGGGTCGCCTGCTGGGCAAGGTGGTGGATGCGGAGGCCCAGGTGGAGAAGGCCCTGATCCAGGAACTGGAAAAATCCTTCAGGGAATTCGGGATCGAGGCGCGCATCTTCTCGCTGGATGGCCCCCAGATGATCGGGCGCTCCCACCTGGAGATTCCGCTGCAGGTGCGCGAGGAGCGGCAGGTGCGGCTGGGGTGAGGCGCCGGGCGGCAGGAGTCCCACTGATTAAGCATCGGGCGCACGGCGAGCCACTCCACGGGCACCTCCAGGATGGTGGCCCAGCTCTGCACGCACTGCTTGAAGGCACCAGCGGGGTGACCTGCTCCTGCTCATCGCAGGGGACGAAGAGGGCGAAGGTCACCTGCTGGCGCAACAGGCGCCGCCTCATCTTCTGCTGTCCTGGTCGGCCACCAGCAGCAGGCCACCCATGATCGCCAGGTTCTTGAACAGCTGAATCCGCTCCAGCTTGTCCGCCACATCGCCGTGGAACAGCAGGGTGGTGGGCACCAGGAACAGCAGCAAGAGCAGCGCCCCCAGGCGGGCTTTCCAGCCGCTGATCACCAGCGCCGAACCCACTGCCATGAGGGCCATGGCCGCCACCAGCAGCACGGGCGCCAATGGAAGTCCCTTGGCCGCGATGGCACCGGCCACACCGGCAAAGCCCGTCAACTTGCCGATCACGGCATGGATGAACACCAGGCACAGCAGCACCCGGGCGATGCGGTTCAGCAAGGAGGGCTGGTGGCTTTGCTGGCTCATGGGGGCGTGACGTCTGCTGCCGTCATTGTGTGGCCGGTGGCCAGCGTCGGCGGGTTGCGCGCGTCTCGCCCGAGTCCAATGTGGAGTCGCTTTTTGTCAAAACCGAGGGGTATGGCGCAAAAAGCGAATGGTCGAACGATAACACCAGCACAATGGCGGCGAACTTGCGCCAACGTGCCACAAGCCTTCTCGCTACAACACTTCTCGCTACATGGTAAACGTCGACCCATCAATAAAAAAACAACAGGAACACAAAGGCCCATTTCGTTCGCCGAAGCGGATTACAATAACTATTCCTTACAGTGTTTACGAGCAACTCCTTAGGCAAAGCGATGATGAGGGCCGCTCCCTGAGCAATCTAGTGGCGTTTCGATTAGAGCAGGCCATAAGCCAGTCGGGCGAGCATCCGATGAGCTATCGCGATGGCCACTCACAAGGAGCAGGGGAGCGGGGGCATGGGTGAACCACAGTCTTCGACAAATGAAAAGCTGGCGTCACTGCCATTCCCGCTGAAAAATACAGGTCCAATTTGCTCAGCTGATCCAGAAGAGAAGATAAAAACTTTTGGAAGAGGATTCCTTCGCAATGCGGGTCGTGAGACTCGACCAATTTCAGATTCAGCCAGAGTCAATTTAGGAGGGTTGAACATGCATGCGGTACGGAGCACCCCTTTCGTCGCCTGCCATGAAGACGGCGAGAGGAGTACATTATCGATGGTTGTAGCAGGAGATGCCGTCACAAGCAAGGAAGGAGTATCTAGCTATGAAGTGAGACCCGGAACCATTCACCTCTGCCCAAGACGCGGTGGAACCGTGGTGACTGGCTATAACTCGTTCGTCCTCTACGAAATAGAGCACAAGCGGCTTCAAAGGGTAATAACAGCGATGGGAGGCGAGGAAAAGCAATGGAATCCCGAGAGGTCATACGTTTTTGCAGTGAGGCAATCCAGCGCTCAGGAGAAAATGTGGTCATTTCTCTCCTTCGCTGACCAACTGCTTGGTGAAAGCAGTTATGTCTCTGCCGCCCTTGGCTTGGATGACCATTTTTATCGCCTGTTGGGACTTGCGCTCTTACAGGAAGAAGGGGCAGTTGAAAAAATTCAGAAGCGCCAGGAACTTGCAACACGCAATTGGACCACTCCACTGGATGACTTGGTGGATTACATTCGCCTAAATCCACATCTCAACATCACGATGACAGATCTGGAAGAGCAAAGTCGTTACTCAGGCAGACACCTGCTGAACCTGTTTAAAGAGAAGTTTGACTGCACCCCAATGCAATTCGTGAGGAAGCGGAAATTGTCTGTTGCCATGGAGAAACTGCAAGCTGCGGACTTTGGCGACACTGTGACTGGTATCGCGAGAGAGTGCGGCTACCTCTACACCTCCAACTTTACGGTTGATTTCCAAAGAGAGTTTGGCGTTAATCCATCTGCAGTACTGAAGCGATCACGTCAGCGTGGGAGGAGGGCAGACAGATCGTGTGAAGCGAGCTTGAGTTGTCACAGAACCTGGCAAACCTCATCTGGGGATATGTCCAACTGAAACCGTTGGAGCCCTTCACCACAGGGATACAGAAGGGAAACGCTGAGGTCGCGGGCAGGCCTTGCGTCTCTGGTTGCGAAGCCCAGATCCATTGCCCATGGTGAGGCTGCTACTACACATGGACATGCCTTGAGACCGCTGCGCTCGATCACCATCGCCATCACGACCGCCAGCGCCTTGAGTCTGCTGGCCCTGGCGCTGACGTTTCCCGCCCGCGCCGGCAGCCTTCCGGCACCGCCGCCTACCGGGAACGCATCGCCCTGCCGCCGGATGCGGTGTTCGAGGCGGTGCTGATCGACGCCGCCATCGCCGACGCTCCGGCCCGGGAGCTGGGTCGGGTGCGCCTGCAGCCCGCTGGTCAACCGCCGTTCCGTTTCACGATCCCCTATCGCGACGGCGATGTGACGCCTGCGGGGCGCTACTCGGTGCGGGCCACGGTGCGCCAGGGGGAGCGGTTGCTATTCACCACCGACACCTTCACGCCGGTGCTGAGTGGCGGCCCCAACCAGCCGCTCAGCCTCAAGTTGGTTGCGGTGCAAACGGGCCGGCCGCCGCTGACCTCCTTCCCGCTCGGCCGCCTGCCGGCCAGCTGGCGCGGTGACCTGGCCTTCGCAGGCGGCAGGACGCGCTGGCAGGTGGACCTCTCGGCTGACGGCAGCTTCCAGCTGCGCCAGACCTTCCTGGACCGGCCGGCCCCGAACCGCTTCGATGACATCGGCCGCTGGCGAATCGAGCCCGGCAGCAACCGCTTGGTGCTGCGCGGTGGCCGTGAGGCGCCGCTCTTTTTCCAGCCGCTTGAGGGCGGTGCCGCCCTGGCCAAGCTCGATCTGCAGGGCGAGCCGCTCCGCTCCCGCCAGACCGAGCGGCTGCAGCGCCTGGCAACCCCGCAGCCGATCGATCCCCGTCTGCATCTGGTGGGGATGTTCCGTTACATGGCCGATGCCGCCACCATCCGGCTCTGCGCCACCGGCGCGCGGCTGCCGGTGGCGATGGAGGCCGACTACCTGCGCCTCGAGCGGGCCTACCTCAAGGCGCAGCCAGCAGACCGAAGGGGGCAGCCGCTGCTCGTGAACCTGGAGGGCCTGATCACCAACCGCCCCTCGGCCGAACCGGGCCGGCCGCCGCAGCGCACCCTGGTGGTGGAGCGTTTTGTGGGGGTGCATCCCGGCCAGGGCTGCCCGAAGGCGAACGCTTCATCGGCCCCCGCACCTCACCCAATGGCCCCTCCTTCCCTGCGCGGCACCCTGTGGAAGCTCCAGGCGCTGCAGGACAGCAGTGGTCCCACCCTCTTCAAGCCCCCTGGCCCCGCCCCGGAACTGCTGCTGGCCGTGGATCAGGGACGCGTCAGCGGCTCAGGCGGCTGCAACCGGCTGATGGGGGGCTTCCGGCTCGCCGGAGAAGAGCTCAGCTTCTCCAGGCTCGCCAGCACCTCCGCCGCTGTGAAGCATTGCAGCGGCACTAGGCCGGAATGATTGCGGGCCTTAAGAATTGCTCTAGGTTTTGGCCGTGCTGGAGCTGCCGGTGATCCAATCCGTCTCGATTCTTGCCGCCACCGGTCTGGCGGGACTGGCCTTGGTGAGCCTCTCCATCACCTTCTTGTTCTGAGCAACAGGCTGCTCTGGCCTGTTCTGAGCAGCCTGTTGCCCTGGCCAACGGATGGCCTGATGGCGCGCCCCTCTGCTCTGGACGCAGCTGGGGAGACGAAAATGCACGGACCCGAAGGACCGCAGGCCACGCTCAACATTTCTTTACAGTAGAGTGACGTAAAGAGTTTTGGATCCTTGAACGACCTTCTGGCTGCGATTTACCTGATCTGCTTTGCGCTCATCGCCGGTGGAGCTTTTGCCTTGATGAGCCAGAACCTCCGCACCTCGGCTCCGCTGGCTTCTGCCCAAACAAGAAGCTCCAGGCCTAGTCGCCATCCCGAGGCTCCAGAGCCCGGCGAAGAAGTTCTTTATGTCGACCTCAGCCGGGAGCGGCTGGAGGAGCTCTATCAACAGGCGTCGTAAATCGTTTCCGAATACCTCTCAATCGTTGTCTGTTGCGGCGATTGTGATTGTGGAACTGATGCAAGCCGGCGCGCTGGCCACCATCGCCGCGGGAGCCTTAGACGCGTTCCTTCCCCCGAGTGTGACTGCTGGTGTTCTGGCTTGCCCCCCCTGAGCGCGAACCGGTAAGGCAAAGCTGCCTTACACTAAGAGCAGGTCGTCGTGCTGGTGCGTGCCCTGGTGGCAGATGAGCCCGCCCAGGCCGCTGAAGCGAGCCGGGTGATGCGAGAAGCCGCCTCCATCGCCATCCCGCTGCCCATCCTCTGCGAGCTGGTCTGGGTGTTGAAACGGGTGTATGGCTTTGCCAAGGGCGACATCGCTTCAGCCATCCGTTCCCTGCTGGCTGCCAGCCATGTTCGGCTCGATCGTGCAGCCGTGGAAGCTGGCCTGGCGCTGCTGGAGGCCGGCGGTGACTTCGCTGATGGGGTGATCGCCCATCAGGGGCAATGGTTGGGTGGGGACACCTTTGTGTCCTTTGATCGCCAGGCGGTCACGCTGCTAAGCGCACAGGGGGTGGCCACGCAGCTGTTGCCATCAAGGCATGGCGAGCCCGCATTTTTCTCAGGCGGAGAATAAGCCTGCCATTGGACCCATGACGACAACCACCGCTACTCTTACCGCCTTGCGCTCCGGTCAGCTAAAGGGGATCACGCGGCTGGATCTTGCCTGTGACCTGCAGGAATTTCCGCGGGAAATCTTCGAGTTAGCCGACTCCCTTGAGGTTCTGAATCTCTCGGGCAACGCATTATCCGCGCTCCCGGATGACTTGTCGCGGCTGAGTAAGTTAAGGGTGATATTCTGCTCGGACAATCGCTTTACCCAGCTGCCCGAGGTGCTCTCCTCGTGCGTTCAGCTTGAGATGGTCGGGTTTAAAGCGAACCGCATTCGCGAGGTTGCGGCTGCCGCCATTTCCCCCGGATTGCGCTGGTTGATCCTTACGGATAATCAGATTTCGGAGCTTCCCGATTCCATCGGCAGCTGTGCGCGTCTGCAAAAACTGATGTTGGCCGGCAATCAACTCGCCGATTTGCCGGAGGCGATGCGCGGCTGCGTCGGGCTCGAGTTGCTGCGGATTTCGGCCAACCAGTTCCAGGCTTTGCCGGAGTGGCTGCTGCAATTACCCCGGTTGACCTGGTTGGCGTTTGGTGGAAATCCGGTTTCAGCGGCGCCGCGGGCTCCGAGTCCGGCCGTGGCCCGCGCCCAGTGGGCGGATCTGGTGTTGGGTGAAAAACTCGGCGAAGGCGCCTCGGGAGTGATCCATAAAGCTCACTGGCAGCCATCGCCGCAGGAAGCCGGGCATCCCGTGGCGGTGAAACTGTTTAAGGGGACGGTCACCAGTGACGGGTTTCCTGCAGAAGAAATGGCGGCCTGTCTGGCTGCGGGTGATCACGCTCATTTGATCGGGGTCATGGGTGTCCTCACCGGGCACCCAGCCGGCACCAGCGGCTTGGTGATGCCGTGGATCGACCCGGAGTTTCGGAACCTGGCCGGCCCGCCCAATCTGGCGACGTGCACGAGGGACATTTACGGAGAGGGCCAACGGTTCTCCCTGCCCTTGGTGCTGGATCTGGCCAATGGCTTGGCCGCTGTCGGCGAGCACCTGCACGCCCGTGGGATTTCGCACGGGGATTTTTATGCGCACAACGTGCTGTATCGCCCCGAGGGCGGCTGCTTTTTGGGGGACTTCGGGGCGGCCTCCTTTTACCCGCCTCAGACAAGTGGAGGCGCTAATCCGTTTGAGGCGCTGGAGGTGCGCGCCTTCGGCTGCTTGCTTGGCGAATTACTGGAGCGCAGTGAACCCGAACTGGACGTGCGCCTGCCGTCATTAAATGCGCTGCAACTTCGCTGCGTGGCACCAGTGGCGGCGAGCCGGCCCCGCTTCGCCGAGCTGGTCGCAACGCTGGAAGCGCTGCGGCCATAAGCCCGCACTTTGCTCTCGACTGGCAGGCTAAGTGAACGCTGCCCTGGCCAGAGCGTCTCCTTGCCAATTCCGGCTACTCCGAACCGAGCCACTCCACATCGGCGATGCCTCGAAAATCGCTGTCCATGGTGTGCAGCCTGGCCTGCTGATCCCTGGCGGTGGCGAGGACGATGCTCTCGGCCATCGGCAGCTGCAGAGCATGGCTGAGCTGGGCTGCCGCCAGTGCCAGCCGGCTGTCGAGATCCACCACCTGGGCGCCCTGCATCACGGCGGCCGCCTGCACGGCCTGGGCCTCCCCGTGCTCCCGCAGGACCCACTTGTACACCTCATAAATGCTGATCGCCGGCACCACAAGCGCAGGTTCGTCGGCCATCAGGGCCAGGAAGTGCTCGGCCTGCCCACCATTGGTGAACACCTCAATCCAACCCGAGGAGTCCACCACCACCCGCTTGAGCGTCACAGCCGGTCTCCCTCGCGCTGGAAGGTGTTCTTGCCCGGCAGAAAACCACGCAACGCCGCTGGAGATTGGGTGGGCACCAACGCGATGCGCCCCGGCAAGGCGATCACCTGAAGGGTCTGCCCAGGGCTGAGGCCAAACTGTTCGCGAACCCGCTTGGGAATCACAACCTGGAACTTAGGGGAGACGGTCGTGACATCCATGGCAAAGCCGTCATACGTGATGCCGATCGATCTTAGCTCGTTTTGCGGCTAGAGCTGCTGGCTGGGCGATGCCCACCAGAGCCCCCATCACCGCCGCGCCCCTGACATCCTGAAACTCCCTTCCGTCCCACACCCGCCATGGCCTCCTGGCTAGTCACCGGCGCCAACCGCGGCATCGGCCTAGCGCTCTGCCGCCTGCTCCAGGCGAGGGGCGACAGCGTGATCGCCGTATGCCGCACGCCCTCGGCCGAGCTCCAGGCGCTGGAGGTGCGGATCGAGACGGGGATTGAACTCACCCGTGCCAAGTCCCTGGAGGATCTCTCCACGCGCCTGGCCGGTGTGCGGCTCGATGGCGCCATCCTCAACGCCGGCATCCTCGAAGGCGACGACCTCAAGAGCTTCAGCGCCGAGAGCCTGCAGCGGCAATTCGAGGTGAACGCCGTGGCGCCGCTGCTGCTGGCCCGCGCCCTGCTGCCCAACCTGGCGGAGGGCTCGAAGCTGGGGCTGATCACCAGCCGCATGGGCTCGATCGACGACAACGGCTCCGGCGGCTACTACGGCTACCGCATGAGCAAGACGGCCCTGAACATGGCCGGTCGCTCCCTGGCGGTGGATCTGCGGCCCCGCGGCATCGCCGTGGCGATCCTGCATCCCGGCATGGTGGCCACCCGCATGGTGGGCTTCTCCGGCATCCCCCCTGAGCAGGCGGCCGCCGGGCTGCTGGCCCGGCTCGATGCGCTCACGCTGGCCAGCAGCGGCCGGTTCCGGCACGCCAACGGTGAGGAGCTGCCTTGGTGACCCAAGCAGCCAGCCCACACCCGCCTGCAGTCTTTGAGGTTCAGCCTTCCCCTTTCCCCAGCGCCGCCTGCCCCCTCAGCGCCAGGTAGGCCCGCAATCGCTGTCGATTGAGGGCTGAGGGATCGAGCTGGACTCGGGCGGAAAGCAGCGCTGCCTGATCAAGGCGCTCAAGGCTTTCTCTCTGGCGTTCTCGCACCATGGCCTCCGGCCGACTTCGTCTACAGCTGCTCGGTTTCTTTCTCGATCTGCTCGATCTCGCTCTTGAGCCGTTTCATCCGCTGCTCGTGCTGCAGCATGCGCTGCTCGTCGTTCTGCTCGTAGTGCAGCATGCGCTGCTCGTAGCCGGGATCGCGACGCCAGTTGATCGTCGCGCCCAAGTGGCGCGCTGTATGACACGAATCCGACAAAAACTGTCGCCACCGAGGCAGCGATGCAGGGGATGCCCCATTGCTGGGGGAGTGGGAAGGAGCGGCCGGCGAAGGAGAGGTGGTCATAGGAACTGAGCAATGCGATCAGGCCGAGGATCAGGCCACCGAGGGCCTGGAGGAGGCCAGGGCGATCCAGGCCGGGCCAGGGGAGCGCACCACGTCCCCCGAGGCATTGGTTCCACCACCCGCAACAACATCAGCGCAGAGGAGCCGAAGCCGCCTCAGCCCTCCCCCGGCACCTCCCCCAGCGCCTCCGCCACCGCCCGCTGAAACACCTCCTCCTCCGGGGTCACGCCGGTCCATTGCTCGAAGATCTGCATCGCCAGCTGCACCAGCATCTCCACCCCATCCACCACCGGGCAGCCGCGCTGGCGGGCCGTGGCCAGGAAGGGCGTGATGCGGGGGTTGGTGATCACATCCACCACCACGCAGGCCGGATCCAGGGTGTCCCAGGCCAGGGGCACCTCCTCCAGCTCCGGCGCACAGCCCAGGTGGGTGGCATTCATCAGCAGAGTGGTGCCGGCTGGCACCGCCACCTCGCCGCTCCAGGGCTGCCAGTCGGCGGGCACGCCCGAGGCGCGGGTCACGGTGGCGGCCACCTCACGGCCCTGCTCCTCGCGCCGGGTCACCAGGGTGAGGTGGGCGGCGCCGGCCCAGGCGAGTTCCACCGCCATCGCCCGGCCGGCCCCACCGGCCCCCAGCATCACCACCCGCTGACCCTTGAGCGGCGCCACCTTCTCGATCGCCTTCACCACCCCCTTGCCGTCGTTGTTGTGGCCGATCAGGCGGCCGTTCTCGATGGTCATGTAGTTGGCGGCGCCGATCGCCTCCACATCGCCATCCACCCCATCGAGCAGCGGAATCACCGCCACCTTCCAGGGCACCGTGATGGCCATGCCCTTGTAACCCAGGGGCCGCAGCGCCTTCACCGCCAGGGCCAGGTCATCGGTGTTGGCGATGTCGTTCTTCCAGAACTGCCAGGGCAGGCCGTAGTGGGCATACACCGCATCGAACATCCGATCGATCGGGTTCTCGGCCACGGGATGGCCGAGCATGCCGGTCATCTGTTTCTGGGGAGGGATCACGGCGGCGAGGCGACGGCCCTCAATCTGGTGCAGGTGGTGCGATCCGGCCCGGACCCGGAAGACCACCCGCCGACACCATCCCGCACCGGCCCCATGCGCCAAGCTGGCGCCACCTTCGAACCGCCGCCGCGATGGCGCCCCTGCCGCCCCCCGAGCCCTCGCGCCACCTCGAAACCACCGCCAGCCTCGATGCCCGCAAGCTGCGCTTCGAGCTCAATCGGATGGTGCTCCCGATCGGCCTGGAGGCCAGCTTCGGCGTGATCCGCCATCCCGGCGCCTCCCTGGCGGTGCCCGTGCTCGACGACGGCCGCGTGGTGGTGCTGCGTCAATACCGCTTCGCCGTGGCCACACGGCTGCTGGAGTTTCCGGCCGGCACCCTCGATCCCGGCGAAGGGCCCCTGGCCACGATGGAGCGGGAGCTGCAGGAGGAGGCCGGCTACCGCGCCGACCGCTGGGATCCCCTCGGCGCCATGCTCCCGTGCCCCGGCTATTCCGATGAGGTGATCCACCTGTTTTTGGCCCGCGATCTCACCCGCCTGGAGACCCCCCCCGCCGGCGACGACGACGAGGACATGGAGGTGCTGCTGATGGAGCCGGCCGAGCTGGATCGGGCCATTGCCAGTGGCGATGAATACCTCGATGGCAAGAGCGTGACCGCCTGGTTCCGCGCCCGCCAACTGCTGAACCCATGACCCCGCCCCGCTGGCTGTTCTGGCATCGCCGCGACCTGCGCCTGGCCGACAACCTCGGCCTGGCGGCGGCCGCCGCCGCCACCCCAGCGGTGACGGGGGTGGTGGTGCTCGATCCGGCCGAACTGGCCGCCGTGCAGCAGGCCCCGGCCCGGCGCTGGTTCCTGGCCGAGAGCCTGCATGAACTGGCCGGCCGCTGGCAGGCCGCCGGCAGCCGCCTGCTGTTCCTTCAGGGCGATCCGGTGCTCCTGCTGCCGCGGCTGGCGGCGGCCGCGGGGGCTTCGGTGGTGGCCTGGAACCGGGGCGTGGAACCGGCCGAGCGGGAGCGCGACCGCCGGGTGGCCGCCACCCTGCAGGGCGATGGGGTGAAGGTGCTGGTCGACTGGGACCAGCTGCTGGTGCCCCCCGAAACGATCCTCACCGGCGCTGGCGATCCCTACCGGGTGTACGGCCCCTTCCTGCGCAATTGGCGCGGCCAGGTGGAGCGCCGCGCCGCCGCCGGCGAACTCGACCCGCTGCCGGCACCGCGGGAGTTGCTGGATCTGGATCCGGCCGCCCTTCCCCGGCCGGAGCTGTGGGCGGCCTTGCGGTTGCTGGCAGCGGTACCGACGGCCGCGCAGTTGGCGTCAATCGCGACGGGCGGCGGCGGCGCTGACGGCGTTGGCACCGTTGCCCTGCACCACTGCGAGGCCAGCGGAGAAGATCACCCCTCGACCCGCCGCCCGCAAGCCAACGGTGCGCTTCGATCAGAAGCCAGCGGCACCCGCCCCCCAGAACCAGGCACTGGGGGCGCCGCTGGGCGGGCCCAAGCGTCCTTCACCGGCGCCGACCTCTGCCCATGCCGTCCTGGCGAGGCCGCAGCCCTGGCCCAGCTGGAAGCCTTCGCCGATGGCCAAGCCCTGCCCTCCTACGAGGAGGGCCGCAACCTCCCGGGCGAAGCCGGCACCTCGGCCCTCTCGGCCGCCCTGCGCTTCGGCACCCTCAGCCCCCGCCAGGCCTGGGCCGCCGCATCCGTGGCCCGCTTCGCTGCCCGCAGCGACGAGGCCCTGGCCTCGATCACGGTGTGGGAGCAGGAACTCTGCTGGCGCGAGTTCTACCAGCAGGCCCTGCTCCACTTCCCCGAGCTGGCCGATGGCCCCTACCGGCCCCAGTGGCGCCACTTCCCCTGGGAGAACGACCCGCAGCGGCTGGCCGCCTGGCAGGACGGGCTTACCGGAATGCCGATCGTGGATGCGGCGATGCGGCAGCTGGTCGAGAGCGGCTGGATGCACAACCGGCCGCGCATGATCGTGGCCTCCTATCTGGTGAAGGATCTGATCTGCGACTGGCGCCTGGGCGAGCGCTTCTTCATGGAGCACCTGGTGGATGGCGACCTGGCCGCCAACAACGGCGGCTGGCAGTGGAGCGCCAGCAGCGGCATGGACCCCAAGCCCCTGCGCATCTTCAACCCCGCCACCCAGGCCGCCAAGTTCGATGCCGAAGCCGCCTACATCCGCACCTGGCTGCCGGAGTTAGCCCACGTGGCCACGCCCGATTTGATCAGCGGCCAGATCGCCCCCCTGGAGCGCCGCGGCTACCCAGCGCCGATCGTGGACCACAAACTCCAGCAGGCCCGCTTCAAGGCCCTCTATGCCGCCCTGCCACGGGGGTGAGCGCAGCCCTTAGTAGCGGAAATTGGCCACCAGCACCGCACCCAGCGCGTTGCTGGTCTTGCCGGGGGCCGTGTACTGGCCGTTGGGGCGACTCAGATAGAAGAGGGAGGGGGTGAGGGTGATGTGGTCGCTCACCCGCAGCGCCGTCCAGGCTTCCCAGGCGACGTTCCCATCCTGGGGGGTGCGGCCATCGCGCAGGCGGGTCACGAAGGTGGGCTGGCCCACGGCGAAACCGGCGGCATGGCCGCTGCCCAGCAGATTGCGCCAGAACAGGGCCGCCGACCACGACTGGCTTTCGGCGATGTTGGTGGCGCTGTTGGTGGAAACGGGCAGGGCCGAGGCCTGCTGCAGGAAACTGGCGCCCCAGCCCAGGTTGATCGAGGGCAACCAACTCACGGACGCCGGTTGCCAGGCGGCGGTGAAGGCCACATTGTTGGAGAAGGCGGTCTCACCGCTGCCGGTGGGGGCGCAGGGCTGCCGCTGGTTGGCGAACTGGGTGCCGCGCCGAAAGTTCAGGCCGCACTGGCCGAAACGCCAGGCGGCCGCCACCACGTAGCCCGGCCCGCCGATCCCCACCTGACCGAAGAGGCTGCCGCGGCTGTACCGGCCAGCGATGCCGGCCCCGAGGTCGCCATCGGTGGTGTTGGCGGCGTCGGAGCTGGGCGCCACATAGGAGGCGGAAGCGGCCAGGTAGGGACGCCCCTCCGCCACCGCCTGCTTCCACTGGGCTCCCACCGCCGCGCCGGTGGCCTTGTTGTAGGTGCCGGGGGCCCCGTTGAGCGTGAAGAAATCAAGGATCGGCGGCCCCGGCTCGGCGCCGTAGAACCAGGGCCGCAGGGCGGTGATCTCATGGGTGGGCCGAGCCACCGCTCCCACCAGGGCCGTAACCTCGCCGCCGATCGGGAAGCGGTAGTACAGCCGGGTGGCCTCCAGCACATTGGCGCCAGCGCGGGGCGCAGTGCTCTTGTCGAGGGTCAGCAGGTTGTAGGGATTGCCCGAGAAGGCACTGCGGTTGGCGTTGCCGCTGTTGAGCCGGGTGTAGAGCAGATCCTTGCCGGTGAAGCTGGTGAGCAGATTGAGGTGCACCTCGTAGTTCATCACCGTGGCGCCCCAGTTGGCGTTGTTGGCGGCGGGGTAGGCGTTGCGGCTGCGCTCCGGAATGGCGGCCGCATCGGGACCGGCCGGATAGGGGGCGTCCTGGGTTCCGCCGAAATGGGTGGCCCCCGGCGTGAAATAGGTGCTCACCACCAGGCGGGTGGTGGGGGAGAACCGGGTGGCCTCCAGGGCGTTGAGGGCCGCATTGAGCCGATCGGCGCGGATGTCGAACGCCTGGAGCCCGGTTTGGGAGGTCTCAAGCTCCCGTCGCAGCTCCGCCGCGGCCAGCCGACCGGGCTCCAACGCCGCATCCAGCCGCTCCGCAGCCCCCATGCGCCCGATGTCGACCCGTCCCGCAGTCTCACGGCGGGCCCAGCCGTCGTCGTAGCGGGCGAGCGTGGCCCAGTCGGGATCAGGAGCCGGGGTCGCAGCATTCGCCCGGGCAACAGCCACCGGTGGTTTTACCCCAACGGTGGCAGGGACCTCCGGCGAGGCGGCCGTCCCGGAGCGGGGTGCTGCACCGGCCTCATCGGGGTAGGCCAGAGCGCTGGCCAACAGCAGCAAGGCACCACCACCGGCAATCAGAAAGAAACCGCCAAGGATCCGGCGCGGCCGACACCCAATCGACGCGATCACCTCAGAGCGCTCCCACCGATAGCGATTCCTGCCGGTCCAGGGATCTGCCGCCTGCAGCGCCGAGCAGCCGCTGCAGAGTGCGGATCACGGTGTCCTGCTGGTCGGCGCTGAGTTCGGGGAAGATCGGCAGGCTGAGCACCTCGGCGCAGAGTCGCTCGGTGGTGGGGAGGCTGCCGGGGCCATAGCCGAGCTCTGCGAAGGCGGGCTGGCGGTGAATCGGGATCGGGTAGTAGATGATCGTGATGACGCCCGCCTCCTGGAGCTGCTGCTTGAGCCAGTCGCGGCAGCAGGCCTCGGGGAGGCCGTAGCAGGCGCTGTCGGAGGAGGGGGTGCAGGCGCCGGCGCAGGACGCTGAGGCCTCAGGACACGCGGCCACCCGCACCACAAACTGATTCCAGCTGTGGCCATCGGGGCCCGCCTCGGGCAACTGGATGCCCGGAAGGTGGGAGAGTTCAGCGAGGTAGCGGGCTGCGATCGCCCGACGCCGCTCCACCCAGCGCTCCAGGTGGGGCAGCTTCACCGCCAGCACGGCGGCCTGGATCGCATCGAGACGGCTGTTGTAACCCAGGTCGGTGTGCAGGTAGCGGCGGGGCATGCCGTGCACCGCCAGCTCCCGCACCCGCTGGGCTAGCTGGGGATCGCGGCAGGTCACCGCACCGCCATCACCCGCACCGCCGAGGTTCTTGGTGGGGAAGAAACTGAAGCAGCCGGCATCGCCCCAGCTACCCACCGGCCGGCCGGCCCAGTGGGCACCGCTGGCCTGGGCGCAGTCCTCGATCACCAGCAGGCCATGGGCGGCGGCGATGGCGTTGATCCGCTCCATGTCCACCGGCCGGCCAAATAGATGCACCGGCAGCAGGGCGCGGGTGGCGGAGGTGATGGCCGCCTCGATCCGGTTGGCATCGATCAGGTAGGAGCCACCCTCCACATCTACGAAGACCGGAATCGCCCCCACAGCGCTGATCGCCTCGGCGGTGGCGAAAAAACTGAAGGAGCTGGTGATCACCTCATCGCCCGGGCCAATCCCGAGCGCACGCAGCGCCAGGATCAGGGCATCGGTGCCGCTGTTGCAGCCGATCGCATGGGGCACGCCACAGAGCTCAGCAAAGGCCTGCTCAAAGCCGGCGATGGTGCTCCCACCGATGTACTGACCACTGCGCAGAACCGCGAGAACCGCCTCCTCGAGGCCGGGGCCGAGGTGCTCCAGCTGCTCGCTGAGGCTGAAGGGGGGAATAGGCATGGCGGCAACCTTAAGCCCGCCCACCGAATGCGCTGCGCGGGTGCACCAGAGCCTCAACGGGCCCACTCCGGCGCGGCACCGGGATGCCATTTGATGTTGCAACCGATCGAGGCGATCTGGGGCTCAGCCGGCGGCTGGTCCGCCAGCACCGCCGCCAGGGCGGCACGCAGATCGCGGCCGTCGCAGGGCAGCCCGTTGCCCGGGCGGCTGGGATCGAGCTGGCCGCGGTAGGCGAGGCGATGGGCGCGATCAAACAGAAACGGGTCGGGGGTGCAGGCGGCCTGGAAGGCGCGGGCCACAGCCTGGTCGCGGTCCAGCAGGTAGGGGAAGGTCCAGCCGTGGGTGGCGGCCTGGGCGGCCATCCCCTCGGAACCATCCTGGGGATGGGTGAGGAGGCTGTTGCTGGCGATGCCGAGCAGCACGGCCCGATCGCCCAGATCCTTATGCAGCCGGGTGATCTCGGCCTCGATGTGCTTCACGAAGGGGCAGTGGCAGGAGAGGAAGAGCACCAGCACCGGCCGCCCCGCCAGGGCATCGGCGGCGGGCAAACGCCCCACCACCTCCTCGAGGGCGCCCCGGTTGCGCTCGCGCTCCAGCAGGGCCTGGGGCAGGGGCGTGCCCAGCGGAAGCATGGTGGAGGGGGTGAGGGCCATCGATCCGGAGTCCTCGACGAACGGCTGCGGCGGTCCTGCCGCAGTCAGGATCATGGCGATTGCCGCAGCCCCCGGTGCCTCTCCCCCTGGAGTCCGATCGCCTGTCGAGGCCTGCGGCTGTGCCCTGGTCGAGCGGCCACGGGTCGCCCCGTTCCGGCCAACGTCGCCGCGACCGTCCAGGGATAGCCCGTTGGCGGGCGAAGCCCAGCGGCCTGCTGCCACTCCTCGGCGCCCTCGCCCTGCTCTGCGGCGGCTGCGTGCGCCCCCAGCACCACAGCAGCGGCCGCGTGTTCCCCCTGATGCGCCACACCCCCGGCGATGGCCTGGCGGTGGTGAACGCCCCCGGGGGCAGCGGCATCCACATCTGGCTCGACCCCGACACCGAAACCGCCGGGATCTGCCGCCCCCGCTGGAATCCGGATCCGGCACGCCTGAGCGGCGGCGATGGCCCTTCCCCCCTCAGCAGCGGGCGGGCGCCGCGGGAGGAGTTCTACGCCGCCCTGCGGCGGGGCCCGGTGCGCTGGGCCCTGCGCCGCCAGATGGAGGAACTCTGCCGCCACCGGGCTCCCGGCCGGCGCTTCCGGTGGCAGGACCCGCCCCGCAGTGACGCGGCCTTCCTGCCGGTGCTGCAACCGCTGCTGGAGGAGGAGCACCTGCTCAGCAACCCCAGGGCCGTGCGGCGGGCCGAGAAGCAGCTGCTGGGCCAGCCCCTGACGCCGGAGGACTGGGACGACCGCCTGCCGCCGCGGCCGCCGGACGGCCCCTGAGGCGAAACCCCACCCAATCCCCGCCCCCAGCGGGGGCCGGCTGCGAATCCGTGCCCCCAACACCGCACCGGCCCGATCAGAGGACCGCTGCCACAGCCGCGGCGGCCCGATAGCCGGCGGGCATCGCCACCTCCCAGGTCCGCTCACCGGCGGGTTCCTGCCCGGATTGGGCTTCCGCCTGAAGGCGCTCCAGCCCCGCAAATCCCTCGCCTCGGGCCTTCAGCCGGGCCTCCAGCCGACACCAGGCGGTCAGAAAGGCGTCGCGGCGCTGTTCGGGTGGCAGCTGCTCCAGGAACTGGCACTCCGCAGACGGCAGAACCCGCCGGGCCAGGGGCTCCCAGGCCAGGTCTGGGCGGTGCCGCTCCACATCCACCCCGACCGGGCTTGTGGCGTGGAAGGCCAACAGGATCAGATCGCCGGAATGGGCCAGGTTGAAGTGGAGCGGTGCCTGGCCTTGCCAGGCCAGCGCCGGCTTGCCGTGGGGCCCGAGCTGAAACTCCAGGGAGGCCGGATCACGCCCCAGCCAGGAGCCCATGGCCAGCCGCAGCACCCCGCGCCCCAGCAGAGCGCGGTGGCGGTCCGCGGCCAGGCGGAAGCGATCCCGGCGGGCCCGTTCCTCCGGGTTGAGCAGGGCCTCGAGATCCGCCGAGGCGGCCTGCACCTGCGGATCCCGCCGATCCACCAGCAACAACCAGGGCCGCGGGGGGGCCACGGGAGCCTGGGGAGGCCGCGGCAGCGCCAAGCCGGGCCACCACAGCCCGGGGCGAAGCCGTTCGATCGCGTCGCCCTCCATCAGCCGCCCATTCCCCCGTCCGGCCCCTTCGGCCGCGCCAGCCCCCAGATCCGTGGCTCGGCCCAGCGCCAATAACGGCTGAAGCGGCGCAGATCGGGTTCACCGGCCCGGGTTGCGGACGCGAGCCCCACGCCTGCCGATTCCAGATCAGCCGGCACCAGGGGCTCTGGCTCCAGCACCACCACCGGCACCCGCTCGGCCAGCCGGGCGGAGATGGCCTGCAGCCGCGGATCCACCGCCCGGGTGGTCACCACCCCATCGGCGTCGCAGCGGGCCACGAAGGCCAACAGTTCCATCACCGAATCACCCGCCCGGATCGTGACCGGCAGCTCCAGCAGGCATTCATAGATGAACACCAGCCGCTTGAGGCCCCAGGGCTCCTGGTCGGCCGCCACCGGATCGAACACGTACACCGCAGGACGGTGGGGATGGGCCCGAAGGGCGGCATGGGCGGGTCCGAGGGCCTCGGCATGGATCCAGAGCACCGGCGCCCGCAGCTGGTCCGCCCCGGGCGCGGCGGGCTGGGAAGCGGTGTGCTGGGCGGCTGTGGGCTGGGCGGGCAAGGCGAATTGCGGCGCCGCGGGGCCCGATCGAGCCTGGAGCTCCAGGGGCGCCACGGCCTCCAATGGGCGCTCGCCACTGCCCCCACCAGATGCCACCCCCCGCTCCGCTCCAGGCGCCGCCACGGCCGGCAGGCCAGGAAACAGCCGCTCCTGAAGCGCCTCATAGCTGGCCTCAAAGGGACACCCCCCGGCAACGCCTGCCCCGCCCCGACCGGCGGCGGGACAGCCATCGCAGAACGAAGGCCCGGCGAAGCGCTCCAGATTGGCGCGGTTGAAGATGTAGGGCTTGCTGCTGAAGCTGCTGGCCACCCACTGCCAGCTGAGGCTGTTGCTGGCGCCATCGGCATCGAGCAGATGGGCATGGAACCAGCCGGCCCCCAGCTGCCAGCGCAGCCGCCGCCAGTGCACCACGTAGCTCGCCAGCCAGAGCCGGGCGTGGTTGTGGAGCCAGCCGGTACCCACCAGCTGGGTCACGAAGGCGTCGATGCAGGCCAGGCCGGTGCGGGCGTTGACCAGATCGGCCGGCAGGCTGGTGCCGTAGGTCTGGGCGAGCCAACCGGTCTTGAGGCGTTCGCGATCGCGGTGCACCCCTTCGCCCCACTGGACCCAGAGGCGCTGCCAGTAATCGCGCCAGGCGAGCTGGCGGATCAGCGTCTCGCCGGAGTGACGGGGCGCGCCGTGCCATGGGCGCCGAGTGGCGGATGCGGGCGCCCCATCCTGGCGAAACGACTCCGCACCGAAGGGGTGACTTCCGCCCCGCTCCTGGGTGGAAGCCCGGGTGGCCGCGAGGATCGGCAGCCCCGCTGCGGGTTCCGGCTCGGGCGACCCGGACGGCGGCTCCACCCGGACCAGAACCGCATCGCGAACCTCCGCGAGGCTCAACACGCCATGGCGGATGTAGGGGGACAGCCCCGTGACGGCCCCGGCCAGATGGTTGCGACTGGCGCCATAGGCCTGGGGATCGATCTCACCCAGGAGGCGCTCGGCCTCGCGGCGACCGCCCCGGCAGGGGCTGCCCTCCCCCGACAGTCCGGCAAACCACGGCGCGAGCCACTGGGCCACCTGCCGGCGGTCGGCGAGCTCACGGGGCAGATCGGCGGGGTCAGCGGGCCAGGGCGGGCTCAGGGTGGGCATCGCGGAACGGCGGCAACACCTCGACCGGCCGGTTCACGCTAAGAAGGCACTCCCGGGCATGGCCGCCCTCCCGCCGGTGCGTTCAGAGCGTTGAGCCCATGATCCCTGGCAGGCCTGATCCCTGCCCTGATGAAGGTGCACCCAAGGCCCGGGGCCCCGGTCAGGCCCACCGCCGGGCGAGGTCCGCAGCCGGCGCTGTTGGAGAATCACCCAATCTCCTGCCCTCGGCGCACCCCCATGCTCCTCGACCTGCGCGGCAAGAAGGCCCTCGTCACCGGCATCGCCAACAACAAGTCGATCGCTTGGGGCATCGCCCAGCAGCTCCACGCCGCCGGCTGCGAACTGGGGGTCACCTACCTGCCGGATGAGAAGGGCCGCTTCGAGGGCAAGGTGCGCGACCTCACAGCGCCGCTGGCGCCCAGCCTGTTCGAGCCGCTGAACGTGCAGGATCCAGCCCAGATCGAGGCGGTGTTCGCCCGGGTGGCCGAGCAATGGGGCTCGATCGATGTGCTGGTGCACTGCCTGGCCTTCGCCGGCAAGGAGGAGCTGATCGGCGATTACTCCGCGATCAGCCCCGAGGGCTTCGGCCGGGCCCTGGAGGTGAGCGCCTACTCCCTGGCGCCCCTCTGCCGCTACGCCAAGCCCCTGTTCACCCCCGGCGCCAGCGTGATCACCCTCAGCTACCTCGGCGCCGAGCGGGCCATCCCCAATTACAACGTGATGGGGGTGGCCAAGGCCGCCCTGGAGGCCTCGGTGCGCTACCTCGCCGCCGAGCTGGGCCCTGAAAAGAACGTGCGCGTCAACGCCATCAGCGCCGGCCCGATCCGCACCCTGGCGAGCTCCGCCATCGGCGGCATCCTCGACATGATCCACAACGTGGAGGAGAAAGCCCCCCTGCGCCGCACCGTCACCCAGGAGGAGGTGGGCTCCGCTGCCGCCTTCCTGGCCAGCCCGCTGGCCTCCGGCATCACCGGCCAGGTGATCTACGTGGATGCCGGGTATTGCATCACCGGGATGTGAGCCACCGAGTCCCTCGCCCCGGCGGTTCAGGCGATTGCCATCACACCTCAATGAACAGATTGGAACGGCTGAATTCCTCTTCTTCTGGGGTGAATGCCGGGACCTGATCAAGCAATTGCGGATCGAAGCGGTAGGTGTCCTGCAAAAACGATCCATCAATCACCGCCTGCTCCAAGACATCAATGTGGTTGCGGGCGCTCAGACAGGCCTGGTCCAGGGCTGGGCTATCGCTCTTGTCGAGCAGCTCTTGGAGTTCCAGACGTACGGTCGCCAGACGAGCCACGGGCTTAAGCAAGCCATAGATGGCCATGATGCGGTGGGTGGCAATGCTGATCTGCTTGAGGGCGCTGGCACGCGCCAGTTCCGAATCGATGCTTGGCCAGTAGCGAGTGGTGTAAAAAGCCTTGTTATCACGGTGATACCACTCCTCCGAACGCGCGATCGATGAAGATACCGTGTTGTGCAATTTCCAGAGAAATAAGCGCAACGAATCACCATCGACAACGGCGGCTAATTTTTCATCAATTGACATCAAAAAATTACTTGGATCCGCATCCTGGCCCAACAACAGATACTCCACTGGATACATCTCCACCTCCTTATTCTGCACCACGTAGGCGTTGAGGTGATGGCGACAGTAGGGGCAGGGATACATGGCAGCAAACAGCTTGAAAAAGTCCTTGAATTGGCGGATCAGCGCCGCCTGTTGATCCATGGGCTGGACGGCGACAATCTCAGCGGTGGTGTGGAAGAAGCGCCAGACGGCAGGACCGATGTAGTAAGGAAAACTGATTCGCATCTGCGCCTCTCTGACATCACTGCGACCCAGGTAGACATCGAGGAAGGAAATGTATTGTGAGAGAACGCCCGATTCGCGGCCAAACTCGAGCCTCTCACGCCTTTTCTGCACGCCGTTGAGATAGTGCTTACTGAGCCGCCAAGCCTGCAGGATCCTCAGCTTCTGCTCAGGTGTGCATTGGAGGAAGCTCTGCTCCACATCCTGCCCGTGGCGCGAAAATTCACCGGCGGCGCGGGCGCGTTCAAACCAAGCATCAAGGTCCGTTGCATGAGCAACCGTATTGCTGACGATATCAGCGGCGGTGCCGACACTGAAGGCGGCCAGCAATTTGGGCATGAAATCTTCGTACCAATACGCGAGCGGCATCATGGCGCCATCCACAGTTTCCAGAGCATCGGAAACAACCACCCGATTCCACTTCTGTAGATAGGCTTTTGGATCACCTCCCTGCTGGTCCTGAGTCGAGGCGAACTCCTGCCGCAACTCCTGCTCGCGCAATCGATTCAGCTCGTGAGATGCAAGCACGCCTTCGACCAAATCCTTCAGAGATAACTGCTGCTTTTTCATCGTGATTGCAAATTCCACACCCGCCGCAAATTTCTCCCTCGCATTAGCTGATTTGCTACGAGCCGCCAACATCACCTCTGCCTCGGCCAGCATCTCTGGTGTTTTAGCAATAGTTGGCCAATTCTGAATCCGCTGCAGCAAGCGTTCGTACTCCTGACCAATGGAGTCCACCACGGCATCTAGCAACGGCTCGCAGCCTGGATCGACGATACCGAGGCCCTTGTAAAGGGAGATCGCTGTGCCAACAAAAGGAACAAAGTCACTGATGCGATAAGGCAGATTGCGAACTTGCAGATGGGTTTCGTGATTGGCGGAAAAGCTTTCTCGGAAACAGCGATAAGCGGCCCCTTGAATGAGGCGAAACAAGCCGATCTGCATCTGAAGGCGCGAGGTACCTCGCACTTTCTCGTCGCCTGGGTGGAGGGCCAGCAGCGCTTGCAATCGCTCCAGCTCTGAATTGCTCGTAGCCGCAGATTGTGCCGGATCGGTCTCGAGCGTTCGCTGCGGCTGCGGGTCTGCGGGATCGGTTCCACCGATCAAGGCCACCTTGGTGTCGGTGCCGGCGCCCGCGGCGCACGGCTCAACGCTGAGGCCGGCATGGGCCAAGGCGCCCTGTTCCTGATCAGGAACCAGCAGACAGAACTCCTCAAAGCCGATTGATCCACCCCCATCCAGATCGACTTCGCTGATCATGGCCTCCAACTCTTCATCGCTGAGGCCGAAGCGACTCATCACGCTCTTGAGCTCAGCCACAGTGATGCTCTTGTTGCCATTTTGATCAAAAATGCTGAATGCCAACCTCAGGCGGCTTTCACGATCTCCATGCCGGGCAAGCATCAGGGTCTGGAATTCGGCAAAATCAATGTATCCCGAACCATCAATGTCCACTTCCCGGATCAGTGATCGCAGCTGCGCCGTGCTTGTCGCCTGCCCGAGTGACTGCATGACGCTGGCCAACTCATCGGTAGAGATTTCGCCATTGCCATCCGCGTCGAAAACGCCGAAAGCCTTCCACAAGTCATCCACGGCCGCTTCATTGATCGGACGTGCTTGTACACTCGATTCCATTGGCACAACTTCCAGAAAGAGGCTGAACGCTAAACCATCCATTTTAGCGATCAATCTGGAGTGTGAAAGCGAAGAAAGTCGGGAAATTGAGTGTTAGCGGCAGGCAAGCCGTTCAGGCCGGAGCAGACTCCGCCGTCGCCTCCGGCACGGGACGCGCTGGGTCGTTGTGTGAGACGAGGCACCTGGATGGCCGCTTCGGCTTCATGCCTACCGCCCTACCGCCGGTCGCGAGCCCGACCGGCGCTGGTGTCCAACCAGGACTGGATCGTCGTCATGGCCGCGAGCCCAGTGGTTGGCGATGAACGGCCCAGTTGCAGCCTGCGCGGCCCCTGGCGCCCCGACCATGCGCACCGGAACGATCCACCGCGTCCACCGGCGAAACCAACGTGCGGGTGAAGCTCGGCCTCAATGGCAGTGGCTCCTGCCAGGTAGCCACCGGCGTGCCCTTCCTCGACCACATGCTCCACCAGATCAGCAGCCACGGTCTGATCGATCTGGAGATCCAGGCCACGGGCGACACCCATATCGACGACCACCACACCACAATCATCCCCGAGGGCTTCGCCAGGGCCCTGGAGGTGAGCGCCTATTCCCTGGCGCCGCTGTACCGCTACGCCAAGCCCCTGTTCAACCCCGGCGTTAGCGTTATCACCCTCAGCTACCTCGGCTCCGAGCGGGCCATCCCCAACTACAACGTAATGGGCGTGGCCAAGGCGGCCCTGGAGGCGTCGGTGCGCTACCTGGCGGCCGAACTGAGCCCCGAGAAGAACGTGCGCGTGAACGCGATCAGTGCCGGCCCGATCCGCACCCTGGCCAGCTCCGCCATCGGCGGCATCCTCGACATGATCCACAACGTGGAGGAGAAGGCCCCCCTGCGCCGCACCGTGACCCAGGAGGAGGTGGGCAGCACCGCCGCCTTCCTGGCCAGCCCGCTGGCTTCGGGCATCACCGGCCAGGTGATCTATGTAGATGCCGGGTATTGCATCACGGGGATGTGAGCCGGCAGGTGGCCAGCAGCCCGCGCACCTTGTGGTAGATCCGCCCGCGCAGGGAGCGAGCGCCGCTGGGGTCCGTGGCCAGGGCGGCGATCAGGGCCTCCACCACCCGGGAAAGCTGCTCTGGAGTGCTCTGCTCCACGAAGGTGTCGGCGTAGCAGGCCAGGGCCGCTGCCGCGGCGTCCGGCAGGGCCGCCGGTGCCGCGCCACCGAGCTGGCGCAGCAGGATTCGCAAGTCCGCCACATTCTGAGATTCCCAATCTTTGTCGGAGGTCAAGGCCTCGCTCCGGAGCCCATCCAGCACCTGCCAACGGATCCGATGGCCATTGGGCAGAAACTCCCGCACCTTCTCGCACACCCAGCGGCCCTGCCGCCGCCGCAGGATCACGCGCACCCGGGTGCCGCGCCGCAATTTGGCGAACCAGAGAACGTAGAGGGAACTGTGCCATCCATGAAGATCAGATCCCTGGCCCGGGAGTAGCGGTGAATCTGCTCCGCCAACGAGGTCTGTTCCGGATGGAACACCGTGTAGCCGATCGCCTGCAGCAAGGGATCAAGCACCACGTCGCCCATCAGCCGCCCCAGCTGGCTAGGCAGGCCACTGCGCGTCACATAGAGCTTCTCCCCCTGGCAGGGCGACTGGGCCTCCTCCGGGGCTGGGGGCATGGCGGCGCTGGCGAGCAGGTGGCGCATCAGGGCGCGGCTGTCGTAACCCAGGTGGTGATCCAGTTCTCGCGCCTGCAACGCGAATCCCCAGAGGGAGGCCGGGATGAGCAGTTGGCGAAAGCGCAGCGGCCGATCCATGATCCGAATCCGCCCGGCGGACAGGCGAAGCATGGCGAGAATCTCCTCCATGTAGGCGGGAAGCGTGTTTCCCGGAGCAGGCCATTTGGGCATAAAAAACACCACCTCCGCCTCCAACTCCCGCAAGCGCTCGGCAACCTCTTTTGCCGGGGTTGCCATGCCCTCGCTGGGGGCCAGCCACCAGAGCCGGCCGAGACTTTCATGGAGGAAGTGGCCGAAGTGACGCAACAGATACCCCCCGTAAATCGTCGGGGCCTCGACCCGCTCCGCTGCCTCCCAGGCCTGGCGGGCCTCGGCACGGAGCGCCTGCCCATCCACCCGCACCCCCTCCAGCGGCCTCGGCGTAAAGATCGCGGGCAGGGCCTCGCCGAGGATCGCCTCGTCGCCGGGATCCCAGATCAGGCCATCCGTCTCCCGTCCCTCCTGGAGAAATTCAGCCCGCGGCAAAGCCACCACATCGTCCACGGTGCGCAGCAGCGAGGCCGACCCCTGGTTCGCATACGCCATGCCCATCCAGTGCTTCGGGATCGGACACCAATTAAAGAGGAAGAGCCAGCTGGCCAGCGGCGGCATGCGCCATGATTTGTTCATACCCGCCAGACCGTGGTGTCTGACCCGTCCCTCTCCGCCCTCGCCCCGCGACGCGGCACCATCGTGCGCGTCACCAGCGAAACCGACGTGTGCGTGACCCTGGGGCTGGACGGCGCCGGCACCTGCCAGGTGGCCACAGGCGTGCCCTTCCTCGACCACATGCTCCACCAGATCAGCAGCCACGGTCTGATCGACCTGGAGATCCAGGCCAAGGGCGACACCCATATCGACGACCACCACACCAACGAGGACGTGGGCATCGCCGTGGGCCAGGCCCTCGCCAAGGCCCTGGGGGACCGCCGCGGCATCCACCGCTTCGGGCACTTCCTGGCGCCCCTCGATGAGGCCCTGGTGCAGGTGGCCCTCGATTGCTCCGGCCGCCCCCACCTCAGCTATGGCCTCACGATCCCGGCCCAGAAGATCGGCACCTACGACACCGAGCTGGTGAAGGAGTTCTACGTGGCGGTGGCCAACAACGCCGGCCTCACCCTGCACGTGCGCCAGCTCGATGGCGTGAACTCCCACCACATCGTGGAGGCGAGCTTCAAGGCCTTCGCCCGGGCGCTGCGGCAGGCGGTGGAGATCGATCCGCGCCGCGCCGGAGCCGTGCCCAGCAGCAAAGGGGTGCTGGAGCGGGCGGGGAGCTGAGCGCCCCCAATCTCGTGGGCTGCCCCCCTGCACCTGAGAGCGACGGTGCCGGAAAGCTCAGGCAGCCCTGGCCGTGGTCGGCTTGCTGGCGGTACCGCCCTGCGAGCTGTGGCCAGATGCTCCCGCCGCCGCCGCCGAGGACGGGGCGTGCCCAAGGCCGGTGGCTCCCGGCCCCTGCTCCGCCGCCACCCGGGGCCGGCGCATCCGGCCGGTGCGGGCGCTCACCTGGCGGCTGCGCTCCTGATAACGGTGCACCACGGGAAGGCGCTCGGCGTTGTAGCGGAGCAGGGCGGTCTCCACAGCTGAAGCGGTGCCGTGCGGTTCAGGGCTAATGCCATCACCCGCTGGTCGCCCCGCGGTGCGCTGCCCAGCCCCACCGCCGTCTTCAGCCGCCAAGAGCCCCAGCTGCCGCGCCAGGGCCACCGCATCCTCGAGGCCAGCGGTCATGCCCCGGGCCTGGGAGGAACTCATGGCGTGGCCCGCATCCCCCAGCAAGGCCACCCGGCCCGCCACCAGGGTGGGCAGGGGGTCGATGTCGAACGACCAGTTGGCCACCTGCCGCTCCGATGGGGTAGCGCGGATCAGGGCGGCCAGGTCGGCGGGGAGCTTGGCGAGGCCCTCTTCGGGCACCGGCTCGCTGAGCAGGCGGCGCTGCTCGCTGCGATCCGCAGGCAGCACCTCCTCCTGGAAAAAGCCCCAGTGGGTGAGGGGCACCCCATCGGCATCGGTGCCCAGGTCAAACACGTTGGCGTAGACGCCGCGGCCTCGGGCATAGACAAAGAACTCGCCCTCGCGGCAGAACGATCCATCGGCCACCACCCCCCGCCAGACCCGATCACCCAGGAAATGGAGGTGCCGCAAGGGGGCCAGCTGCGGCGCCACCCGTGAATGGAGGCCATCAGCACCGATCAGCAGGTCCCCCTGCCAATAGGAGCCATCGTCGAAATGGGCCTCCACCCCGGCAGCGTCCTGGCTCCAACTGAGCAGGCCCGCCCCGGGGCGGAACACGCCGGGATCCAGCCGAGCGGCCATGGCCTCAAGGATGGATCGGCGCTGGATCAGCAGGGAGGGCAGCTCACCAGGTTCCCGTTCGGCCGGACTGCTCTCGATCAGGTCGCCACGCAGATTGCGCACCACGAAGCGGCTCACCGGCAAGCCTGCGGCCAGGATCTCCTCCAGCAACCCTGCGATCCCGGCGGCGGCGATCGCCTCCACGCCGCTGCGCACCAGCAGGATGCCGCAACCCTCCGGCCGCAGGTGGGGAGCCCGCTCGAACAGGCACACCTGATGGCCCTGCCGCTGCAGGAGGAAGGCCAGCAGCAAGCCGCTGCTGCCGGCGCCCACGATGGCGACGCGACGGGCAGGAACCTGACCCATGGCGAATCCCGCACTGGAGGAGCTCGACCTTATGGAGAAGGGAGAGGAGGCTGTGTAGCGAAGACCACGCCGGCCCGCCACAGAGCTGCCGCCCCTAAATTGAAACCAGTGATTGGATCACCATGAACCGCTCAATTCTGCTGGCCGCCCTCACCGCCGCCACCTGCCTGCTGAGCTCGCCCGGCAAGGCCGCCCAAGTGCCCAGCCACCCCTGTGACAACGCTGCCCTGAATCCGCCCTGCGAGCGTCCTCTGCCGCCCTGCGAACCCAGCCAGGTTCCCTGCCTCCGCTGAAGTCTGCGCCGAGGAAGCCTCGAACCACCACATCCGCCAATCGGTTCGAGGCTCCAGGCCTCTCCTCCGCCATCCACACCCGGTCACGGCCCCCAGAGCTGATCCCCCGGCGGCCGCTCATCGATCCGGGAGAGGCCGGGGATCGGGATCGGCCGATCAGACGAGCGACCCCTGGCCCAGGAAGGTCCGGGCCACGGCATCGCCCACCTTGAGGCCCACGTTGAAGGAATCCAGGCAAGCCTCGCGGATGTGCACACCGCCGTAGACGCGGCTCACCGCATCCTCCAGACCGGCCTCATAGAAGCTGTTGCGCCTCACCGCCACGGTGCTCAGATCCCCCAGGGTGCCGGGAGCGATCCGGCCATCAAAGGAGCGCTCCACACCTGGCAGTTCCGCCGAGCGAGCGGAGAACACCACGTTGTCACCGAAGAACTGGGTCATCACGCTGGCGAAGGCCCCGCCCATCACCGAGTGGCCCGAGAGGAAATCGGGAAAGGGTGGCGACTGAACGCCATTGATCGAGGAAAGCAGCGACTGCCATTGGCTGTCGCGCACGGTGGAGGCCACCCCATCGGTGTCGGAGAAGGCGCCGGTGATCAGATCGGCGGGGCGGGGCTGGGCGTTGTCGTACTTCTCCTTCCAGGCACAGATCACCGCGTCCGCCATGGCGATGCTCAGGCTGGCGATCAGGCTGGCATTGGTTTCGAGGCTGCTGTTCTTTTGGGCCGCCACATCCATGGCGATGTCGATCAGTTGGCCATAGGGGCGGAAGGTGTCGGGCCTGTCGTAGGCCCAGAAGAGGGCGATCTGGGTCTGGTCCGCGGTGCGCAGCTGGTTCTGGGTCACCGCCGTGCTGGCCAGGCCACCGAACTGGCGCACCTCGTTGAGCTGGACCCCATAGGCGTTGAGGTCGACATCCGGCCGGCACTGGAGGCCGTCGGATCGATAGGCGTCCGGCCCGCTGATCACCCAGGGGGTGACCGATCCCCAGTTGGGGCCGAGGGCCACGCCGGCGGTGGGACCTGAGGTGGCCGGCATCCACACATACCCCGGTAAGCCAGAGGCGGGTGGGGTGTAGGGGGTGTTGTTGTTGTAGCCATCGCTGGCGCGCGAGGCGCGCACCTGATCCGCCAGACCGGCCCCGAAGGCCAGGCCCGCCTGGATGCCCTGCTTTGAGCCCTTGAGCTCAGCCAAGGATTTGGCCAGCTGGGCCTGGATCAAGTCGGACTCCCCTGGCAGCTCCAGGGCCAGGATCCGCTGGGCGGCCCCCAGGACCGCGGCCTCGCGGCTCGCGCCGCTGGGGGCCGTGAGATCGAAGCGGTAGGGGTTCACCTTGTCGCCAAAGGCGGCCACGGCATCAAGCATGGCGGTGGAGAGCATGGCCATCAGCCGAGTGCCGGTGGTGGGTGGCACCCCGGGCTTGCCATTGCTGCCGGCCGATTGGATCGCGTTGAGGGCACAGCTGATCCAGGTGAGGATCACATCGCTGCCGCGACCATTGACCAGCTCCACGCTTTGATTGTTGGCCGGGTTGACGTCCACCACCCCGCCAGCGGACTCGACGCGGGCGATCAGGTAGTAGGAGCCATCGGCCACGGCCTGGTCGGCGGTGGAGAAAGCGACCAGCAGCGGCTTGTTGTCGTTGGCCTTGAGCCTCACCTGACGGCGCACCAAAAGGCTGTCGTCAGTGCCGAGGCGGCCATCGGTGGAGAGGTAGAGGGATACCCACACCAGTTCACCGGAAGCGGGCTTCCCCGATCCAGGTGAACAGTCGTCCTCGCGGTCATCGTCCTGGCCAGACTGCCAACCCTGGGAACGGGAGCGCGGCCCATCGCTGGCCCGCAGCCGCAGCTGGGCCAGGCCAGACCCACCGCTGGCCTTGATCGAGGGGGCACGAAGAATATCGAGATCGATCGAGAAGTCAGCCATGGTGATAGCGGGAAAGACAGGAGATGTTGGCGGGGCAGACACGACAAATCAAGGCCCTCATGGTCCTTGGCGTTCAACGACCTCCACCCAATGGAGGGAGGCTATCTACACGACACGGAAAAAACTTTTCTGGAGGTGATCCATCGCACCTGCAGCAATCCTACCCGTGAATACTCCCGATTCACAGCGAAAGCGCAGCGTCAACCCCTCCCAGATTGTGTAATCAGAAACACAACAGCACACCTACACCTTGCGCACCAACAATTCACCAAGTCGGCGCCTGGCAGCCCCGCCCCCTGCGACTGCCTCCGCCATGCTTCATAATCCTTAATATCCAAGGCCTGCGGTACCTCGCCCACAGGTTCCTCCCCACCGGACACCATGACCCTCGCCTCCGGCCGCCAGCAGGTCTCCAGTGCCGATGGCAGAGGAGCCGCCCCGGCAGCACCCGCGCAGCCAGCCGAGCCCACCCCCCGCTACGACCGCGCCGACTGGGCCAGCGGCTTCCGCAACGTGGGCCAGGAACTGAGCAACGTTGCGCTGCAGGCCAGCAAGGGCACCATCCCGGCCGACCTCAAGGGCACCCTCTACCGCAACGGACCCGGCCGGCTCGAGCGCGGCGGCCACTGGGTGCATCACCCCTTCGATGGCGACGGCATGATCACTGCCCTGCGCTTCGAGCAAGGCGGACTGAGCCTCACCAACCGTTTCGTGCGCACGGAGGGCTGGCTGGCCGAGGAGAAGGCAGGCAAGCCGCTGTATCGCGGCGTGTTCGGCACCCAGAAACCCGGCGGCCTGCTCGCCAACGCCTTCGACGTGCGCCTCAAGAACATCGCCAACACCCATGTGGTGAAGCTCGGCGATCAGCTGCTGGCCCTCTGGGAAGCCAGCTCTCCCCACGCCCTCGATCCCGAAACCCTCGACACCAAGGGGATCTCCCTGCTGGATGGCGTGCTCAAGCCGGGCGAGGCGTTCAGCGCTCATCCCCGCTTCGATCCCGGCCACCGCGGCGAGGAGCGCATGGTGACCTTCGGCGTGAAGAGCGGCCCGCGCAGCACGATCCGGCTGATGGAGTTCGCCGTGGCCGACGACCCCGCCAGCGGCGTCAAGGCCGGCCAACTGTTAAGCCAGCGCTCCGACAGCTTCAACGGCTTCGCCTTCCTGCACGACTTCGCGATCACCCCCAACTGGGCAGTGTTCCTGCAGAACGCGATCGCCTTCAACCCGCTGCCCTTCCTGCTGGGCCAGAAGGGCGCCGCCCAATGCCTGGCCTCCAAACCCGGCGGCCAGGCCCAGTTCTGGTTGATCCCCCGCGATGGCGGCGCCTATGCGGGCCAGCCGCCACGGATCGTGCCGGCCCCCGAGGGCTTCGTGTTCCACCACCTCAACGCCTGGGAGATCACCGAAGCCGGGCCCGATGGCTTCGGTGGCCAGGTGGAGGGTCCGGCGCTGATGGTGGAAAGCATCTTCTACGCCGATTTCCCATCAATCGGCCCCGACACCGACTTCCGCACGATCGACTTCGACCTGATCCCCGAAGGCCTGCTAGAGCGCTGCACGATCGACCTGACCTCAAACACCGTGCGCAACGAGCGGCTAAGCGAGCGCTGCTGTGAGTTTGCGATGGTGAACCCCCGCCGCGAAGGCCTGTTCAGCCGCTACGGCTGGATGGCAGTGGCCGAGCGCGAAACCGGCAACGACCCGCTCCAGGCGATCAAGAAGCTCGATCTGATCAGCGGCGAACGCCAGGTGTGGAGCGCCGCGCCACGGGGCTTCGTGAGCGAGCCAGTGATGGTTCCCCGGACCGCTCCGGCCGGCGGCCCCGAACCCGCCGAGGACGACGGCTGGGTGCTTTGCATGGTTTGGAACGGTGCCCGCTGCGCCAGCGATCTGGTGATCCTCGATGCCGCCTCGATGGAGGAGCTGGCGGTGGTGGAGCTGCCGCTGGCCATTCCCTATGGGCTACACGGGAGTTTTGTGGAGGGGTGAGGCGAATAAGAACGGTCCCCTCTGCAGGACCAGCGGCCGATCCAGCCGCCGCCACAATGGAGTGATGAATCGTTCCGCCGACTGGCTGCATCAAGCGCAGGCCGATCTGGAACTGGCCGGAGTGAGCGCTGCCGCCGGCCACCATGAATGGGCCTGCTTCGCCTGCCATCAGGCGGTCGAGAAGGCTCTGAAGGGTTTGCACCTACGCCATGGCCAGCAGGCGTGGGGCCACGGCCTCGGGCGTTCCTGCCGCGATCTGCCGCCGGCCGTCGCCACCGCCCTTGCGGCCAGTGTCAGCGATCTGGAGGACCGTTTGCGCATCCTCGATGCGCTGTACATCCCGACGCGCTACCCCGATAGCCTGCCCGATGGAGCCCCGACCGACCATTTCGGCCGGCTCCAGAGCGAGGACGCCCTTCGTCATGCCCGTTCGATCGTTGACGCAATCGCTGCTGCGCTGGCCTGAGCCGGAGCAGATCCTGAACCAGGTACGCCTCTGGGCGGCCCAAGTGGCGGCGGAGCATCCGGGCCTGGAGCGGGTGGGCCTGTTCGGCAGCTACGGCCGGGGTGACGCCGGGGTCGGCAGCGATCTCGATCTGTTGCTGATCGATACCGGCAGCAGCGGCCCCCAGCACCAGCGCCTGCTGGCCTGGCCCCTGGCGGAGCTGCCGCTCAGCTGCGATGCCCTGGTGCTCACGCCCACGGAACACGCCGAGCTTCTGGCCAGCGGCTCAGCCATGGCCGCCGCCCTGCAACGGGACAGCCGTTGGTTGTGGCACCGGTAGCGATCAGCCGCTGGGCAAACCACGCCAGTTGGTGCTCCTGTGAGGTGATCGCTTCAACATTGGATGCGTGTCTGTCATACAAGTTGTCATGCATCTCGTAAACTTGATTGCATCATGTCAGTGGCGTTCCATGAGTGCTGTAAGCATCCGACTTCCAGACCACCTGGAACAACAGCTCAATGAGGAATCGCGACTCAGTGGCCAACCGCGCTCCCAGCTGATGCGCGAGGCCTTGGCCAGCGATGCGGGCGCCTGCGCGGAGGTCCGGGAGTTGGCCGCCGATTTCCTGATGGCGGAGAACGAGGCCCTGGCCGGGGCTGAGGCGCC
>JBBASH010000036.1:0-33547 GCA_040399305.1 Cyanobium sp.
ACAGCCGGATCGTACGCAGCGCCGTCGCTTAGCCCTCCTGCTGCAGCTGACCCTTCATCCGTTCCAGGGTCTGGTGCATCTGCTGGAACATCGTTTCGGGTGTCATGCCGAACTGGCCCAGCTGGGTGCGCAGCTGCTCCACCGTGAGCTTGGCCTGGAAATCCTCCGAGAGCTCGAAGCGCTTCATGAACACCCGATAGCGATCCATCATTTCCTCCATCCGCTCGATGTAGAGCTTCTTGCCCTCCCGATCGAACTTGCCGTACTCGCTACCCAGCTGCATCAGCTGCTGGTAATCGGTGAACAGCCGCCGGGCTTCGTCCTGCACGATTTCGGAGTCGAAGAAGGCCATGGGCGGGGGCGTGGCGGAATGCAGGGGCTGCACGTGGATCTGATTCTGCTGAGCGGAATCGGGCCGGGCGAGTGCGGATCCACGCACGTTGAGGGGTTAAGGCTCCGCTTTGTAGCGATCGCTGCGTCATCTTCTGCGTCCCTTAACCAACTATTGATACCCCCACGGCAGCCCTCGTGGACTTCACCCCCTATCTCTCCCAGCTGCGCACCGACCATGCCCTGGCCGCCAGCCAGCTGGCCCAGATGAGCCAGGTGTACTGCCTCGGCAGCCGCTTGCTGCTGAGCGCGGTGGTGCGGGCCGCGCCCCGGCCGGAGCGAATCCTTGGGGCCGTCACCACGGCGGAGGAAGGGTGGGCCAAGGTGGTGCGGCATCAACCCGACCTCCTGGTGGTGAGCGAGGGCCTGGAAGGCGGCTGTGGCGTGGAGCTGACCCTGCGGGTCAAGCGTGACCATCCCCGCACCCGCGTGCTGCTGCTGGTGTCCCGGAACGCCAGCCGCAGCCGGGCGCGGGAGGCGATCGCGGCCGGCTGTGACGGCGTGCTGCGGGATGCGGGGCTGGGGGCCGGCGGCGAACTGGCTGCGATCCGCACCATCTGCCACGGCGGCCAGGTGATCGACCGCAGCCTGGATGAGCTCTGGCGGCAGCCCAGGGAGACGATCCCCCGCCTCAGCCAGCGCGAGAAACAGGTAATGGAAGCGGTGGCCCGGGGCTACAACAACCAGGAGATTGCCCGGCATCTGATCCTCAGCGCGGACACGGTGAAGACCCACGTGAGCCGGGTGCTGGTGAAACTCTCAGCCCGTGACCGCACCCACGCCACCGTGCGAGCCCTGCAACTGGGCCTGCTGGAGTGGCCCGCCAACGGCAATCACCGCTAGCTTCAACCCCGATGTGTCGGGAAGCCGGGCGGTGATGGCCAGGCGCCACTGGTTGGATCCCCTGGCCCGAAGGCTGTTGATGGCCAGCGGCCAGATCAAGCCGTCCGCCTCCGGGGGCGGTGGGGCCGGTTCCGGTATGGCCGCCTCCGGTGCGGCGGGGGCCGGCGGCGCGGCGGCGGGCGCGGCGGCGTCCGTGGACGCCTCCACGGCCGAAGCCCTCCACAACGACACCGTGGATCGCGACCTGCTGGCTCTGCGGCTGGCCCAGAACCCGGCCCTAGCGCTGCGCAATGCCACCGAGGTGCGCCATGCCGCCGCCCTCGGCTGGAGCCTGGATGTGAACCGGGCCACCGCTGCCGACTGGGGGCGGCTACCGGGCTGCCGCCGCGAGCAGGTGGACCTGCTGCTGCGGCTCCAGAGGGGAGGGGTGCAACTCAGCGGTCCGGAGGATTTGCGGGCCGTGCTGGAGCTCGATCCCGCACTTCTGGCGAGCTGGCTGCCCTTGCTCCGCTTTTGCTGGTATGGCGAGCCACCGGCACCGGCCGGACCGGTGCCGGTGGCGGTGAACCTGGCAAGCGCCCGCGAGCTGGCCGCCCTGCCGGAACTCACCGCGGAGCGCTGCGCCCGGCTGCTGCGGGAGCGGGCCCGCGGATCGTTCCGCGATCTGGCTGACCTGCGGGACCGGCTGGGGCTCCCCCCCGCCGTGGTGGAGCAGTGGATCGCCCGGGTGTCGTTTGAACCGGGGCGGCCCGGACCCGACCTGCCGCTCGGCCCGCCGCCGGCTGTAGATCCCGGCGGAGGGCCGGCGGCACCGCCTGGACCGGCGGCACCCTGGCCATCGGCTCCCGAACCGCCAGCACCCGGACCCTCCGCTCCCGGGCCAACGGCTTCGGGGCCATCAGTCACGAAGGGAGGGGCAGGCCCCAGCCTCCCGCCCGGACGCCGAGATGCCGGCCGGCGCCTCCGATGAGGGAAGCCATCGGCGGAGCGCGACAGGGGGAACTCTTCCGCACCGATGCCAGCGGGGCCGGGGCCGCGCCCCTTCCCCCTCCCCTGCTGCGGGAGCAGTTGCTGGCCTGGCAGGGCCGGGTGGCGGCCCACCAGGGTCCCCTGTTCCGCCGCGAGGCCGCCGGAACTGCACCGGCCCAGGGGGTGCTCTTCGCGCCGCCGGCCGCCGGGGCCGAAGCCGCCGCCCGCGCCTTGGATCCGCTGCAGCTCGAGGCCCAGAGCCTCGCCTTCTGGCGCTGGCCCAGCCCACCCCAGCGGGGGGCGGCCATCTATCTAGTGCTGGATCGCCCCGCCCAGCTGGAGGAGCCCCTGCTGCTCTACGTGGGCGAAACGGGCCGGGCTGACCAACGCTGGAAGGGCGACCACGACTGCAAGAGCTACCTGGCCGCCTATGGCGAACTGCTCGCGAAGGTCGATCTGGCGCCCCGGCTCGGCATCCGCTTCTGGGGCGATGTGCCCGCCGACCTGCGGCCGCGCCGCGCCCTGGAGCAGGCCCTGATCCGCCACTGGCTGCCGCCCTTCAACAAGGAAACCCGGGACCGCTGGGCCACCCCCTTCACCGCCGATCCCGCCTGAGGAACCGCTCTGGCTACGATCGCGGGTCAGCCCGTCCGACGCCTCGCGCATGGAGTTCCGCTGCCTCACCGCCTCCCTGGCCGATCCAGGAGCCCTGTTGGAGGCCTGGCAAGGCGACACCCTGGCAGTGGGCCTGTTCAGCGACACCGAGCATCCGGCCCGCGCCCAGGTGGCGAGCCTGCTGGGGCCTGGCCTGAGCGAGCTGCTCGAGCGGCGCCGCTTCAAGGGCAAGCCCGGCGAAACGGTGAGCCTGCAGCGGCTGCAGGACCGGCCAGCCACGGTGATCTTGGTGGGCCTGGGTGAACCGGCCGGCTTCGATGGCAACGCCCTGCGGGCGGCCACCGCCAGCCTCGCCCGCGCCGCCGCGGCCGCCGGCAGCCGCTCCCTTGCGCTGGCCCTGCCGGTGGAGGGCCTCGAGCCCGGCGCGGCCACCGCCGCCATGGCGGAGGCGGTGCGGTTGTCGCTCTATGCCGACCATCGCTTCCGCAGCGAACCGGATCCCCAGCCGGTGCCCGAACTGGTGACCCTGCTGGGGCTGCCGGAGGGCAGCGAGTCCGCCCTCCGCTCCATCGATGGGCTCTGCGCCGGCGTGGAGCTGGCCCGCCAGCTGGTGGCCGCCCCCCCCAACGTGGCCACCCCTACCGCCCTGGCGGAGGCCGCCGCCACCATCGCCGCCGACCACGGTCTGGAGCTGAAGGTGCTGGAGCGCAGCGACTGCGAAGCCCTGGGCATGGGCGCCTACCTGGCGGTGGCCCAGGGATCCGACCTGCCACCCAAGTTCATCCACCTCACCTACCGCCCAGCCGGAGAGAAGCGCCGGCGGGTGGCCTTGGTGGGCAAGGGGCTCACCTTCGACTCGGGCGGGTACAACCTCAAGGTGGCCGGCTCCCAGATCGACATGATGAAGTACGACATGGGGGGCAGCGCCGCCGTGCTGGGGGCCATGCGCGCCATCGCCCAGATCCGGCCGGAGGGCGTGGAGGTGCACGCGATCGTGGCCAGCTGCGAGAACATGATCAGCGGCGGCGCCATGCATCCCGGCGCCATCCTCACCGCCTCGAACGGCAAGACGATCGAGATCAACAACACCGACGCCGAGGGCCGCCTCACCCTCGCCGATGCCCTGGTGTACGCCGGCAAGCTGGAACCCGACGCAATCGTGGATCTCGCCACCCTCACCGGCGCCTGCGTGATCGCCCTGGGTGAGGAGATCGCCGGCCTTTGGTCGTGCAGCGATGCCCTGGCGGAGGCCCTGCTGGCCGCGGGCCAGGCCGGAGGGGAGAGCTTCTGGCGCATGCCCCTGCGGAGCTCCTACAAGGAGGGCCTCAAGAGTGCCTTCGCCGATCTCAAGAACACCGGCCCCCGCCCCGGCGGCTCGATCACCGCGGCCCTGTTCCTGCAGGACTTCGTGCCCAAGGACCTTCCCTGGGCCCACCTAGACATCGCCGGCACCGTGTGGAGCGATAAAGGCCGTAGCATCGATCCGGCTGGAGCAACCGGCTTCGGGGTGCGCACCCTGGTGAACTGGATCAGCGCCGGCTCACCCGCCTGAACCCTAGGTTGGAAGGATCAGCCGGTTGCCGCCGATGCCTGCCCGCAAGATCCGCTGGTATGTGAAGGCACAACTCGGGGTGCTGCTGCTGCCGGCGGGTCTGTGCCTCTTCGCGGAGGCGGCAATCCGCAAGGGCATCCTTACCTGGCGAACCCTGGCTACCGCCTCAACGGAACAGCTTCCCTCGGTGCCGGATGCGGGTCCTTGGTTCTGGTACGCCATCCTGGGCCTGATTCTGATCAACGCCGGCGTGGGGCTGATGGTGGAGAGCGGCCTGCGCAGGGGCTACCCCGACAACGGCTGATCCCGCCCCGCCACCGTGGCGACCTCAGGCCGCGACGGTGGCGGATGCCTGAAGAGCCCCGGAGCCGGTCAAGGCTCTGCCGGGAGATTCCAGCTCATGGATCTGCCAGTGGACCCTCTCACCACAGTGGAGCAGCAGGAGGTCGAGGTGATCGGCAGCCTGCTGGGTGGTGGCGTAGGGACCGATGTGGCGGGTGTGCAGTCCGTCACGAATGGTCAGCAGATACATACACTTACAGCGCCTTGAACCCACCCACGCTACGGCGCCCGGACCGCGACGAATCACCACAAAATCGAATGGTGAGCTGAAATTCTGCTGCAATTCAGCGATTCATTTCTTCAGAATTTCTTTGGTTTTCGCTCCAAGCCGGCTGCGTCTCCCGGTGCTGTGTGATCGAATCCCCGTAGCAGGGCTACGGGGGGGCTCCCCGGGAACGGCCTAAGGAACTGCCTCTGGGGATCGCCGCAATCGCCGGGGCAGCAGGGAGGGGTGCCACGGCTGCCCCGGCAGCGGAAGGTCCGGTGGAGGATCCGGCGGCTGGGGCGGGCCCAGCCCGGCCGGAGATGGCGGCACCCGAGCCCCCCGGTGGAAGGGTTGCCGATCCTGCAGCTGCTCCGGTGCCGCTGCGGGCCGCGGTCGCCGGAGCGGGAACCGGGGCGGAAGCCGGGGTGGGAACAGCGGCGGCCTGGCCGGCATTGCGCCAGCGCTCACCCAGGCGGGCCAGGCCTCCCCACACCGCATCGAGGCGCTGGTCGCGGCGGCAGGCCCAGCGGTAGTAGCGGTAGCGCAGGCCGTTGCGGCGGGCGTAGTTCTGGTGATAGGTCTCGGCGGGCCAGAAGCGGGTGAGGGCCCGCACGCTCACCTTCAGCGAAGCGGCGGGCTTGCCCAGTTCGCGGGCGGCCGCCACCAGGCTGTTGCGCGCCTCCACCGCCTGGGTGGCGCTGGTGGTGAAGATCACCGGGCGGTAGGAATCACCGCGGTCACAGAACTGGCCGCCGCCATCGAAGGGATCGATGTTGCGCCAGTACACCCGCAGCAGGGCCTCGTAGCGGAGCTTGGTGTTGTCGAAGCGCACCCGCACGCTCTCCTGGTAGCCCGTGCCACCGCCAGACACCTCCTGATAGGTGGGATTGGGCTTCTTGCCGCCGCTGTAGCCGCTCTCCACATCCAGCACCCCGGGAAGCTCCTCGAGATCGTGCTCCAGGCACCAGAAGCAGCCACCGGCGAGCACGGCCTCCTCGGTGGCCGCCAGGGCCGGTGCCCACGGGGTGAGCAGCAGGGCCACCGCGATCAGCAGGCCCAGAAGCGCGGCCGGGGACCAGGACCGGCAACGGGGGCTGGGCGCCGCGGTGCGCCGGGCGCCGAGTCGGGCCGGGCTCAGTACGTCTGGAAGCCCAAGGGAGTGCTGCAACGACGCTGGCGGCCCCGCCGGATGGCGATCCACGAAGCTCTCATTCCCTCTAGACCTGGACGGGGGCCCGGACCGGGCCGGGGTGGCGGGGATCCTGCTCATGGGGATGGGGCGGCCTGCTGAACCTGATCCAGGATGGCGGAGGCGGCGCGCCGAGTGACGCCGGGCTCACCCAGGGCCTGGCGCAGCCGCCCATACCCCTCCAGCATCGCCAGGCGCTCCGGGCTGCTGAATTCCAGCAGGGGCTCCACCGCCGCCACGATCCCGGCGGGATTGAAGGCCTCCTGCAGCAGCTCGGGCACCAGCCGTTCCGCCAGCACCAGGTTCACCGGCGAGATGTGGGGCACGTTGAATCGCAGCAGATGGCGGGCCACCAGCGCGGTGGGGCGGCTGACCCGGTATCCCGTGACCTGGGGCACACCCCGCAGGGCGAGCTCAAGATTGGCCGTGCCGGACTTGGTGACGGCCGCATCGGCGGCGGCACAGAGATCGGGCTTGAGGGCATCAGCCTGGCGGGCCGGGATCACCCGCGCCCGCAGGCCGGCGGCGGCGACCGCCCGCTCCAGGATCGGTTCGAAGCCCTCCAGTCCCGCCGGCACAAGCACCTCGAGGCTGGGCCGGCGACGCTGGAGCTCAGCCGCCGCCGCCACCATCGCCGGCAGCAAATAGCGCAGTTCCTGGGGGCGGGAAGCGGGCAGGAGCAGGAGCACTGGTGCGGTGTCGGCCAGCTCCAGGCGCCGCCTCGCCTCCTCCCGCTCCGGACGATGGTCGACGGTGTCGATCAGGGGATGGCCCACCCAGGTGACGGTGGCCCCATGGGAGGCATAAAAACGTGCCTCCTCAGGGAAGATCGCCAGGATGCGGTCGGTGAAGCCGATCAGGCGGGTGGTGCCGCCATCCCCCACCCTCCAGGCCCACTCCTGGGGTGCGATGTAATAAGAGATCGGCACCCGCGGATAGCGGCGCTTGAGACGCAGCCCCAAGTTCACGTTGGCCCCCATGTAGTCGATGAGCACCACGCCGTCGGGAGGGTGATCGGCCAGCCAGCGCCGCAGCCGGGCCTGCAGCTTCAGGGTGGGCAGCACCAAAGGCAGGGCCTCCCAGAGGCCGATGGCCCCGAGGCCGGCGGTGTCAGCCAGCAACACGGCACCGGCGGCCTCCATTCTCCGACCGCCCAGGGCGACCACTTCCAGGGGAAGGTCTCGACGATCGGCTTCGAGGTGCAGGGCCCTGATCAGCAGGCTGCCCTGCAGATCACCGGACACCTCACCGGTGCTCACCAGCAGGCGCACCATCAGCGCGGCGGCGGCAGGGGACCGCGACGACCGGGGCCCACGGAGGCCTCCAGGAAGTCGCAGAGCTCGGCGGCGGCGGGCAGCAAGGGCTGCAGGCGGGCCTCCACCAAGGCCTCGGCCAGCACCCGGTCGCTGCGGTAAAGGAGGTTCCAGATCTCCTGGAGCTGGCGCAGCTCGGCGCCCCCCTCCCGCTCGGCCAGGCCGCTGCGGCGCAGGCCGATCTTGTTGAGGCCCCGCACCCGGCCGGGGTGGCCTTCCACCATGGTGAAGGGAGGAACATCCCGGTCGATGCGGCTCATGCCGCCGACCATCGCCAGGCTGCCGATGTGCACGAACTGGTGGATGCCCAGCACGCCGCCGATCACAGCCCGGTCGCCGATCACCACGTGGCCGGCCACCGCCACGCCGTTGGCGATCACGATGCGATCACCCAGGTGGCAATTATGCCCGAGGTGGCTGTAGGCCATCAGCAGGTTGCCGCTCCCCAGCCGGGTCTGTTCCCCCTCATGGGTGGCCCGATTGATCGTGACGCATTCGCGGATGGCGTTGCCATCGCCCATCACCACCTCGGTGGGGGCGCCGTTGTACTTGAGGTCCTGGGGTTCGAGACCGATGCAGGCGCCTGGAAAGATGCGGTTGTCCCTTCCCATCCGCACCCGGCCATCGATCACCACATGGGGACCGATGCGGCAGCCATCGCCGATCTCCACCTCGCCGCCAATCACCGCATAGGGGCCGATCACCACGCCCATGCCCAGCTGGGCGGCGGGATCAACCACCGCCGTTGGATGCACCGATGTGGCCAGGGCTGTGCTCGTCATACGTTCAGTCGACCAGGGAGAACATCAGTTCGCCGGAACAGACCAGCTCGCCGTCCACGGTGGCCACGGCCTTCACCTTGCCGAACCGTTTGCGCTTGAGACTGAGCAGCTCGCAGGTGATACGGAGCTGGTCGCCGGGCACCACCGGCCGACGAAAGCGCACCCCATCGATGCCGGCGAACACGAACAGGCCCTTGGGAAGGTCGGGCATCTGGGTCACGATCAGGCCGCCCACCTGGGCCATCGCCTCCACGATCAGCACTCCGGGCATCAACGGCCGCCCCGGGAAATGGCCCTGGAATTGGGGCTCGTTGAGGGTCACGTTCTTGATGGCCACCGCCATCCGCCCGGGTTCGTGGGCCACGACCCGATCCACGAGAGCGAAGGGGTAGCGATGGGGCAACAGGCCCTGGATCTGCTCGCTGGCCAACACCACCCGCTCGGGGACCGGCCGCGACGAGGGCGCCTGGATGGGGGAAGCGGCCTGCTCGGCCTGGTTCGGGGCGTTGGGGGAGGCGGCGCCAGGGTCGTGAGGGCTGGCGGCGGGAGCGGGAATGGCGGGTGTGACGGTCAAGAGGTCAGGCACTCAGCAGAGGTGGGGATGCGGCGAAGGGGCAGGGGCGGCGGCGGCGATCGCGGCAGCCAGGCCGGTGTGGAGGCCGTGGGAGCCGCGGTAGGCGAAAACCTGGGCCCGGGGCAAGCCCACCAAGGCGAGATCACCCAATAGATCAAGGAGCTTATGGCGCACCGGTTCATCGGCAAAGCGCAGCGGCGGATTCAGCCAGCGGTCACCGTCGCAGACCAGGGCGTTATCGAGGGCGCCGCCCTGGATCAGCCCGGCGGCGCGCAGCTGCTCGACCTGCTCGCGGAAGCCGAAGGTGCGGGCCGGGGCGATCTCGGCCACAAAGGCGGCGGGGGTGAGCGCGATCGAATAGAGCTGGCGACCGATCGCCGCCTGGGGGAATTCCACGGCGGCCGCCAGCCGCAGGGCCTCGGCCCGAAAGGCGGTGATGAAGCCGAGGCCCTGCTGGAGGGTGAGGGGCTCGGGCGGCAGGGTTGGCTCCTGCCGTTGACCCACCTCCACAAGGCCTGCCTCGGCGATTGCCTCCACCCAGGGCAGGGCAGAACCATCGAGCAGGGGGATCTCGCCGGCGTCGACCCAGATCTCGGCCTGGCTCACGCCGGTACCGGCCAGGGCCGCCAGCAGGTGCTCCACGGTGGCCAGGCGCCGATCGCCGAGTTGGAGAGCCGTACAGAGGCGTGTATCGGTCACCTGGGAAGGTTCCAGGCGCTGCAGCGGCCTGGAGGGATCATCCAGCCAGCCCACCCGGTAGCCCGGCAGGGAGGAGGGAGCGAGCCGCACCCGGCAAGGCAGTCCCCCGTGGAGGCCGACGCCGACACGCTCCACCGAGGCGGCCAGGGTCCAGGCCCGGGCGTAGTCCTGGGGCCAGATGGTCACTAGAACTTCCAGCCCACGCCGAGGTTGAAGCGCCAGTTGGTGGTGAAGTCCTGGCTGGCCACCTCAAGCCGCAGCGGGCCCACCGGGGTGGTCACGATCACGCCGGTACCCACGGAGAAACCCTCCCCCGGTTTGCCCAGCAGAGGGCCGAGGTTGCCGGGCACGTTGCTCTGGCTGCCGAAGGTGGTGCCGCCATCGATGAACAGCTCACCGCTCACGATGCTGAACAGCGGGAAGCGGTATTCGAGGGTGGCCTCACCGAAACTCTTACCCACGCCGAGATCGCAGTCGTAATAGCCGCGCACAGAGTTGCCGCCGCCCACGCAGAAAGCCTCATAGGGCGGCAGATCACCTACCACGGTGCCGGCCGACACCTGGAAGGCGAGGGCCTGCTTGCACTGGCCCTGCTTGGCGCCGGGACGGCAACCCTTATAGAACTTCAGCCAGTTCACCGGAATGAAGTGGGTGTAGCTGCCGCGCAGGCGGTTGAAGGTGGGTGAATCGGGACCCACCGAGATGAACTGCTCAGTGCCGAGGCTCAGGAAATCACCGCGGGTGGGATTGCGGGGATCATCGAGGGTGTTGAAGGTGGTGGCCAGGCGGATGCCCACCAATTGGTTGCGGGTGGCGCAGTTGTAAGCAACACACACGATCGAATTGATCGGCACGGAGCTGCCGGTGGGATCGAAGGCGTTATTAAGCACGCCGTAGGGCATCGAATCGCCCCCCACATTCATGGGGGTGGCCTGCTGGGCATTGAGGCCGGCGATCAGACTCCAGGGGGCCCGCTTGAAGGGGTTGCCGCCATTGAGGGGACGGACGAACTGGAGGTTGCCGCCGATCCTCTGAACCACCACGGAGTTGCCGTTGTAGTTGAACCAGCTGTTGCCCGGGGAGAGGTCTGCGGCTTGATCCACCGAGCCGATCGGTCCATTGAGCGGATTGCTGGTGCCGTTGATGTTGTAAGCGAGATTGGTGCCGGGAGCCTGATAGAAATCAGAAACGGTGTAAATGTTGCCGTTGTTCTGACTCTGGAACACCTGCGGCACATCGCGGCTGATGAAGGCCTTGGCCCGGAAGGCGGTGCGGAAGGGATCCCCCTTGATCCAGGGGTCGGTGAAGGTGATATCGAACAGGCCGCCGAACTGGCCGTAGGTGAAGCTGGTGGAGAGATCCCAGGCCCGGCCGAACAGGTTGCTGTCCTGAACCTGAATCTGACCGAATACACCCTGGCTCTGGCTGTAACCCAGGCCGCCGGAGAGGGAGCCGGTGGACTGCTCCACCACCCCCAGCACAATCGTGACCCGACCGGGATCGTCCGGGGTGGGCCGCAGGGTCACCTTCACGTCGCTGAACAGGCCGGTGCCGTATAGACGCTTGATGTCGTCCTCAAGGTTGCGGCGGTTAAAGATCTCACCCGGACGCATCGAGATCTCGCGGGTCACCACCCACGTCTTGGTCTTGCCCCGGATCGGCCGGCCCTTGTCGTCGGTGGTGTTGCCCTCCTTGTCGAGGAACTGCACCTCCACGCCCGCCACGGTGCCCTGGCGCACCAGCAACTGCACGGAACCATCCGGACCGATGCGTCCAGGACCGGTGATCCGAGCCAGGGAATAGCCCTTGTCGCCGTACCAGCGCTGCAAATCCTGCATGCGGGTCTGCAGGGTGTTGAGGTTGATGGTGCGGCCGTAATCGGCAGCGAAGGTCTCCTCCACCACCTTGGCCGGAACCTTGGCATCGGGCGGCTCGAGGGTGACCTTGGTGAGCACCGGATACGGGAGCACGGTCACCACCAGGCGCACGCCAAGGGGGCCGTCCTTGGGAACCATCCGCACATCCGAGAACCAGCCGGTGGCATAGATGGCCCCGAGGTCCTTGCGGAGTTGGCTGCGGGTCACCTGGCTGCCGGGGGTCACCGTCATGGCGCCATACACGGCCTGCTCGAGGCGCTGCTGCTCCGGGTGGCCCGCTAGGCCGTCGACCACGACCTCACTGAGCTGCACCTTGGGCTCATTGACCGGGGGCGTTTCCACCAGCGGCGCATCGCCCGCCGGCGGCTGCGCTGCCGCGGGGGGAGCCGCCGTGGGCGGAGCAGCCGTGGGGGGATTGGCGGGGATGGCGACCGGGGCCGCAGGGGTTACGGAAGGAGTGGCCGGGCTGGCGGCAGGAACCGCCACCGGGGGTGTGGCGGCGGCAGCGGGCTTGACGGTAGTGGGTGCAACCTTGGGCGACGGGCTGGCCGGGGAGGCCTGGGGAACTTCCGACGCGGCGGGCTTCGGCGGCGGAGCGACCGATGGTGAGGCGCTGGCCGGGGAAGTCTGAGGAACCACCGGCGCGGCGGGCTTGGACGTCGGAGCGCTTAATGGAGACGCGCTGGCCGGGGAAGCCTGGGAAAGCAGCGGGTTGGCGGGGGGCTGCGGCGTGGCTGCCCCCGAGGGGGAAGCGGTAGCCGCAGAAGGCTGGGAAGCCGCCGGGGTGGCTCCCGGGACGGACGCCAGAGTCACGGAGGCCAGCTTGGTGGTGGCTGGGCTGGACGCGGCCAGGGGGATCGGCGACGGCTTCAGGACCTCGGCAGCCCGGGTGGGGCCGGCGGCAACCACCACAAACCCCACAAGGGGCAGAACAGCAAAGGTGAGACGGGAGCCGGCAGAAGGGAGGAGCACAATCCTGCGGGGGCTGGCGCCGGCCATGGAGGGAGGGAGGCTGGTGCGGCGGAGCCGCGAGTCCGGCTGACCTTACCGGTAGACCCGGGGTTCGGCACACACCCCTTGGACCCGTTTGAGGACCTCCCCGTAGGCCTCGACAACGCCACCGAGGTCCTGGCGGAAGCGATCCTTGTCGAGAATCCGGTCGCTCAGGTCGCTGATGCGGCGATCCCAGAGCCGGCAGGTGTCGGGGCTGATCTCATCGGCCAGGAGCAGGCGGCCATCGGCGGCGAAGCCCAGCTCAATCTTGAAATCCACCAGCTCCAGATCCACCGAACCGAACAGCTCCCGCAGGCCCCGGTTCACCGCCATGGCCAACTCCGTGATCGCCTGCAGCTGGCCTGAGCTCACCAGCTGGAGACGCTCCAGCCGGGCCTCGGTGAGCAGGGGGTCACCCAGGGCATCGTCCTTGTAGTACAGGTCGAGCAGGGGTGGATCCAGGGGGGTGCCGGGCGCGATCGGCAACTGACGGCAGAGCGATCCGGCCGCCACGTTGCGCACCACCACCTCGATCGGCACCACCTTCACGGGACGCACGAGCATCCAGCGATCTCCCTCGACCCCGAGGTAGTGGGTGGGCACACCCCGAGCCTCCAGCCACTCGAACACCAGGGCAGAGATGCGGCAGTTGCGTTCGCCCTTGCCGGCCAGGCTGGCTCGCTTTTCGGCATTGAAGGCGGTGGCGTCGTCCTTGAACTCCACCGCCACCAGATCGGGCTGGTCCGTGGCGTACACACGCTTGGCCTTGCCCTCGTAGAGCAGGGGGCCCAGGGAATAGGCGGTCATGGCTGGGGAACGACGGGCTTGGTGAGGGCGGACGGGGATGGCTTAGACAGCGGAATGGTCCCTGGAGTGGTCCCTGGAGCGGTCCCTGGAGCGGCCCTTGGAGCATCCATTGGAGCGGTGAATGGTGTGGTTGAGGGTGCGGTCGGCGGTGTGCCCGGCGGCGAAGCCTCCCGGTGCCCCCCCTTCGCCTCGGGGGAGCGCAGAAGCCGCTCGAGTTCGGCCCTCCTGGCGGAGGCGGCCGGATCCTGGCGCAGGATCAGCCATTCGCCATAGGCGTCATCGATGCGGGGGCTGAGGCGCAGGCGCCGCTGGCGGGCCCGCTCGGAGGGCAGGGCCGCCTGGGCATCCAGCAGTTCCCCGACCAGGCTCCAGGCGCCCACGGCCGCGGCCTGGTCGAGGGCGGATTCCAGCAGGTCGGCGCGCTCCTCGGCCGGCATGTCCCGCAGGAGCCGAACCGCCTCGAGGCGGCGCTCAGCTCCGATCACGCCCGACTCCTGGGAGGCCAGCAGCAAAGTGGCAGCCGCCTGGGGAAATCCCCGGGCCTGGAGGTGATCGGCCAGCACATCCAACGCCGGCCGGCTCACCACGGTGCCGTCCTCACGGCGCAGCACCGGTAGCAGCAGGGCCTCCAGCCGGGCCGGTCGGGCCGCCCCGAGACGCTCCAGGGCCAGGGCGGCCCGGCGGTGATCCATGGCGGCCTGGGCGGCCCGCCACTCCATCAGCAGCCATTGCAGCCGCTCCGCCCCGGCCGCCGGGCTGATCCGATCGAGCACCGTGAGGGCCGCCTGGGGCTGGTGGCAGCTGAGCAGCACCTCCGCGTTGGCGAGCACCACAGGCAGGGGCTGGGGCGCCGGCAGGATCAGCAGCAGGCGCTCACGAATCCGGCGGAGGCGCTCGAGACGATCGTCCGCCACGACCCGCTGACAGCCCTCCGCCAGCTGCTCGAGGGTTCCATGGCGCAGAAGCTCCTGAAACTCGGCCTGGCTGAGGGGCGGTGGCGCCGGGGCCGGCACGGCCTCGCCCGGGGAAAGCGGCGGCGAGGCCGCAGGCCCGGGGCCGGGGATCGCTCCTGCGACCGGTCCCTTCGGGGAAACGGCGGCTGAGCTGGAGGCCGCTGCCCCCGCCGCCGCTGCGGGAAGGAGCGGTGCGGCAGTGGCCGGGAGCAGCAGGGCCGATAACCCCACGATCAGGGCCCGCCTGCGGCCGCGGCGGGGCCCTGGGCCGAGCGGGCCGGAGCTGCGGGAAGGGAACGCGGGCCGGGGCGGCATCACGGGCTCAGGGCGGAGTCGGCGCGCGGAGAACCCGCGCTGGATCGGAACGGAGATGGGGCTTGGGGCCGGACCGGAGGGCAGCTCTGGGGTCGGAGCGGAGCACGGGCGCGGCCGGTGCCCCTGGGGAGGCCAGGGGCGCGAACTGCCCGCCGCAGCGGCGTTCCCAACCTAAGGGGCCCGCCCGCCGGCGCCCGGAGGCGCGGGTCGGCTGCTCCGGTTGGCAGGATTGGGCGTAGCAGCGCCCCACCGGATCGGCCCCGGTGGCCTTCCCCAGCCCATGGCCCCATCCGATCCCCCCGCCAGCGCCGCGGCTCCCCCCCCTCCCAGCCCGGCGACTCCCGGGGGCGTGCCGGCCCGGGTCCTGGTGGTGGGGGGCGGTGGCCGCGAGAACGCCCTGGGCTGGGCCTTGGCCCGCTGCCCCGGCGTGGAGGCGGTGTGGATCGCCCCGGGCAACGGAGGCACCCAGGGCCTGCCGGGCTGCCAGGTGTTGGCGATCGCCGAGAGCGACGGCGAGGCCCTAGCGGCCGCCTGCCGGGATCGGGCGATCGATCTGGTGGTGGTGGGGCCGGAGTCGCCCCTGGCGGCGGGGCTGGCCGATCGGCTGCGGAGCGAGGGGTTTGCGGTGTTCGGCCCCGGCGCCGACGGCGCCCAGCTGGAGGCCAGCAAGCAATGGGCCAAGGCCCTGATGGTGGAGGCGGGCATCCCCACCGCGGGCTACTGGAGCGCCTCCAGCCGCGAAGAGGCCCTGGAGCTGCTGGAGCAGCTCAACCGGCCGCTGGTGGTGAAAGCCGATGGGCTGGCCGCCGGCAAGGGGGTGACGGTGGCCGCCAGCGTGCAGGAAACACGGGCCGCGATCGAAGAGGTGTTCGATGGACGCTTCGGCGCGGCGGGCGCCTCGCTGGTGCTTGAGGAGCAGCTGAGCGGCCCGGAGGTGTCGGTGTTCGCCCTCACCGATGGCCAGACGATGGTGCTGCTGCCCCCCGCCCAGGACCACAAGCGCATTGGCGAAGGCGACACCGGCCCCAACACCGGCGGCATGGGGGCCTACGCCCCGGCCCCCCTACTCGACACGGCGGGCCTGGAGGCGGTGCGCCGCAGCGTGCTGGAGCCCACCCTGGCGGCCCTGCGCGGCCGGGGCATCAACTACCGCGGCGTGATCTATGCCGGCCTGATGCTCACCGCCAGCGGCCCCCAGGTGATCGAGTTCAACTGCCGCTTCGGCGATCCCGAATGCGAAACCCTGATGCCCCTCCTGGGCCCTGAGCTGGCGGCGGTGCTGCTGGCCTGTGCCCACGGGACCCTCGCCGCGGCCCCGGCCCTGGCGATCTCGCCCGGCTGCAGCGCCTGCGTGATCGCCGCCGCCGCCGGTTATCCGGGCGACGTGCGCCGGGGCGACCCCATCCACAGCGCTCTGAAGCCCAGTGACACCCTGCAACTCTTCCACGCCGGCAGCCGCCTGGAAGACGATGGCCGCTGTGTGACAGCCGGGGGCCGGGTGCTGGCGGTGGTGGCCCAAGCCGACGACTTCGATGCGGCCTTCGAAGGCGCCTACGCCGGACTAGGCGAGTTGAGCTTCGAAGGCATCACCTTCCGGCGCGACATTGGCCATCAGGTGCGTCGCCCGCCGAGCAGCCCGCCCACCTGATGGCCCCTTCCACCCCAAGCACCATGGCCGATCCCGGTGGCCCCGCCGCCGCGGGAGCTGAACTGTCCGGCGAGAACGCCGCCCAGTCCCTGAGCTGGCCGGCCTCCGCTACCGCGGCCAGCGCCGCCGCCAACAGCAATCCGGCCTGGCTGGAGGCACTGGCCCGCTGGTGGGCCGAATTCAGCCTGCAGACCAAGCTGCTGGCGGTGGCCACCCTGGTGGTGAGCCTGCTGATGACAGGGATCACCTTCTTCTCCCTCAACAGCATCCAGCAGGACGCGCGCATCAGCGACACCCGCTACGCCCGCGACCTGGGCCTGCTGCTCACGGCCAACGTGACGCCACTGGTGGCCCAAGGCGATGACCGGGAGCTGGCGGCGGTGGCGGAGCGCTTCTGGCAATCGAGCCGCAGCCTCCGCTACATCGTGTTCGCCGATGCCGATGGCGTGATCTATCTGGGCATCCCGATGGGCAACGGCGGTGAAGGCACCCCGGCGGCGGGGGAACAGCTGCTGAGCCGGCGCCTGGAGCTGCCTGCCGACCTGCAGCGCCGCCCTGACAATCCGCTGATCCGCCAGCACCTCACCCCCGATGGGCAGGTCACCGATGTGTTCGTGCCGATGGTGAGTGGCGATCGCTACCTCGGCGTGGTGGCGCTCGGCATCAACCCCAACGAAACCCTGTTGGTGAGTTCGGCCCTCACCCGGGAGGTCACGGTGGCGGTGTTCGTGTCGATCTGGGTGCTGGTGATCCTGGGTTCGGTGATCAATGCCCTCACGATCATCCGCCCTGTGAAGGAATTGCTGCGGGGGGTGCGCTCGATCGCCGGCGGCAACTTCGAAACCCGTATCGCCCTGCCGGTGGGCGGTGAATTGGGAGAATTGCTGCAGGGTTTCAACACGATGGCCTCCCAGCTGGAGGTGTACAAAGCCGCCAACATCGAGGAACTGCGGGCCGAGCAGGTCAAGCAGCAGTCCCTGATCGCCACCATGGCCGATGGGGCGGTGCTCCTCGATGCCGAGGGCCGGATCGTGCTGGTGAATCCCACCGCCCGCCGGCTGTTCCGCTGGGAGGCCCGCAATCTCGTCGGCAACGAGGTGATTGGCGAGCTTCCCGACCGGCTGGCGATGGAGCTGGCCGGTGCCCTGCAGAACCTGATCAGCAGCGAGCGGGAGAGCACCGATGTGCGCTGCAGCTTCGGGGAGCCGCCGCGCACCTTGCGGATCGTGCTGCAGTCGGTGCGCGATGCCAGCGGGGAGGTGCTCAAGGGCATCGCGATGACGATCCAGGACCTAACCCGGGAGGTGGAACTGAACGCCGCCCAGAGCCGCTTCATCAGCAACGTGTCGCACGAACTGCGCACGCCGCTGTTCAACATCAAGAGCTACGTCGAAACCCTCCACGACTACAACGATCAGCTCAGCGATGAGCAGAAGCAGGAATTTCTCGGCATCGCCAACGCCGAGACCGATCGGCTGACGCGACTGGTGAACGATGTGCTCGACCTCTCCCGGCTCGAATCCGACCGGGTCTGGGAGCTGGAGCCGCTCGAGGTGGGTTCGGCCATCGAGCAGACCCTGCGCACCTACCGCCTCAATGCCGGCGATAAGGGGGTGGATCTCGGCTTTGAAGCCGATCCCCAGCTTCCCCGGGTGCTGGGCAACTGGGACCTGCTGCTGCAGGTGTTCGACAACCTGGTGGGCAATGCCCTCAAGTTCACCCCACCCGGCGGCGCCCTGAAGCTGCGGGCCTATCCCTGGCCCGATCAGTGCGTGCTCGATCCGGACAGCGGCCCGGGCGACAACCCCAACTGCGCCCTCACCTCTCCCCTGCCACGGCTGCGGATCGAGATCGCCGACAGCGGCTGCGGTATCGCCGCCCCCGATCAGGAGCGGATCTTCGAGCGCTTCTACCGGGTGGAGAACGCCGTGCACACCGAAGCCGGCACCGGCCTCGGCCTCTCGATTGTGCGCGGCATCCTCGAGAAACACGGCACCCAGGTGCGCATGGCCAGTGAGAGCGGCGTGGGCACCACCTTCTGGTTCGACCTGCCGCTGGAGCATTCCGACACCGATGAACTGGCCCTGCAGGCGGAGCGGCGGGGCTACGACCGGGCCCTCGAGGGCGACCTCCAGACCTTGAAGGGCTGAGCCGGAGCGATTCGCCGCAGACGCCGCGGCGGGTGCCTGCACTGGCGCGAATCGTGGCCACGATCCCGCCACCGCGACCAGGCAGCTGGGGGATGGAGCAAGAATCGGAGCAAGCCAGCCCTCCTCTGGATGCGTCCTCGCCTGCGCCTGCCCCGATGGCCCCGGGTCGCCCCCCAGGGCGATCGGGGCGACCCGGGGAGCGGCCGCCGAAACCCGGGCTGGCTCCGCAGGCTGCTGCCTGCCGCGATGGCCGAATCAGCCATCCCCCTGAGCCCCCAGCTGCTGCTCGCCCTGCTGCCCTGCGGTCTGGCGCTGGGCCTCGTGATCCTGCCGATCCAGGGGCTCTCCGCGGTGGGCTTCCTGCTCCAGCGCCAGTGGCAGGCGGGGGTGCCCGACCTCTTCGACCCCTTGCTGCCGCTGGGAGTGGCCTGCGGCACCCTCACCGTGCTCGCCCTGGCCTGGGGGCCCCTGGCGCCGGGCCGGGGCGGCGGCCTCAGCGGCGTGGAGGCCCTGCAGCAGCAGGCCCCCGCGCCCGAAGAGCGGGATCTGGCCCTTCTGGGCCTGCGGGGGCCGGCCCAGCTGGCGCGGCTGGTGCTGCTGGCTGGGACCCATCTGGCCGGCCTGGCGGTGGGGATTGAATCCCCCGCCGCCTCCTTCGGCGCCTCCACCCTGCTGGCCCTGCGGCGCCGGCTGAAGGTGCTGCAGGCGTTGCCCCTACCCCTGGCAGCGGCGGTGGGGGCGGGCGCGGGGCTGGCGGCGGCCTTCCGCTCCCCCCTGCTGGGGGTGACCTATGCCCTAGAGGAGCTCAGCGCCGAGCGGGGCCTTCCCCTGGTGCTACCCACCCTGCTGCTGGGAGGGGTGGGCAGCCTGGTGACCAGCGATCTGGGGGTGCCGGCGCGGGTTCAGGCGGTGCTGGAGGGCCCGCCACCCCTGATCCTGCTGCCCTGGGCCCTGCTGCTCACCTTGGTCGCGGCCCTGCTGGGGGTGCTCTTCCTGCGGCTGCTGCAGGCCCTCACCCCTCGGCTGCAGGGCCTGCTGCGGCACCACTTCCTCCCCACCGCCCTGGCCGTGGCCCTGCTGCTCGGCCTGCTGGCCCAACTCAGTGGCGGCCTCAGCCTCAACGATGGCTCCCTCGCCCTTGGCCCGGCCCTGGCCGGCCAGAGCACCAGCCCCCGCTGGGCCTTTCTGCCGCGGCTGATCAGCCCGCTGTTGGCCCTCGCCGCCGGCGCCCCCGGCGGCCTGATGCACGACTGCATGGCCCTCGGCGCCGTGTTCAGCGGCGCCCTGGTGCAGCGGCTGCCCCCGGATCAGCAGGCGATGCTGGTGGCCGTGGGCGCCACGGCGGTGTTCAGCGCCGCTTGCCGCACACCCCTGTTCTGCGCCGTGTTCGTGTTGATCCTGCAGAACAACGCCCGGCTCTTTCCCTGGTTGCTGATGGCCAGCGCCCTGGCGGCGGCGATCGGAACGGTCTGCGGCGGCCCGACCTGGAACGGGATTCAGCGGGCCGACCTCGAAGCCCTCAGACCAGCAGCAGACGGTCGATGAAGGCCGACCAACTCAGCCGGCCAGCCGACGGACCGAACAGGTGGCGCTCCTCCTGGGGCGTGAGGGGCGGCTGGCCGACGCTGCCGAACAGACGCCGCAGCTCGGCGGGATCGATCTGGTGGTCGCCGTTCACATCCACCGGCATCAGGTAGTGCATCAGCCGCTCCTCGCCCTCGGTGAGACGCCGCAGCCGCAACATCAGAGCGGTGAATTCATCTTCATCCACGGCCCCGTCGCCATCCACATCCATGGCCGTCAGCACCTGACGCAGCCGCTGGAAGAGGCTGCGGTTCACGAGGTCGGCTTGGCCACCGTGGCGCCGCTGCATCAGCCCGGTGGCCAATTCGGCCACGCTCAGGCGGCCGTTGCCATTGCGATCGAGCTGGCGATAGAGCCGCCGCAACTCGCTGGCGGCCTCCCGCTCCTGGGCATCATCGGACGCGGAGGCCATGGCCGAGGGAACAAAATGATGGTGCCCCCGTACCACGGCGCGCAGGCGATGGCGGAAGTCGCCGAGCAGGGAGCGGCTCACCTCGTAGCGGCGGCGATGCTCCTCGGGGGTATAGATCGCGTGCAGTGCAACCGGCAGCAGCGAGTGCAGCGACCAGCGGATCACCATCATCATCGCCAGGGTGGCCACGATGAAGGGGAGTTGGAGTAGGGGAAAACCGGGTGCCAGGGTCCGGGCCAGCAGACCGGAGAGGCCAGGGGTGATCAGGCTCGCCGCCGCCGCCCCCAACAGGCCCACCGCCACGCTCAAGCGGGTGGGGGCGTAGAAGGTGCCGCCGATCGCCATCGCGGTGAGCACGCCGTTGTAGCTCCACAGCCCCACACCCACCGCCTCAGGGGTGGCCCCGATCAGCAGGCCGGTGATAGCGGCCACGCCCCCCCCCAACAGACCCACCAGGGCCGCCAGTGGGCTGGCGACCGCCGTGGCGAGCAGCACCAACACCCCGGGCAGCAGACCGGGGCAAAACAGCACTTGGCCGAAGCCATGGGGCAAGGCCAGCAGCAGGGCCTCCAGCACGCCGGTGCCGCCCTGCAGGGCGGGATGTTCAGCCAGCTGGAGGGCGGGATGGTTGAGGGTGGCCACCAGATTGAGCAGCAGCCAGGTCACCAGGCAAAAGGGGAGGGTGAGCGGCGGCAGGCCCACCACCCGGAAAACCCAGCGGCCCAGGCCATGCAGCAGCACGGTGGTCACGATGGCGCCGGCCACCACCACCACCAGCCAGGCCAGCAGGCCGGTGTCGCGGCCGAAATGGGCGAAGGCCGCTACCGCCGCCCCCACCAGGGCCCCGTTGAAACCGTAGATGCCGTTGCTCCAAGCCATGGGCTCGGCAACGAAGGCGCGGGCGGTGAGATTGGCCGTCACGGTGCCCACCACGGCGAAGAGGGCCATCCAGGGCGACTGGAGCAGCAGGGCCAGCAGCAGCAGCAGGCCACTCACCGGGTTATTGATGAAGATCACCTGGCCCAGGCTGCGCAGGGCGCTGAGCAGGGCCGCCGGAAGGCCCGACTTAGCCCAACGCCGCTCGAACCAGGGGAGGGTGCCGCCGGTGGGCAGCAGCCGCTGAAGGGCGGAGCCGTCGGCGCCAGCGGCGCCACTGGGTCGGCCGCTGGCGGCCTGGGGCTGGAGAAAGTCACGGAGCAGGCTGTAGCCGTCGGGAGCGGAATCGCTGGCGGGGCTGGACATCGCGAAGGCCGGAGGGCAGAACGGGACCCGGCCGAAGCCGAGGCTGGCCCCATGTTGGCGAGGGAGCACGATCCCGGCATCGATCCAGGCAGCCGACTTGGTCGGGGGCCTGTTGCGCCACCAGCGCCTCAGCGCAGGCAGGCCATCGGATGGCGGGGCGTGAGATCCAGGGCTCGGGCCACGCCGGGGTGGCATACCGAGCCGTTCACCGTGTTGAGGCCGGAGAGCAGCTCGGGCCGATCGGTGACCGCCTCCGCCAATCCCCGGCCCGCCATCACCAGGATGTAGGGCAAGGTCACGCTCACCAGGGCCTCGGTGGAGGTGAAGGGCACGGCGCCGGGCATGTTGCCCACCGCGTAATGCTGCACCCCGTGAATCGTCACCACCGGATCGGTGTGGGTGGTTTCGCGGCTGGTGGCGATGCAGCCCCCCTGGTCGATCGCCACATCCACGATCACCGAGCCTGGCTTCATGCGCTGCACCAGCTCCTCCTCCACCAGGGTGGGGGCGCGGCCGCCGGGCAGCAGCACGGCGCCGATCAGCAGGTCGGCGCCGGGCACCAGCCGCTCGATCAGGGCGCTGCTGCTCACCAAGGTGACCATGCGACCGCGGCGATCCGACTCCAGCACCCGCAGCTTCTGGGGAGAGCGATCGAGCAGGAACACCTCCGCATCCATCGCCGAGGCGATCCGGGCCGCATTCCAGCCCACGGTGCCCGCTCCGAGCACCACCACCCGCGCCGGCCGCACGCCCGTGCAGCCGCCCATCAGCAGACCCCTCCCCCCCTGGGGCTTCTCCAACAGACGGGCCCCCACCTGGGCCGCGAGCCGGCCGGCGATCTCGCTCATCGGCGCCAGCAGCGGCAGGCTGCCGTCCTCGAGCTGCACGGTTTCGTAGGCGAGGGAGGTGGTGCCCGCCTCCAGCAGGGCGCGGCCCACCTCGGGGTAGGCGGCGAGGTGGAGATAGGTGAACAGCACCAGGTCGGGCCGCAGGAAGGCGAACTCCTCGGGTTGCGGCTCCTTCACCTTCACCACCAAATGGGCGGCCCAGGCCTCCTCGCGGCTCACAAGCCGGGCACCGGAGGCGGCGTAGTCGTCGTCGCGGATGCCAGCCCCGTGGCCGGCGCCCGCTTCCACCCGCACCTCCATCCCCTGGCTCACCAGCTCCCGTACCCCATCAGGGGTGAGGGCCACCCGCTGCTCATCGCGCTTGATCTCGGTGGGCACACCGATGCTCGCCATCGGGGAGACCAGGGGAGCCGCCAGGCCGGGGGGTGCCATGGGCGAAGACAAAAGCTGTGCGATGACCCTAGGTCCGCCGAGGGCTGGAGGCTTTGTTGATGCCAATTGCCGGATCAGGCGGAGAGCTCTCCCGCCGGGAATCCTCTGGCATGTCCGCGAGGTTCAGCGCATCCATCGGTGGGACGTCTGGGCGCGTTTCCCCGCACCACCGTTGAATCGCGCCCCCCTAACCCCCCGCCGCAATCGGGAACCGCCAACCGCTGCCGAAGGCCCGGCCGCTCACCTTCAAGGCCGGAGCCGCCTGGCGCCGTTTGAACTCCGCCCGCCTCAGCAGGGCGGCCACCCGCGCCACCAGGGCCGCGTCGGCGCCGGCGGCCACCAGCTGCTCCGGGCTGGCCAGCTCCTCCACCAGCGCCTTGAGGATCGGATCGAGCACGGCGTAGTCGGGCAGCGAATCGCTGTCGCGCTGGTCGGGACGGAGCTCGGCGCTGGGGGGCTTGGTGCGGATGGCGGCGCCGATCAGCTCCCCCTCGGCCGGCAGACCCAGGGCGGCGCGGCAGGCGGCGGACTCCGGCGCATCCAGCCAGGCGCAGAGGCGGAACACGGTGGTCTTGTAGAGGTCGCCGATCACGGCCAGGCCGCCGTTCATGTCGCCATAGAGGGTGCAGTAGCCCACCGCCAGCTCCGATTTGTTGCCGGTGGAGAGCAACAGCTGGCCCTGCTGGTTGGCCACCGCCATCAGCAGGGTGCCCCGCAGCCGCGACTGCAGGTTCTCAGCAGTGAGACCCGCCGGGGGGGCGCCGAGCGCCGGGGTGAGGGAGCCCTCCATCGCCTCCATCAGCGGCGCGATCGGCACCGTGCCCAACGTCAGGCCCAACCGCGCCGCCAGATCGGCCGCATCGGTGAGGGACCCCTCCGAACTCCAGGGCGACGGCATCCGCAGCGCCCGCACCCGCTCGGCGCCGAGGGCGGCGCAGGCGATCACCGCCACCAGGGCCGAATCGATGCCGCCGCTGAGTCCGAGCAGGGCGCCACGGAAGCCGCACTTGCGGGCGTAGTCGCTCACGCCGAGCACCAGGGCCCGCAGCAACTGCTCACTGGCCTCCGGTTCGGCGAGGGGCAGGGGAGGGGGGAGGGATCCGGGCGGAGTAGCAGGGGGATCCTGCGGGGTAACCGAAACGGCGGCCTGTTCTGCCAGGAAAGGCTGCGGTGCCTTCGCGACCATGAAAGCCTGAGGGGCGAGGACGGAGGAAGCTGGCGGGGCTAACCGGTCAGAGGCTGCCTGCTCCAAGGAAAGCGGCGCAGCACCGGAGCCCTGCGGCGCCAGGCTGGCGGCAGATTCCGCCGGAACCGAACGATCTGCGCTGCCCTGCGAGGCGACCGGCTCCCACAAACTCAGATCCTCCGCCGACCAGGCCTGCTGCAGCACCACCGCGCCGGCCGCGTCCACCACGAAGCCGGCGCCATCGAACACCAGCTCGTCGTTGCCGCCCACCTGGTTCACGTACACCACCGGCACTCCGAGCCGGGTGGCGGCCCGCGCCGCCAGGCGGCGCCGCAGGGCGGCCTTGCCCTGGCCAAAGGGGGAGGCCGAAAGGTTGAGCAGCAGATCCAGGCGCTGCGCCTGCAGATCGGCGATCGGATCGGCGCCTGCCAGGCGATGGCCCTGTAGCTCCTCCTCCACCCAGAGGTCCTCGCAGATGGTGAGGCCCAGCCGCCAGGTGCGGCCGTCGCTGCCCAGCTGCAGCACCGATGGCTCCTCGGCCGGGCGGAAGTAGCGGCGCTCATCGAACACGTCGTAGCTGGGTAGCAGCCGCTTGCGGCCCACCACCCGCCAGCCGCCGGCCTCCACCAAAGCCACGGCGTTGTAGAGCGCCGGCCGCTCGGAACCGGGGATCGGATCGGCCATGCCCACCAGCACACCAGTCCCCTCCGGCATCTCCGCCGCCAGGCTCTCCAGGGCCCGCGTCTGGGCCTTGAGCAGGGAGGGGCGCAGCAGCAGGTCGCGGGGGGGATAGCCCCAAAGGGAGAGCTCCGGGGTGAGCACCAGCCGGGCCCCGGCCCCGGCGGCCCGGCGGCAGGCGTTCAGGATCCGCTCGCCATTCCCCACCAGATCCCCCACCAAGGCATCGAGCTGGGCGAGGGCCAGGCGCATCAGGAGCGGTCGGGTGGGGGGAGCGGCCCTTGCAGACCGTAGAGATTGTGCTCCAGCAGCACCGGCCGCAGGGCCGGCGGCACCTCCTGCAGGGGATCGGCGGGGCCGGGGAGCCCTGCCGGGAACGATGCGACCGATGGATCCGCTGGCGGATCAGCGCCGGGAGGGTTCGCGGCGGCAGGCTGGGGGGGGCGGGAAGCGGCATGGGCCCCTGGGCTGGTCCGGGGCGCGATGGCGGCCTGCTGCCGCACCCGGCTGCTGGCGGTGGCCGGCACCTGCAGATCGAGCAGCTCGATGCGGGCGCCGAGCCGCCGCAGGGCCTCAAGCTCCTCGCTGCGCACAGGCCAGCCGCCCCGGGGGGCGATCGCCAGCCGGCAGCCGGCGAGCAGCCGAGAGGCCTCGCGCCAGCGGGGAATCTGGGCCACCAGGTCGCTCCCCACCACGAACACCAGCGACTCGCCGGGCCACTGACGCGCCGCCCGCTCCAGGGTCTCGATCGCCCAGGGGCTGCTGAGCTCCTGCTCCAGGCTGAGGCGTGGGTCGTGGATGGCGGCCACCAGAGCCCCCAGCAACTCAGCGCGCAGGGCCAGGGGAGCGCCATGGTGCTTCTGGGGGTTGTCGCTGGCCCAGGTGGCCACGCGGGGATAGAGGCTGAGCAGCCCCTGCAGCAGCACGTGATGGCCTTCGGTGGGGGGATCGGCGCTGGTGCCGAACAGGGCGATCGCCACGGTGTTCAGGGCAGCAGGGGCTCGATCGGGCCATCGCCCGGACCCGCCGCCTGCCAGGCCCGCAACCAGTGGCGGGTGTCGGGGTCCTGGGCCAGCAGACGCCGCAGCAGGGCGCCCGGCTGGCCCGCGGCGGTGGCGGAGCGCAGGAGTTCGGCCGCCGCCAGGCGCCCCGTGCGCCGGGTGGTGTGCACCGCCAGGGCCGCCTGGGCCAGGGCCACCGGTGCCGCCGGAGCCAAGCTCAGGCCCCCGCTGATCGGCACCGCCAGCAGCAGCACCTGACGCAGGCCACCAAGCAGCAGCTGCAGGCCGAGCTGGGCGCCCCCCAGCAGGGCGTTGTGGCCGGAGAGGCGCGCCAGCAACTGACGGGCGCCGCGGCGGCCCATCGGCAGGCCGTAGAGCTGGCTGAGCTGCAGCACCAGGGCGCTGTCGCAGGCGATGCCACCGGCCAGATCCAGCAGCACCAGGGGATTCACCGCCACCCCGGCGGCCTTGGCCACGGCGAAGCGGCCGATCAGCTCCTGAGCCTGGCGGCGCCCGTGCTGGAGTCGGGCACGGTGCAAGGCCTGGCTGAAGCGATCGGCGGCGCGCAGCGCATTGAGGGCGAGCAGCAGGGGGCCGTGCCGCTCCAGCAGATCAAGCAGGGCCGCCTCCAGCGGGGCGATCCGGGGGGTAGCCGCCTCGCTGCGCACCCGGCCGTCGGCCATCAGTCGCGGCTCCCGCGGCGCCGCCGCCACCACGATCGGCTCAAGATGGGCCGCCGCGGCAGGCAGGCGGCGGCGGATGCTCGCCAGCAGGGCCGGTAGCTCGTCGGCGGGCCAGCAGTCACTGCGATTGAGCACCAACAGGAGCGGCTTGCCGCTGGCCAGCAACGTCTCGAGGGCCTCGATCTCCACCCGGCCCAGGTCGGCATCGAGCACCAGGAGCACCAGATCGGATCCCAGGGCCACCCGCGCCGCCAGCCGCGCCCTGGCGGCGGCGGCGATCTCATCAATGCCCGGCGTGTCCACCAGCTCCACACCCGCCAGGCCCGGCACCGCCCGCTTCCAAGGTCGGGCCTGCTGGTGGCGGGTGCAGCCATGGGCCACATCGGTGGCGAAGCTGGCTTCCCCCAGCAGGGCATTGAGCAGGCTCGACTTGCCCACCCCAACGCGGCCGAAAACCGCCACCCGCGGCCGCCGCTGCTCTAGCCGGGCCAGCTGGCGGTCGAGGCCCGCCAGCTCGGGGGCCAACTGGCTGCCCTCCCGCGGGCTGAGATCGAGGTCGGCGCGCCAGCGCTGCAGGAGCAGGCGACAGCGCTCCGGGGTGGGGGGAGCGACGGGCGACGGATCCTGGGGTGTGGCCTGCCGCTCCGCGGAGGAGCGCCGCGAGCCTGCCGCGGCGGAGACCTTCGGGGGGCGCGTCTGGGTCATGGGCCCAGCTCCGGGCCGCCGGCGGGACGGCGCCTCCAGCCGGCCAGCACGGCCAACACAGCCTCCGGACCGATCACCCCCACGAAACCGCCGAATTCATCCACCACCACCTTCACCCCGGAGCTGTTGCGGCGGAAGCTGGTGAGCAGGCGGTCGGCGCGGATCATCTCGGGCACGAACTCCACCGGATCCACCAGGTCGGCTACGCGGGCCTCCCCCTGGCCCTCCAGCAGCAGGGTCAGAAACCGCTCCCGGCTCGCCACGCCCAGCACCTCATCCACCTCCTCACCCAGCACCACCCACCAGGCGGCCGGCTGGCGCAGCAGCAACGGCCGCTGCTCGGCCAGGGTGGCGAGGCCATCGAGGGTCGGGGCGGCCACCCGGGGCACCATCAGGTCGCGGGCGGTCAGGTCATTGAGCTGGAACACCTTGGCGATCATCGCCGCCTCGTCGGCCTCGATCTGCCCCTTCTGGGAGCCGAGCCGGGCTAGCTGGCGGATCTCCTCTTCATCAGTATTGAGCTCGTTCTCGGCGGTGATCGAGGGCAGCACCCGTTCGAGCAGCAGCACCACCGGCGCCATCAGCCACACCACCAGGCCTACGGCCGGAGCGGTGCTGAGGGCCACGGGCAGGGCCAGACGGCTGCCGATCGACTTGGGCAGGATCTCGCCCAACAGGATCAGGAGCACCGTGAGACCCACCGAGAAGAGCGGTAGGGCGGGGCCGCTGATGCCGCGTTGGCTGAAGACCGAGGCGGCGAAACCGCCCACCATGATGCTGCCGAAGATGTTGAAGATGTTGTTGGCGATCACCAGCACCGCCAGGGTGCGCCCGAGCCGCTGACGGAGTCGCTCAAGCTCCCGCGCCCCCGCCACGGCCCGCTCGCGCCGCGCCAACTCGTGCACCTTCACCGGGTTCACGGTGAGCAGGGCCGCCTCCACACCGGAGCAGAAGAAGGAGCCCACCAGCATCAGTGCCACCACCAGGGCCAGCAGCAGCAGGTCGTTCATCGGGCGGCCGGCGCTGCGGCCTGCTCAACGATCGGCACGGGGGTGGGAATCACAGCGGTATCTGTATTTAATCGCTTGTGCCCACCCCGCGCCGTAGGGATGGCCGGACCGGCGCATGGCCGGCATCGATCACGGCCGCGCCCAACCGGGTCAGGCCATAGGGTTGCGGCACCACCACCCGGGGTTCCCGGGCCGCCCAGGCCTGCGCGCACCCCGTTCCATCCGCTGCCCGTGCCCCAAGCCACCGCCACCAGCTCCGATCCGGCCCTGTTCGCCGACCGGCGGGACCGCTTCCTGCATCGCCTCGGTGGCGCGGCCGCGGTGATTCCGGCCGCCCCCCTGGTGACCCACCACGCCGATGTGGAGCACCCCTTCCGCCAGAACAGCGACTTCTGGTACCTCACCGGTTTCGATGAGCCCGGAGCCGTGGCCCTGTTCCTGCCCCACAAACCGGAGAATCCCTTTGTGCTCTTCGTGGCACCCAAGGAAGCCAGCGCTGAGGTCTGGAATGGCTTCCGCTGGGGCTGCGAGGGGGCGGTGGAGCGCTTTGGCGCCGATCTGGCCCATCCGATCGCCGAGCTGGCGGAGCGGCTGCCGGGCTACCTGGAGGGGGCCGAAGGCATCGCCTTCCGGGTGGGTCGCCACCCGGCCGTGGAGCCCCTGGTGCTGAAGGCCTGGAGCAGCCAGCTCGATCGGGCCCCCCGCAATGGCCGCGCCGCCCTGGGGCTGGTGGCCCCCTGTTCGCTGCTGCACGAATTGCGGCTGCGCAAATCCCCCCACGAACTGGAGCGGATGCGGGAAGCGGCCCGCATCTCCGCAGAGGCCCATGAGCTGGCCCGCCAGGTGGTGCGGCCCGGACTCAACGAACGGCAGGTGCAGGCCGTGATCGAACAGCATTTCCTCGAGCAGGGCGCCCGCGGTACCGCCTACGGCTCAATCGTGGCCGGCGGCGACAACGCCTGCGTGCTGCACTACACGAGCAACAATGCCCCCCTGCGCGATGGCGACCTGCTGCTGATCGACGCCGGTTGTTCCCTCAACGACTACTACAACGGCGACATCACCCGCACCTTCCCGATCAACGGCCGCTTCAGCGGCGAGCAGCGGGCCCTCTACGAGCTGGTGCTCTCGGCCCAGGAGGCGGCCGTGGCGGCGGTGGCGCCCGGGCAGACGGCCGAGGGGGTGCACGACACTGCGGTGCGGGTGCTGGTGGCCGGGCTGGTGGATCTGGGCCTGCTGGCGGGCGAGGTGGACGGCATCATCGAGCAGGGCGCCTATCGCCACCTCTACATGCACCGCACCGGCCACTGGCTCGGCCTCGATGTGCACGATGTGGGTGCCTACCGACTCGGCGAACACCACGTGGAGCTGGAGGAGGGCATGGTGCTCACGGTGGAGCCGGGCCTCTACGTGAGCGACCGGCTGCCGGTGCCGGAGGGCCAGCCCGCCATCGAGGAGCGCTGGAAGGGCATCGGCATCCGCATCGAAGACGATGTGGCCGTGACCGATCGGGGCCACGAGAACCTCACGGCATCGGCCCTGAAGGCGCCGGCGGCGATGGAGCGCTGAGGCCCGGCGGGCCCCTTCAGGCCTTCGCCAACAGCACGTCGAGGTTGGCGAGCACCGCGGCGGTGGCCGGCAGGATCCGGTCCGCTCCGGCCTGGCGCAGCCGCTCCTCGTAGGCGTGGCGGGCCTCCAGATGCTCCGGGCCCTGCAGGTGGGGCGGCGCCACCGCCAGGCTGAGGAAGCGCTGCTGAGGGAAGGCCTGCCGGGCCCGCTCCACGGTCAGCACATCGGCCACCGTGTCCCCCAGGTAGGCCACCGGCGGTGCGGCCGCCCCGAGACCACTGCCGGTGCCCTCGGCCAGCAGCCGCTCCGCCAGTCGGAGAAAGCCGGTGGGATCGGGCTTGTCGGGGGCATCCCCCATGGCGATCCGCGGCGGATCCAGCAACCCCAGCCGCTGCTCCAGCACGTAGCGCACCGAGGGGGGCTCGGCGCCGCTCACGAAGCCCCAGAGGATGCCGGCCGCGTTGAGTTCGGTGAAGAAGGCAGGCTCCACCAGCAGCGGCTCGCTGCCAATGAAGCCGCGCCAGAGGGCCGGGTCGCCGTCGGGGTCGCCACCGAAATAGAAGCCGCCAAACACCTCCACCAGCTCCGCCAGGGAGGGCAGGGGCACAGGCGATGGCGATGGCGGCGTGACCCCCGGGGTTGCCGCGGATCGTGAAGGGATGAGCGTTCCGTCGGGCCGCGCTGGACAATCCAATCCGGTCGGTCGCATCGATGCATCACCGGATCGGGCGGCGACGGCGCCCGAGCTGCGATGCCGCCGCAGCAGCTCCAGCGAGGCCTCCCAGTCGTTGTTCCAGCAGCCCTCCGCCTTGAGGGCGTCGATCTCGGCCGGATCCGGGCGCCAGCCGCTGTAATGGTGCACCGTCTCCGCGATGGCGCGGCGGTAGCTGCCGCCCACATCACGGATCACGCCATCGATATCGAACAGCAGAAGGGCGTGGGGAATCAGGGTGGCCATCCGAATCGGCTGGTAGGCTAATTGTTTGCTTACGCGCCCCTTGAGCCCCGAGACGATGACAGCATCCGAGAGCCCCGTTGATGCGGCTGAGCTGAGCGCTGCTGCCGGGGCCGAGCTGGACGCTCCGGTAGCCACCACCGAAGGTCGCCCGGTGATGCGCGGTGGCACCGCCGCCCTGGCCACCGCCACCATCGACGAAGACGGCGTTCCCTCCGGCTACACCCCCAAAGCCGACGAAGGCCGCTTTTTGCTCAAGATTCTCTGGCTGCCCGACAACGTAGCTCTGGCGGTCGATCAGATCGTGGGCGGTGGCCCCAGCCCCCTCACCGCCTACTTCTTCTGGCCCCGGGAAGATGCCTGGGAAACCCTCAAGGGCGAGCTGGAAGGCAAGAGCTGGATCACCGACAACGAGCGCGTCGAGATCCTCAACAAGGCCACCGAGGTGATCAACTACTGGCAGGAGGAAGGCCGCGGCAAATCCCTCGATGAAGCCAAGCTCAAGTTCCCCGACATCACCTTTTGCGGTACCGCCTGAGTCGCGGGCCGTTCCCGATCTCCTGGAGGCGGCAGCAGCGGCCGCCTTTTTTGATGGTCAGTCGTCTCAGGGGGAGAGGCTGCGCGGACGCACCACCATGCCGAAGGCGCTGGCCACCACCCGGGGAGGGTCGCTGTTGGTGTCGAGGGTGAAGGTACGGGCCTCCTTCTGGAGGGAGCCATCGGGGTAGAAGAAGCTCACCACCCCGTCGAGGGTGATCGTGGCGGCCGATCGGGCGGTGGGCTGGAGATCGGCCACCTCCACCCGGCTGAACTGACGGAAGAAGGCCGGGTTGAACTGGTCGGCGGCCGCGCCGCTGAACAGAGCACGGGCGGCGATGAAATCCTGGCGGGAGAGGGCCTGGTAAAGGGACTCCACCGTGCGCACGGCCGCCGCCTCGGCCGCCTGGCCATCGGTCCCTTGCTGGGTGCCGGGACCCTCGGGCAGGACAGGCGCCGGCGGGGCCTCCACCGCAGAAGCGGACCGTGCGCTGGTGCCGGCTGCAGGATCGCTCCCCAGCACGACGGGTGGGGTGAGCCCGCCAGCGGCACCCTGGAGCCCCGTGTTCTCAGGGGATGCCGCCGATTCCGCCCCGTCGTTCCGCCCGAGGCTGATCGCCTCGCCCCCCCTACGGCTGGTCAGCGCTGGAATCGCGCCCTGGAGAGCTGGACTGTTGCGTTCGGCCAGCCAGAACAGCACCCCCGCCAGACCAAGCAGCAGGGAGCCCCCGAAGAAGCCGGCCAGGGCGATCGGCCAGGCCTTCAGCGCCGCTGCGCCGGCCCCGTCGCCGGGCGGTGGCGGCGGCACGGGAATCGCCACGACCGACGTGGCTGGGATCGGATCGGTGGGGGCACGCCCCTCGGAGGGACCGCTGGAGGGGAGACCCAGCAGGCCCTCGACCACGGCCTCGATTCGATCGCACAGGGGCGTGGCGAAAACCTCCCGCAGCTCCTGCAGGAAACGAAGGCGGCAGCGGGATTCGGAGAGGGGCGGGGTGCGGCCCAGCTCACTCTGGAAAGCGGGCGAGAGCAGCAGGTGGCGTAGGGGCGGCAACAGGGCCAGCTGCTCGTGCTCGCAGAGATCCCCCACCAAGGCCTGTAGGCGGCGGGCCTCCAGGGGCAGGCCCCGGGCCCGCTCCTGCAGCAGGATCTCCCGCAGGCGCACCCCAAGCTCATGGTCAGACATCAGGGGGCAGGGCGGCGGGGGTTGGGGCCCATGGCGGGGTGAATCGCTGGGGAGCGGCAGGAAGCCAGAGGCTCCCCAGAGCCGACCGCAGGGCCGGACACAGCCCAAGGGAGGGCAGCTCATTCTGACGGCCCGCTTCGGGATGGTGCTCCAGGAAGCTGGCCGCGATCAAGGCGCCGAGGGGATCGCGGGCGCTATTGATCAGGAGGGTCTCCGGCCGGAGCGTGCCGTGGCGCAGCCCCTGCACCTGGCTGTGGCGGGTCTGCAGGCTGGGAACCAGCAGCGCCGGGTCGCCGCAGAGGCGCCCCACCTCGCGTCGCACGGGCTCGCGGCCGGCCGGCGGCAACCCCGGCCGCGGCACCAGCAGCGGACCGTCAGGCGCCGAGGCGAGGGGGAGCCGCTGCCCCAGGGCAACGCCGATCAGCAGCGCCAGACCGCCGCTGAGCAGGAGCGGCAGCACCCGGAGGGGGGGCCGGGGAACCGGCTCCGACTCCGGCATCGGCACCGCCGCCGCCGCCGCCGCCGAAGGGTCGGATGGGGCCGCCGCCGCCGCCCCGACCTGCCAGCGCCCGATCGCCACACTCACGTCATCCCCGCAGCCCTCGGCACTGATCCGATCGAGGGCCTCCGCCAGAAAGGCGTCGACCACAGCCCCACCGTCGCCGATATCGAAGCCGCCGATGTCGGAGTGGGCGCTATTCGGGTCAGCGAAATCTGGGTGCGCAGTATCTGGGTAAGCGGCATCGGGGTGCGCGGAATCGGATGCAGCGCTGTCGCAGATGGCGGCGGTGGGAGCCGGCCCAGCCGCCAGCCACGCAGCCAGGGCCAGGAAATCGGCATCACTCGCACAGGATTTGCGGATGCCATCGGTGCTGAGCACCAGGGAAAACGGGAGCATCTGCTCCTCGAGGGGCCACACCCAGGAACGAAACCAGCCGCCCAGAGCCGCCCCCTCCTGGCAGAGGCTGGCGGTGGCCTCCCCCGCCCCGGGGGCGGCCACCTCCTGGCTGAGCAGTTCAGCCGCCCCCGCCTGATCCACCCGCACCAGATCCCAGTCACCCAGACCGGCCAGGGCCCACCAACGCGGCGTCAGCAGCAGTAGCCCCAGGGTGGAGCCATACGGCTGCGGCGAAAAGGGGGCAGCAGCCTCCGCCCGGCCGGGGCCCGCCAGCCAGTGCTGCCGCACCGCCGCCAGCCAGCGCTGCTGCAGGGCGCTGGGGAGGTCCTCGGCCAGCCAGCGCCGCAGCGCCATCAAATCCGCGCCCGCCAGTGCTGCTACTCCTGCCGGCAGGCGGGCCAGATC
>JBBASH010000037.1:0-33117 GCA_040399305.1 Cyanobium sp.
AGAGGGGGGCCAGTTTTCGTGTCGCTTCTGGGCCATTTTTCGCTGTCGCCTGACAACCAGCACCGGGAGGGAGTGCTCACCGTGGTGGCCGCCATGGATGAACTGCTCCAGCTGCCCCATGCAGTCCTCCACCAGAGCCGGCGGCGGTGGCACGAAGCGCGCGTTATCCGGGCGGGTGCCGCCGATCCAGTTCTGGCTGCGCCGGAATTCCCCCGGCTGGCGATCGGCCCCGCGACCGCGGGCGAGCAGCCGGCCGTGGATCTCGCGCAGCAGGCGAGAGGAGAGCGGGCAGCCCTCGTTCAGGCGGGCCAGACCGTGCTCCAGCCCCGCGATGTAGCTGGAAACCTCCACCACGTCGTCAAACGGAACGCCGGGTGTTTCCTCCAGCTCGAACAGCAGTAGATCGGAAAGTGACGACTGAGTGCCTTCGATCTGGGAGGAGAGCAGGGCCTCCCGCCGCACGTAGGCATAGAGGAACAGCTCGGGATCGGGCAGCAGGGTGGAGACGCCATCCAGGCGACCGCAAGCCAGCAGCGCCTGCTCGTGCAGAGCCTGCAGTGATCCGGCCAGCACCAGTGTGCGCGGGGGCTTATCGGCGAAGATCCTGCTTGATCTCCTCCGGCTACCTGCCGAGGATCGCCATAAAAAAACCCGGCTGAGCCGGGTTGTGTGGGATTGGCTTGATCAAGCATCAAGCCATCGCAAAACTGAAGCAATGGCCAGGCTCAACGAAGCAGGGGTTGTCCTACCTGGTTGATCCGCGGCCCAGGGATCACCAGCCCTTGGCGGACTGATCGATCACATAGGCGGCCACGTCGGCGATGTCACCGGCGCTGAGCTTGCCGCCGAAGGCGGGCATGGCGTTCTTGCCGTTGGTGACCTGCATGGCCACGGCGGCCTCAGGACCATCGGCGTAGCCGGCCAGATAAGCCTTGAGGGCATCGGCCTTGAGGGTGCGTTCGGCGTTCACCACGTTGCCGCCGCCCATGTGGCAGGCGGCGCAGTTGGCGGAGAAGACCTGGGCGCCATGGGCGCTGTCGGCGGCGAAGCTCGGAGCGGCTCCCAGCACCAGCGCCAGGCAAAGAGCGAAAAGAGAGAAGAGACGACGCATGGTCGGCGCGGATTAGCACGTTCAACCCGCTAAACCTACGGGCCAGGTGTCGGGTGGTGTTGGTGGTTGTTACATTCGCAACAATTACCCACAAGCCTGATGGCCACTGGATTTGGCCCCATGCAGCTTGGCCGCCGAGGTACGGTTAACCGAACCTCTCGCTGGCGCTTGTCCAGGCTGGGGTCCTTCAGCCCGGCAGCCGGCCCCGGTGCGGCACGCCGGCCGTTTCCAGCACGGCCTCCAGGGTGGGCGCGTAGCTGGTGAGCCCAAAGCGCTCCGGCGGACTCACCGGCTGATGCACGAAGTGGCGCTGGCGGATCGAGAAGCGATCCCAGGCGTTCACCTCGATCCGCAGCAGCTTGATCAGCCCCTCGATCAGCCAGGGCGTGAGATCGAGCCCCACCGGCGGCACCCAGCCCCGCCGCCAGCGCACCAGGGTGGCCACGGCCTGGTTGATCGTGATCGGCGCCTGGCCCAGCACCAGCCGCCGCACCGCTCCCTGGCCCGGCTCCGGATTCGGCTGGTGCGGCGTGGTGGCCAGGTGGGCGCAGACCGTGGCGATGTCGGCGGCGTGGATGAAATGGAAGCTGGAATCGGTGCGCAGCCACTTGGCCAGCCACAGCCAGGGGAAGGCCTCCTTCACGCCGGAGGTGAGGTAGCTGGTGGGGTGGGGATCGCCCGGCAGCACCCGCCCGCCAAACACCAGGGTGGGAAACACCGCCACGATCCGCTCCGCCAGCGGATGGACCTCCAGGTCCTGCAGGCACTGGGCCTTGGTCTGGATGTATTCGGTGCCGTAGGCCATCGCCTCGGGCAGGAGCTTCAGGTTGCGGTCGAGGATGCTGGCGGTGGAGAAATAGATCACCTGCTCCAGCCGCGCCGGATCGAGCAAGGCGAGCAGCCGCTTCACCGCCACCACATTCACCTGCTGGGCCCGCTCCGGATCGCCCCAGGCGGTGGCCGTGTGGATCACGCGGCTGGCGCTGGCGATCGCTTCGGCGTGAGGCTCGAGATCGCGCAGATCGCCCACCAGCAGGGTGATGCGCGGATCGTTGGCGGACACCACCTTCAGCTTGCTGGGGTCGCGCAGCAGCAGCAGCAGGTGGGCATCCGAGTGGCGGTAGAGGTGCTCGACCGTGTACTGGCCAACGCAGCCGGCGGCGCCGGTAATCAGGATGCGGGCCGGCCCCCCGGCAGCTCCCGCCGTTCCGGCGGATGCAGCGGCGGTTGCGCTCAAACGGCCGCCCCCAGCAGTTCGTTCACGGCCTTGCCGGTTTCGAAGAACACACGGGCATTCTCCTCAGGGGTGCCGGGCAGGATGCCGTGGCCCAGGTTGAGGATGTGGCGGCGGCCGCGGGCCTTGCGCACGGTGTCGAGGATGCGCTCGCGGATGCCCTCGGGGGTGCCGAACAGCAGGCCGGGATCCACGTTGCCCTGCACGCCGATGTTCTCCGGCAGGCGGGCGAGGCCATCGGCCATGTCCACGGTCCAGTCGAGCGAAATGATGTCAACACCTGTGCGGCCCATGCGCTCCAGCACGCCGGCACTGCCGGAGATATAGAGAATCAGCGGCGTGTCGGGGTGGGTGGCCTTCACCTGGTCGATCACCCGCTTCTGGTAGGGCGCCGCGAAGGTGTCGTAGTCGATCGGGCTGAGCTGACCCGCCCAGGAATCGAACAGCTGCACCACCTGGGCACCGGAATCGATCTGGTAGCGCACATAGGTGGCGATCGAATCGGCCAGGTGGCCCAGCAGCTGGTGCAGCAGCGCCGGCTCCCGGAAGGCCATGGCCTTGATCACCGAGTAGGTCTTGGAGCTCTTGCCTTCCACCGCGTAGGCGGCCAGGGTCCAGGGGGCGCCCACGAAGCCCAGCACCGCGGCGGCATTGCCCACGTCAGCCCGGAGGCGGCCCAGCACCTCGCCCACGAAAGGAAGGGCCTCGGCCGGGTTAAGGGGCCGCAGCGCATCCACCTGGGCCTGGCTGCGGATGGCGGGCTCGATGATCGGGCCCTTGCTCTCGATGATGTCAAAGTCGATCCCCATGCCCGGCAGGGGCGTGAGGATGTCGGAGAAGAGGATCACGCCGTCGGGCCGGAAGGCGTGGAAGGGCTGCATCGAGATCTCGTAGGAGAGATCGGGGTTCTCGGAGCGTTCGCGGAAGCCCGGATGGCGGTCGCGCAGATCGCGGTACACCTTCATGTAACGGCCCGCCTGGCGCATCATCCACACCGGCGGCCGCTCCACCTGCTCACCTCGGGCGGCGCGCAGCAGCAGGGGGGCGGTCTCGGTCATGGAGCCAGGCAGATCGGCGATCCGGAAACCTAGCGGAGCGACCCAGGCACAACCGAAGGCTCGTCATCAGTCGTGGCAGAGGGCGCCCTGAGCAGCCCCGACCCTGAGCGATGCCGGCGAGCTTGGCCCTGGGGCGCTGGCGCTGCTCGCCGATCGCACGACAATGGGCCCACCGCCACGGTTGAGCCGACCATCACGCCGACCATCACCATTCGTTCTCGTCCTCCCGGAAGCCTGCTGAGCTCAGGAACCATGCCGCGCTCTGTAACCGTGCCGAGCTCCCGCAGCCGCAGGGTGTCGCGTTGCCGCCTCGTTCGGCGCCTTGGGCCCGTGCTGGCCCTGGCCGCCCTGCTGCAGGGTTGCCTGGGGCCCCGTCAGACCCTGCATGTGGTGCTTGTTCCGACCAGCCGCCTCGAATGGCTGCAGCGCGATGGCAAGGACCGGATCGCGTGGACGCCGTTGCTGCAGGAATACCAGCGTCTCCATCCGGGCTTGCAACTGCAGGTTTCGGTGGTGGATGAGGCGCACCTGGAGGAGACGCTGCGGCGGGACCGCAGCCGGGGGCTGGGTCCCGATCTGCTGGTGCTGCGGGCACCGGTGGCGAATGCCCTCCTCCAGCAGGGGCTGGTGGAGCGCCTCAATGATCAGCCGGCCTGGCACCGCAGTCAGCCCTTGCTGGAGCCGGCGCTGGTGGATCGGGTCACCACCGCTGCAGGGGTCTCGGGCCTGCCCGCCTACAACATCCTCACCTTGGCTTGCTTCAATCGCCAGGTGGTGCCCCGGCCACCGGCCAACCTTGACGACTTGATGGGCCTGGCTGCCTCCGGCCGACCGATCGGGGTGGCGGTGGATCCGATCGGCATCTGGTGGAGTGCCGGGGCCCTCGGCGCCCAGGACGCCATGGTGCCGATCCTCACCGGTAATCCCAGGGTCGCCACCGCTTCCGCCTCGCCGACCGCCGACCGTGCGGCCCTGCTGGCCTGGTTGACCTGGCTGCGTCAGTTGGCTCTCCAGAGCCGGGTGGACATCGCCAGCGGGCCACGGGAGCTGGTGGAAGGGCTCGAAAGCGGCCGCCTCAGCTGGATCCCCTGTTACAGCTCCTCCCTGGCGCACCTAGAGCGCAGCATGGGCAAACGGCTCGGGGTCGCCCCTCTGCCCGGTGGCCCGGCCGGCCCCCCCACCCCGTTCGGCACCGTGATGGTGATGGCCCTGGGGAGCGATTCCTCACCTCCCCAGCGCCGGCTAGCTCTTCAGCTAGCGGAACTGAGCCTTGATCCGCTCGTGCAGCGGGAGATCACCCTGGAGAGCCTGATGGTGTTGCCGGCAAATCGCTTCGTGTCGGTGCCCGTGGCCAGTTCCGGCCGTCTGGCGGCCCTCGAGCAGGCCCAGCGGCAGTTTGATGAACGCTCCAAGCTGCTCACGGCTTCCTTTTCCGCCGACCGGCTCCGGCGGACGCAACCCCTGGTGGAAGACCTGCTTTGGAAGGTGATGCTGGGGGTGGTCACGCCCCAGCAGGGCACGGAAACGTTGCTTCGCCTCAGCCCTCCCTCCTGATGTCCACCTTCCTGGCCGAGATTCAGGGTTGGCTGGCCTTCCTCGACCGGCTGCCGGTGCTGCTGCAGCTGCTGCCGGTTGGCCTGCTGCTGCTGGGCCTGCTTCGGCTGCGCCGCCTGCCTCGCCTGCCCCGTCAGGGCCGATGGGGCCGGCTGTTGGACCTACCCCTGGTGGTGCAGTTGTTGCTGGGGCAGGCGCTGATCGCCCTCGTCCTGCTCGCGCTGCATCAACGGGTGGGTCTGGTGCTGCTGCTGGGCCAGTTCAGCCTGGCCTGGCTGCTGTTGCGTCTGGCGGAGCGCCAGCTGCTGGCTCGCTGGCTGCCGCCCGACTCCCTGCAGCTGCTGAGCACCCGCCTGCTGCGGCCCCTCTTTCTGGTGGCCGTGTTGCTTGCGGGGATCGATGCCCTCGGCAGCCTGCAGGATCTGGCCGGGCTGCCCCTTGGCGTGTGGTTCGGCGGAGCGATCCGCTTGGGCGATCTGATCAGCGTGCTGGTGGTGCTCTACCTCCTGCTGGTGGGCCTGCACCTGCCGGCCGCCGGGGTGAGCCTGCTGGTGCAGCGCGGCCTGGGCATCAGCGAGGGCAGTCGCCGGGCCTTGGATCAGATCCTCCAATACGTGATCTTCAGCCTGGGGGTGATCTGGGCAATGGGCCGGCTCGGTTTCAACCAGACCGGGGTGCTGGCCATCGCTGGCGGACTTTCGGTGGGACTGGGGTTCGGCATCAAGGAGGTGTTTTCCAACATCGTGAGCGGCCTCTGGCTGCTGATCGAGGGATCGGTGCGCCCCGGTGAGGTGCTGATGCACGAGGGTGAGGCCTGTGAGGTGCGTCGCCTTGGCCCGCGGGCCACCACCCTCTGGCGCGGCGGTGACAACGCCGAGGTGGTGGTACCCAACCAGAGCTTCTTCACAACCGCCACCACCACCTACACCCGCAGCGATCGGATGCGCCGCTGCAGCCTCGAGCTCAAGGTGGCCCAGAGTTGGAATCCTGAACAGATCGTGGCGCTGCTCGAGGGCCTCGCCGCCGACCATCCCGCCGTTCTCACCGCACCTGCCCCGAAGGCGCTGCTGGTGGAATTCGGCAGCCAATGCTATGGCTACAAGCTCAGTTTCTCGATCGCCGATCCGCTCACCGCTGGTTTGGTGACTGCCAATCTCAGGCTGGCGATCTGCCGCCGCTTCGGCGATCTGGGGATGGATCCTCCGGCCTGAGAGACAACGCGGCGATGAGCTTGGGCAACTCGATAGTCGATCTAGCGATTGGGGACTGACTAGTCGCTGATTTCATCAAACACTTCCTTGGCGGCCAGGAGGGCATTCGTTGCCGCAGGAAAACCGGCGTAGGCGATCATTTGGGTGATGATTTCGACGATCTCGGCATGACTCACGCCACAATGGATCGCAGCCTCAATGTGCAATTTGAGCTGGGGTGAGGAGAAGCCCTGCACCGTCAGGGCTGCAATGGTGCAGAGTTCACGCACCCGGTCATCCAGAACCGTTCTGGTGTAAAGCTCTCCATAGGGGAACTCAACATTGACGCGCGCAAATTCCTCAGAAATAGATTCAATCTTTGCAATCAGTGTATCGGCTTTGTCGCCCAGGTGATGACGCATTTCCTTCATCCCTTGGCGGTACAGCTGGGAGTGACGGGTCATTCGCTGTTGGCCTTTGCAAGGGAAGAGTGTTCGACTCAGAGGGGCAAGTCAGCTTCCGATGCTTCTTTCCCCTCCGGCAGGCGAGCCGGATCGTGGCGGAACACCAGCACGCTGAGCGGTGGTAGGCAGAGTTCCAGGGAGTTCCCGTAGCTGTGCGTTCCCCAGGGGTCGGTGAATTTGCCGCCCAGGTTGCCGAGGTTGCTGCCGCCGTAGCGGCTGCCATCGGTGTTGAACACCTCGTGGTAGTAGCCCTCCAGTGGCACGCCGACGCGGTAGTGGGAATGGCTCTGGGGCGTGAAGTTGGCCACCACCACCAGCCAGCGACCGGTGTTGCTCTCCCGCCGCATGAAGCTGATCACCGAGTTGCGGTTGTCGTTGCAATCAATCCACTGGAAGCCATATTCGCTGAAATCATCGCCCCAGAGAGCCGGTTCTGATTTGTAGAAGGTATTGAGATCGTCCACCATGTTCAGCAGCGCCTGATGCGGTTCGTGCTGCAGCAAATCCCATTGCAAATCCCCCCAGACATTCCACTCTGCCCGCTGGCCGAACTCCATGCCCATGAAGATGGTTTTCTTACCCGGGTGGGTCCACATGTAGGCCAACAGTGCCCGCACATTGGCGAACTTCTGCCAGTCGTCGCCGGGCATCTTGTGAAGCAGATGGCTCTTGCCGTGCACCACCTCATCGTGGCTGAGGGCCAGCATGAAATTCTCGGTGAAGGCGTACCAGATCGAGAAGGTCACATTGTTCTGGTGGAACTGGCGGAACCAGGGATCCAGCTCGAAGTAATCGAGCATGTCGTGCATCCAGCCCATGTTCCATTTGAGGTTGAAACCCAGGCCGCCGATGTCGGTGGGTTGGGTCACCATCGGCCAGGTGGTGGATTCCTCCGCGATCGAGAGGGCACCGGGGAAGTGCTGGAACAGCACATGGTTCGCCTGCTGCAGGAAGCGCACCGCCTCGGTGTTCTCGCGCCCGCCGTGTTCATTCGCCAGCCATTCCCCATCGGGCCGTAGGTAGTCGCGGTAGAGCATCGAGGCCACCGCGTCCACCCGGATGCCATCGATGTGGAACTGCTCAAACCAGAACACCAGGTTCGCCACCAGGAAGTTGCGCACCTCGTTGCGGCTGTAGTTGAAGATCAGCGTGCCCCATTCCTTGTGCTCACCGATGCGCGGATCAGCGTGCTCGTAGAGGTGGGCGCCATCGAAGAAGGCCAGGCCGTGGGCATCCTTGGGGAAGTGGCCCGGCACCCAGTCGAGGATCACGCCGATGCCCTCGGCATGGCAGCGGTCCACGAAGGCGCGGAACTCATTCGGGCTGCCGAAGCGGCTGGTGGGTGCGTACCAGCCGGTCACCTGATAGCCCCAGGAGCCATCAAAGGGATGCTCGGAGATCGGCATCAGTTCGATGTGGGTGAAGCCCCGCGCCTTCACGTAGGGGATCACCTTGTCGGCCAGTTCGGGATAGGTGAGCAGGCGGGCGCCAGGTTTCAGGTCCGCGGCCGGCACCGGCGGGCGGGGCGTGCCGTCGGCTTCGATGTAGGGCTGATCGGCGGCGGCGTGGATCCAGCTGCCGAGGTGCATCTCGTACACCGAGATCGGCCGGTCGATGGGATTGCGTCCATCGCGCTCCTGCATCCAGGCGCCGTCCTGCCAGTCGTAGCCGCCGAGCTGGGCCACCACCGAGGCGTTATCGGGGCGCACCTGGTGCCGGAAACCGTAGGGGTCGGACTTGTGGTAGCAGTGCCCGTTCTGGGCCCGCACTTCGTATTTGTAGATAGCGCCCTGGCTCAGCCCCGGGATGAACAGCTCCCAGCTGCCGCCCAGCCGTTGTTGCATGGGATGGTGGCGACCATCCCAGCCGTTGAAATCACCGAGCACCGCCACGCTGCGGGCGTTGGGAGCCCAGAGGCAGAACTGCACGCCGGCCACCCCGTTATGGCTGACGGGATGGGCGCCCATCCGTTGCCAGATGTGGTGGTGGTTGCCTTCGGCAAACAGATGGCGGTCGAGCTCGCCCATCCATTCGTGATGGAAAGCCCAGGGGTCGTGGGCTTCATGCTCGATGCCGCCCCGCAGCACCCGTACCCGGTAGCCGCTGCCCGGATCGTGATCGAGATCCGCCTCGAAGATCCACCGGTGGTGGGGGTTGGCCATCGGCCGGGGGGCCTGACCCTCCAGCAGCAGCTCCACCCTCTCGGCGTAGGGCATCCACACCCGAACCACCCAGCCCCCCTCGGGAAGGCGATGGGGGCCGAGCACCGCGAAGGGATGGTCGTGGCGACATTCCGCCAGCCTGGTGGCGTCGTCGACCATCCAATCGAGGCTGGGCAGCACCATGGGGGGGGCAGGGGGGTTGCGCCGGGAGCTTACGCCGCTTTGGTCTTCCCTCAGCGGCTGGGGGCCGGAGGGTTCGGTTCGGTGGGGAAATCGACGCCGACGATCTGGTTGCGGCCATTGAGGATCACAAACAGGGTGTCGGTGATGCGGCGGAATTCGCTCTTCACCAGCACCAGCTTCTGATCGCCACTGCTCTCGGAGCGGAAGACCTGCTTGATGGCCACGAAATCGCCCGTGAGGCGTTGCAGCCGCTGCCATCTGACCTGCATGGCGGCGGGCGGGATCTCGCTCTGCAGCTCGGGCGAGAGCAGGCTGTTGGCGCTGATGTATCGCCCCTGGCTGATCAATTCCACAAATTGCCGGGCCACCGTTTCAGCCGGTTGATCGGCGGCATCGAAGTGGTAGCCCTCCAGCCGGCCGTTGGCGTCGATCACCATCAGCAGGTCGCGGGGGCCGGCGCTGGTGATCAGGCGGGCGGTGATCGTGCTGGAATCCTGACCCGGCACCACCGGGCCGAGGGTCCAGCGCAGCAGCTTCGGCATGGTGCTCATCCGCTGGCGGATCATCGTCGGGCTGGTCATGCGCTGCAGGCTGGGCGCGAACTGGCGGTAGCGGGTGTCGGCATCGCCATTGCGCAGAGCCACCAGGATCCGCTCAGCGGCTTCCTTCGTGCGGGCTTCCACCATGGCGCTGCTGGCCCCACGGGCTGGGGCCACGGTGGACGCCCCCGCCTGGGCCCGGACGGGCCCATTCCCCAGGCCCAGGCCTGCGAGGGCGAACGCGGCGGCAGCAACCAGAGGGAAGGGGAGGGAGCGCAGGAGGGAACGCGGCATCGCGGCGGCGGCTGGGGCGGGCTCAGTTTGCCCCAAGCTTCCCGTGGCGCTGGTCGGGTTCCAGGAGAGGCTCGAACCGCAGCAGGCTCCCCTGCAGGGCCAGGGTGAGCGTGATCACGCGGTGGTGCGGCCCGGCCGCGCCCCAAGGCTGGGAGCCATCACCGGGATTCACGGCGATGGCAGGCCAGGCCGCCCCGGCGATCGAGAGCCGCAGGCGGTCGCCCGAAGCCAGCTCCACGGCCAGGGGCTGCAGGTCCACCCGCCGCTTCCGGGCTTCCTGGGCGTGAGGGCCGAGAACGCGGGCAAATCCGGTACTCAGCTGTCGCACTTCGCAGCTTCCCGCCGGCAGCAGCGAGAGGGCCACACAGAGATCGAAGCCCGGTTGATCGGCCTGAACCGTGATCTCCAACCTGGGGCGACCCAGCAGGGTCAGCGCCCCGGGCAGCGGCGCGCTGCTGAAGCAGGCCACATCGGCGCGGCTGTCCAGATCACTGCGCTCCACCGGGCCTGGATCGGGCCCCAGGTGCCCGCCCCGGGAGGGCACCGGGCGCCAGGGATCGTGGACTAGCCACACCCGTTCTCCGGCAGCCCGATCGGCCGCCGGGGAGGCAGCGGCCTGGTCCCCTGGCTCGGGAACGAGCTCTCCTTCATCAGGCCGGATCGCAGCACGCCCATCACTGCAGAGGGTCCAGGTGAGCCGGGGATCCGCCTCCCGCAGGCCGGGCGCGGGGGGGGAGGCGGGATTCCACCAGCCCCTCTGCCCTTCTGCCTCCAGGGCGATACCGCCCTCGAGGGCACTGCCAAGGGCGGCCCGGATCTCCGCTGGCCGCTCTGGCGAGGCGGCCGACAGTCGCTGGGCCGGGTCAGCCGCCTCCTGGGGGGCCAGCGCCGCAACGGCGAGGGGATCCTCCCCCTGCAGATGCCGGCGGAAGAAGGCGAGCTGCAAGGCATCGATTCCCCCCCGCCAGTGCAGATGGGTCCAACCACCGATCACCAGACCCGGGTGGCCACCGGCGGCCCGGGCCCGCTCCCACAGGTCCAGCACCCCCCGCAGGTGGGGGTCGTGCCAACCGCCGACCAGCAACATCGGCCGCCGCAGCAGTTCCGGCGCCACCCCATGGCACAACCATCCCTGCCGATCGGCAGCGTTGCGCCGCAGCCAGCCCAGGCCCATGCCAGTCCGATCGAGCCGCTCCAGCAGGGCCGGCCCCTCCTCCAAAAAGGATCCGCTCTCCAGGCAGCGGCGGATCTCCCCCCATCCCTGGGCATCGTCGCGTCGCCGGCAGCCCTCGGCCGCCAGCTGCAGCGCCCAGGCCAGGCCCAGGCTCCACCAGTGAGCACCGCCTTCACTGGCCCAGTGGAGCCGCTCATCCAGCCCGGCCATGGCGGGCGCCAGGCAGTCGGGGAAGCGATCGTCGCGGCGGTCGACCCCGGCGCCCGCTCTGGCCTCCGGTTCCAAGATCCCCTCCTCCCTGCCGGCATTGAGCAGCTGGGTGAGGCCCTGGTAAGAGAAGCCATAGGTGCCCACGCGGCCATTGGCGCCCTCGAGGTTGCGGGCCCAGCGCACCGCGGTGGCGCCATCGGCGGCCTCGCCAGCGAAGCCGCGGAACTTCCCTTCGGAATCGCCCCGGCCCCGCACGTCCTGCACGGCCACCAGGAAGCCCCGGGCCGCATACCAGGCCGGGTGGGCATAGGTGACGGTGGAGGCGATCGCCCGGCCGTAGGGCTGGCGCATCAGCAGCACAGGCCTAGGGCCCGCGCCGTGGGGCCCGGCCGGGTCAGGTCGCCAGAGCCGGGTAGCGAGACGGACCCCGTCCCGGCAGGGCATCCATAGCTCCCGGGCGGCCTCCACTCAGCGAACGTCGGGGCAATACAGGCCGATCACATAGGTGGTGAGCACCTCCGCATCCAGGGTGGTGAGCCCCTGGCTCGCGGCCACCTTGGCGATCGCCTCCTTTGAGGTGGCGGATTGACCGCTGGCGTTGAGCTGCTTGAACTGCTCACAGAGGCCGCGGGCCAGGGCGGGGTTCTGTTTCACCGTGTCCAGCATCCCGGCGGCCGCTGGCAACGGTGCGAGGAGCAGGGGGATCATGGCCAGGCCCAGCGCCACGAGGCCCGCGGCGGAGCGGTTGGGCGATCTGGGGGCCCTGGGCACGGCGGTGATGGACGACCTGGGGACGGCCACGGATGGGTCCTGGAACGACGTGGTGACCATGGAGGTACCGGGGGCAGGCGAAGAGGGCGGAGCAGGGGCCGGCCTTGGTTCCATTCCACCCAGAGCGCTGTTCGCCATCGGTTCGGTTGGGGTCAGTTCTGCGAGCGACCGGTGCTGGCGCGGGCCTGCAGGATCCAGGTCCGCAGGGTCGCCAGGCTGGGGGGGGGCACCGCGCTGCCGGTGAGGCGCCGCTGCAGCCGCCCGACCTGGCGCCGCAGATCCTCGGGGTTCGCCTCCGCTAGGGCGCTGGCATCGGCAATGCCCGCATGGAGCAGCAGGGCCGCTTCGGGCGGGGCCAGATCGAGCGCCACCACCAGCCGGGATTGGCCCCGCAGCCGGAGCAGCCGCGCCTCGCTGCCGGGGCTAGCGCTGGCGAGGCGGCGCAGGTGCTCCTGATCAAGGGAAGCGATCGCTTCCCAGCTGTCGATCCCCGCCCGCTCCAGCAGCTCCCGTTCCTTCCGGTAGGACCCGGGGAGCAGGAAGGGATGGCGGCTCACGGCTCGGGGCTCATGGTTCAGGACTCAGGGCTCAGGGATTCAAGTTCACCTTCCCGGTGGCCAGTTCCAACTGGGCTTCCCCAAGCACCACCGGCCGGCCCGCCCCGGCGGTGGCCGGTTCGACGCGCCGCAACCGCACATGAATGTTGCCGTCGTCACTGGTGCGGCCGCTGCCGCGAACGTTGCGGGCCACCTCCTCGAGCGTCGGGCGGATCGCTTCCTCGGGGAGGTCGGCCGGGGCGGCCGCGATCACCAGGTCGCTGCCGTTGTCGTACACGATCGGCACCGAGCTGGCCCCCGGGATCGACACCCGCGGCACGTAGCTCACGGCGAAGGCCAGACAGGAGATCGCCAGCAGCAGGGTGAAGCTGCTCACGCCCACCAGGCGGAAGCGCAATCCCCAGCCAGCCAGGAAGGCCACCACGGTCACCACCACCAGCGCCCCTCCGGCGGCGGCGAGCCACTGGCCAGCCTGGAACAGGATCGGTTCGGCGGCCATGGCGATCGTGGAAAGGCCCTTTATATTGCGGCCCAACCGGACGGTGACGGTCCCAGGGGGATGACCGAACGGCCAGAACGCATCAGAAAAAGCATCACAGCCAGCGCGCCGGAACCCCGCGGATCCGGTTGCGGCGCAGGGTGTCTCTTACCCCTGGGACTCCTGGCCGGCGGCTTGCTGGTGGGCGGGGGCCTGCTCCTCCGCTTCGGTCTCGATCCGCTGCTCCAGCGGGCTTACGACCGTTGGAGCCCCCGCATCGAACAGCTGGTGGGCCATGTCATGGGCCACCCCCTCGACCTGGGCGCCTACCGGGGCATCGGCCCCGAGGGGCTGCGGGTCGGCCCTAGCCGTTTCCGGGCTGGTCCGGAGGATGACTCCACCATCACCGCTCAGGAGATCCAGGTTCGCTTGCACCCGCTGGCGAGCTGGCAGCAGCGCGGCTTGGTGCTGGATCTCGATGTGCTGGATCCAGTGGTGGATCTGCGGCGCAACGGCCAGGGCCGGCTCTGGGTGTTGGGCCGGCTGAAGCCTGGGGGTGAGCCACCGCGGGTCGATTTGCGGATCCGGGTCCCCAGGAGCGGACAGCTCCGGATCTGGAATGTCACGGCCCAGGGCAAGCCGCTGGCGTTCCAGTTCAAGGGGGGAGCCCAACTGCGGCTCCATGAGCGCAGCATCCGCTTCCGGGCGGACGTGGCCGCCCCGGGAGAGGCGGGTGAGGCTCGGGTGGAGGGCGATGGCAACTGGCAGCGCAATCTCTGGCGGGCCGATCTGGTTACCCGACGCTTCGCTGTTGCGCCCTTCGAACCGCTGCTGCCTCTGAAGGGAACCCTTCGCGGCCAGGCGGAGGGGCAGGTGAGCCTCCGCCTCGATCGTGGTCGCCCCAGTTGTCGGGGCGCGCTCACCGTGCGGCAGGCCAGCTGGCAGCCACCCGCCCTGGAGCGTCCCCTCGCCAGCGACCGTCTGGCCTGGAGCTGTCAGGAGCAGACCCTCACCCTGGCGGAGTCCCCCTGGAGGTACGCCACCTGGGGAGGCCGTATCGCCGGCCGCACCGCCACCGATGGACGGCTCGCCCTCGATCTGATCGCCCGCCCCCCCGCCGCCAACCCCCTGGCCACCCTTCCCCTAAGGGGCCGTCTGAGCGGGCACTGGATCCGGGGCGGCGTGGCCGTGGAGCACCTGGAGGCGTTCCTGGGCCGCTCACGGCTGCAGGCCCAGGGGCGCCTGACCCGCCAGCTGGCCTTGCGTGGCGACTGGCGGCTGGAGCCCTCCGAGCTCCCCCAGACCCGGGGCCTGCCCCCCTGGCTACGGCAACGGGCCCTACAGGGTGGTTTCCAAGCGGATGGTCCACTGAGTTCCCCCCGTCTGCTCGCCACCACCCGCCAAAGCGATCTCCCCCTGATCGGCACGGCGGCGGTGTCGCTGCTCTGGAGCGATGGCCGGTTGGAGCTCACCGAGCTGCGCAGCGACCACCTGCTGGCCTCCGCCAGCCTGCCGCTTTCCCTTGAGCGGGGTCGGGGTGTGGTGTGGGGCGATCTGAGCGGGCGGATTCAGCTGCGCGACTATCCCCTCTCCCGCCTGAACCGCCTCGCAGGGACAACCCTCGCGGGCCGTCTCGATGCCGATGGCACCCTGCGGGGCCCCCTCCGGGGGCTGCTGCCGGATCTGCGCCTGCGGCTCCGCAACCCCGGCGGCGGGCCGCTGCGGCTCTCTGAGGTCTGGAGCGGCACCCTGGTGGGGGCTGCCGATGGGGCCCAGCTGCGGTTGATGGCGGAGGCGCCAGCCCCGCAGGGCCGACTCGAGGCCCGCTTTGATCAGGCCTGGCAGCCCCTGGCCCTCGGATTGGAACGGGGTGGTGGCAGCCTTAGCCTCACCGCCTTCCAGGGCCCAGCGCGCGCAGCCGCCGGCCGCTATCGCTGGCAGGCCCGCTCCTTCCCGCTTCAGGGCCTGGCCGTGGCCCTCGGGGTCGGGTCCCGTTTCCGCAGCCTGCAGGGAGCCCTCAGCGGCAAGGGCGATCTGGCCCTGCGGCCCCTCAGCGTCCACGGCGATCTGGCCGTGGACCATCCGGGCTTCCTGCGCCTGGCGGGCCGCAGCCTGCGCGCCAGCGTGGCCTATGCCGATCGGCGCTACCGCCTGCGGGGGCAGCTTGACGCCCTGGTGGGTGGTTCGATCGCTGCCCAACTGGAGGGTCGCCGGGATGGTCCCTTTCAAGCCCGGGTCCAGGCCCGCGGCATCAGCGCGCCCTTCTTGCGGGAGCTGCTGGCCGCCTATGACCTCTGGCGGGGCCGCCCGCTCCCCTCCCGGGGCCGGGCTGCGGATCTGGGCACCCTGGCGATCGACACCCTCGGCCGCAGCATCGAGGAGCAGCTGGCCTTCCTGGCCGAGGCGCGCCGGCTGGCGGAGCAACGGGATCAGGCCCTGGCCAACGCATCCAGGGCCGAAAGGCTGGAGCGCCTTCAGCTCGCTCTCGATGCCGACCTGCTCCTGAGCGGAGCCGATCTCCGCCATGCCAAGGCCGAGTTGCAGGGTCGCGGCAACCTCTGGATCGATGCCAACGACCGCGACCGCAGCATCACCCGGGAGCCCTTCCGCTTCCAGCTGGCCGGGCCTCTCCGGGCCGGTGAGGGCAGCTTTGAGCTGGAGCATCTGCCGTTGTCCCTGCTGGCGCTGCTCACCCCCGTGCCGGCCAATCTGCGCGGCACATTGCAGGCCCGCGGCCGCTACGGCCTCGGCGGCGGCCAGCCGAGCCTTTCGGTGGATCTGGCCCTGCAGGGGGCTGGCCTGGGCGCCGAGGATCTGGCCCTGCAGCGGGGCCGGGTGGAGCTGCGGGGCCAGGCGCTGAAGCTCGATCTCTCCCTGCGGGCGGCGGGGGCCGCCAACAGCGTGGATCTGGCCGGCACCGTTCCCCTCGACCCCGGCAGCTCTGGCCTGGAGGTGCGCATGGCCAGCCGGGATGACGGCCTGCTGTTTCTCACCCGCTTGGCCGCCGGCTCCGGAACCATCGATTGGAAACGGGGCAGCGCGGATCTCCAAGTGCTCGTGCGTGGCAGCCTCGCCGATCCGATCGCCAACGGCTTCCTGCGGTTGCGCAACGGCGAATGCCGCTTCATCGGGCAGACCTTGCAGGGTCTGCAGGCGATGGTCCTCTTTGATTCCAAGCAGCTGGTGCTGCAGGACCTGGTGGCCCGGGTCGGACGCGGTGGCCGGATCCGCGGCCAAGGGAGGCTGGGCCTGGTGCGTCCCCTGGAGAGCGACACCGGCCTGGCGATCGACCTGACGGCCATCCCCTTCGCCGTGTCCCGAATCACCGCCCAGGCCCAGGGCCGCATCACCCTGGCCGGCAGCCTCCTGGCTCCGCGTCTGGGGGGGGATGTGGCGATCGGCAAAGGCAGCATCAATGTGCTGCCGGCGACCGTCGCCAAGGCGGAGCCGGCCTCCCATCAGCCGGCCCAGCCCACCAGCGTGCCCGAGCTGGTGGAGGCGAAGTGGGACTTCCGCAAGCCCTTGGTGCTGCTCGGGCCCGATGTGGCTTCCTCCACGTCCGCTTCGCTCGAGGAGGCGATTCCCCGGGCGCCCTGGCTGAGTTTCGACGGCCTGCGGATCGCCCTGGGACCGGACCTGCGGGTGGTGGTGCCCAATGTGGCCAACTTCCAGACCGGGGGCAGCCTGCGGATCAGCGGCCGCCTCGACCCCAGCCTGCGGGCCTCCGGTGTGGTGAAGCTGCTCGGCGGTCGCCTCAACCTGTTCACCACCAGCTTCAGCCTCGATCCCGAAGCCCCGAATGTGGCGATCTTCACGCCGTCGCTGGGGTTGGTTCCCTACCTCGACATCGCCCTGCGCACCCGCATCGCCGACAGCCTCAACGTGATTGCCCCCTCCGGCCTCTCCGATGCGGCCTCCAGTTCTCTGGCGCTCACCCAGCAGCAGGCCCAGGGGGGCTTCTCCTCCCTCAACCAGCTCAACCTGATCCTGGTCACGGTGAGTGTGAGCGGTCCGGCCGATCGCATCGCCGAGAACCTGAAGCTGCGCAGCAGTCCCCCCCTGCCCCAGGACCGGCTGGTGGCCCTGATTGGCGGCAACTCCCTGGCGGGCCTCAGCGGCGGCGGTGCCGGCACGGCCCTGGCCACCGTGCTGGGCCAGTCGCTGCTCTCGCCGTTGCTCTCCAGCCTTTCCGATGCCTTCGGGCAGCGGGTGAGCCTGGCCCTTTATCCCACTTATGTGACCCCCGCGATCGAGTCGGTCCAGGAGCGGCGCTCCCGCAGGGTGCCGCCCCAGCTGGTGCTCGGTTCGGAGATCGGCTACGACCTCACCGACCGCATCAACACTTCCATCCTGGCTGCTCCGAATCGCTCCGACATTCCCCCCCAGGTGACGGTGAACTACAAGGCCTCCGACCAGCTCAACCTGGAGGCCTCGGTCGACTCCCAGGGCTCCTGGCAGACGCAGCTGCGGGTGTTTTTCCGTTTTTAGCGCTGAACCACTCCAGAACCACCCTGGTCCAGAGCCCCATCGCCTTGCTCACGCTGTAGGAGGTGTTGAGCAAGCCGGGCGATTCGCCCTGGAGCAGTCTTACCTTCCGGTGGGTGTACATGAAGGTGTTGCGGACGGCGGTGATGTTGGGCCGAGGTGCCAAGATCCGTGCCGCCACCGAGTTGTGTCCGATCAAGTGGCAAAATCCAGATTTGGCGGCAACGGGGAAAAGAGCCTTACGCAGCCAGACCAGGCGGGTCCGGGCTCTTGGACATGAGCTCAACGAGCTGCTGCGCGACCTCGACGGCCTCACCCTGGCTGTTTGTCCTGGCATGGGCTTGACAAAACCAGTGCCAAAGTGAAAATGTTGAATACTTATTTTTTGTCAACTCATGCATCTATGAAGATCGAACAATTAAGACTGCAAGAAGCCCGCGACGCTAAAACTCCCTGGAAAAAATGGGGCCCTTACTTGAGTGAACGTCAATGGGGCACCGTCCGCGAAGATTACAGTGACAATGGCGATGCCTGGAATTATTTCACCCACGACCAGGCGCGATCACGGGCCTATCGCTGGGGAGAAGACGGCTTGGGGGGCATCTCTGACGACCACCAAGTTCTGTGTTTTGCACTAGCCCTGTGGAATGGCAACGATCCGATCTTGAAAGAACGGGCGTTTGGCCTCAACAACAGCGAAGGCAATCACGGCGAGGACGTTAAGGAATACTACTTCTATCTTGATAGCACGCCTACACATTCGTACATGAAATATCTGTACAAGTATCCGCAGGCGGCCTATCCCTATGAGGATCTAATCCAAGTCAATGGGCAACGCAGTCGGGATGAATTAGAATATGAACTGCTCGATACTGGCATATTCGACGAAGACCGCTATTTCGATGTCTTTATCGAATACGCCAAAGCTGATGGCCCTGAAGATATTCTGATTAAAATTAGCGTTGCCAATCGTGGCCCAGAAGCAGCGACTCTGCACGTCTTACCGACCGTCTGGTTCCGCAACACCTGGTCTTGGTCCGATAGCTATTCTAAACCAATCCTGCAAAGGGTTGAGAATCAAGGACAAAGCATCATTCATGCCCATCACACGGATCCATTTTTTCAAGAGCTACTGGCGGACTACTATCTTTACTGCGACGGCAACGTACCACTCCTGTTTACGGAGAATGAAACGAACAATGCTCGCCTCTTTGCTGAAGCCAATGCCAGTCCTTACGTGAAGGATGGCATCAACAATTACTTGGTGCATGGGCAGCAAGATGCCGTCAATTCAGCTCAGATAGGGACAAAAGCATCTCCTCACTATCCATTGATGGTGGCTCCCGGTGCAACAGAAATTATCCATCTGCGCCTGTCCCGAACCGCACCAGAGCAGATGGGCCAGCCGTTTGCCGAATTCGATGCCATTTTTCAAACTCGATTAAGGGAAGCCGATGACTTCTACGACTTCGTTACACCAGCGAAAATCAAAGCTGAATCCCCGGAACAGGTGAAGCTGATGCGGCAGGCGCTGGCTGGGATGCTGTGGTCGAAGCAGTATTTCTATTACGATGTGGCCAAGTGGCTGGATGAACATAACATTACCCCCTATTCGAGACTGGATCAGCGCCGACGAATTCGTAACGGTGACTGGTTTCACGCCAGGTGCGATGACATCATTTCCATGCCGGATAAGTGGGAGTATCCCTGGTTTGCAGCCTGGGATCTGGCCTTCCATATGATCCCGTTGTCGATCGTGGACTCAGACTTTGCCAAAGCCCAGTTGGATTTGATGCTGAGGAACGACTACCTGCATCCCAACGGTCAAATGCCTGCCTACGAGTGGAACTTTAGTGATGTCAACCCGCCCGTCCATGCTTACGCCACCATTCAAATCTATTTGATGGATAAGGCACGTAATGCCGGAAAAGGAGATATCAACTTTCTGAAGTATGCTTTCTCCAAACTTTTGGTCAACTTTACCTGGTGGGTTAACCGCAAGGATCGCTATGGCAACAATGTTTTTGAAGGGGGCTTTTTAGGTCTTGATAACATCAGCGTCTTTGACCGTAGTTCGCCCCTGCCGACGGGGGGATCTTTGGAGCAGGCCGACGGCACAGCCTGGATGGTCTTTTTCAGCCAACAGATGCTGCGGATTGCCGTTGAACTAGCGATTCACGATTCCCACTACGAAGAGTTTGTCACAAAGTTCTTCCAGCATTCAATGTGGATTGCAGGCGCCATGGATCGTCTGGGCGAACAGCAGGATGAAATGTGGGACGAAGAGGATGGATTCTTCTACGATGTCATGCGTTTTCCCGATGGCACGGCCAAGCGGTTGAAGGTGCGATCAATGGTCGGACTGCTTCCGCTTGCTGCCGTGGCCCTGTTTGAAGAAGCCGATATTGCGCACATGCCCAACGCCCTTAGGCGTGAGATGGCATTTTTCGTCCGCCATCCCGAACTCACCAAGTCGATGCACTTTCCTACACAACAGGGCGTCTCCAACCGGCGCATGTTGACCGTGTTTACTGAAGAGAAATTGCGTCGCGTCCTCGCCCGGATGCTGGATGAAAACGAGTTCCTTAGTCCCTATGGGATTCGCGCCCTGTCTCGCTATCACCAGGAGAATCCCTTTGTGTTTCACCATGGTGAACAGGAATTCCGCGTGGACTATTTGCCAGGTGACTCCAACACTGGAATGTTTGGTGGCAATTCCAACTGGCGCGGCCCTATTTGGATGCCCGTTAACTTCTTAATCCTGGGTTCGCTGTATCGACTCTATGCCTTCTATGGCGATGCGTTCACAATTGAATGCCCCACCAGATCGGGACAGTACATGACCTTGTTTGAGGTAGCGCAGGAACTCAGCAATCGCCTAACCCAAATCTTCCTGCCCGATACCTACGGTCGCCGGCCGGTCTATGGAGCCGCAGAAAAATTCCAAACCGATCCCCACTGGAAGGATTACGTTCTCTTCTATGAATACTTCCACGGCGACAACGGTGCCGGCATTGGTGCCAGCCACCAGACGGGATGGACGGGTGTGATCGCCCGCATCATTCAGGTTATGGGTGATATAAGCAAAGAGACACTGCAGGGTTTATCTGCCGAGATGGAAGCTGTGAAAAAGACGGTGGGCCAGTAACGGCCTAGCCGGAAGGCGAGGCTAACCATTTACAAACAACAACTTGCCAGTAATGACTAAACGAAAACAGTGGCTCCTTGTAGGCCTCATTCTCCTTGGAGCAATGATTGCAATTGTCTTTTCGCAGTTGCCCCCGAATTGGTTTAGCCCTGATGACTTGGTCAACCTATCCAGCGTTCTTACTCTCATTTCATTTACTGTTCAAAGCATCCTGGCACTGCGCTTTTTGGCGATTAGCGCACAATTAATGTTTATTCCTTATTGCTTGCTGCAATCTCCCCCTCTATGGACGCCTGCCATTTGGAATGTTCTATTTCTAGCAGTCAATGTCGTTAACGTAATTCTCTTGTTGCTTGCAAGACGGCCGGTGGCCTTAAGCCCCGATGAAGAGCAATTATACAACTTAGCATTCAAGAGTCTTAGCCCTCGCGAATTTCTCAAGCTGCTGTCCTTGGGAGAGTGGCGAGAGGGAGAAGCTGGCGATACCCTCATCTTTTCTGGTCAATACAATTCTAGCGTCTCGATTCTCTGCCGTGGCGAGGCGATTTCTCTGGCAGATGGCATAGAGCAGATAAAGATTCCGGAGGGGAAGCTAATCGGAATTGCATCAGTCTTAATGGGTGATCCCATGCCTGTAGACATCAAGCTGAAAACCCCTTCGCGTTATATCTGCTGGCATATTCAACCGTTGCGAAAGTTTCTAGATAAACAACCTGAGATCCGGGCGAAGCTTCAACTCATTGTCAGCCATGACCTGGCTCAATCAGTACGAATTCTGCACGACAAACAACTTGAGGATTGGCGAAAAATTCGAGGGAATGACCTGTTCCAAGCTTAAGCAATCTTCAGGGCCTGCCCTCACTCACTGATCGCTTTGCCGCGCATCGCCGCCTCCAGGCTCTTGGTGTCTGCCGCAGACAACTGGGGTCGATCGATCTTGATCGTGAGCTTGTTGAGCATTCCGGTGAAGCGGAACGGCGGCTGGTAATCGGCGTCGTTGACGCCGGTGTGGGTGTCGGAGCCGATATCGAAGCTCTCGTCCCACTGCAGAGTCATCGGCAGGGTTTTGGCCATGGTTTTGGTGGCCACCACCTTGCCGTCCACCTTGAGGGTGCCGCTGCCGGGGCCGCCGACGCCGCTGAAATTGTTGAAGGCCAGGGTGCCGGCCCCCTTGCCTTGGTAGATGAAATCGAATTCCACCTTGTGCTTGCCAGGCGCAAGCGGTTCAGCCCCCTCCCACTTGAGCCGTTCCAGATCCACCATGTTCCAGAGCCACACCGGCTTGCCGTTCTTCAAGTAAAAGCCGTAGCCGCCGAAGCGGCCCCCCGAGGTGAGCATCATCCCCTCGGCGCCACTGGCCGGCACCGTGATCTCGGCGCTCACGCTGTAGGAGGTGTTGAGCAGCCCGGGCGAATCGCCCTGGGGCAGCCCCACCATCGGATGGGTGTACACGAAGGTGTTGCGGCCAGCGGTGATGTTCGGTCTGGGCGCCACGATCCGCGCCGCCACCGAGGCATCGAGCGGGAACACCTGATACTTCTTCGCCTCGGCGATGAAGGCTGTCTTCATCTCCTTCACCTTCTGCGGGTTCTTGGCGGCAAGATCGGTGCTCTGGCTGAAGTCACGGTTGAGGTCGTAGAGCTCCAGCACCTGGTTGTTCAGGGGATCCGGGTTGGCCGGGCCGAAGGCTTCCCAGGGGGCCCGGTTCACCTTGGTGCTCAGCAACCAGCCCTCGTTGTAGAGCGCCCACTGGCCGAACATCTCGAAGTACTGGGTCTTGTGGCGCGAGGGCGCTTTGGCGTTCTTGGAGTCAAAGGTGTAAGCAAAGCTGGTGCCCTCGATCGGTTTCTGGGGGATGCCATCCACCAGCTCGGGCGCCCGCAGACCGGCTGCCTCGAGGAGCGTCGGCACCACATCGATCACATGCACGAACTGCTGACGCAGGCCGCCCTTGTCCTTGATGCGCGCCGGCCAGGACACCACCATGTTCTGGTTCACGCCACCAAGCCTGGAGGCGTTCTGCTTGAACCAGCTGAAGGGGGTATCGAAGGCCCAGGACCAGCCAGCCGACATGTGGTTGTAGGTCTGATCAGTTCCCCAGACGTCATAGAACTTCGATTGCACCTCAACCGGCAGCTTGTTGAGGCCATTGAAGAAGGCCACCTCATTGGGGGTGCCCAACGGCCCGCCTTCGGCGCTGGTGCCGTTGTCGCCGTTGATGTAGATCACCAAGGTGTTGTCGAGCTTGCCGAGGTCCTCGAACTGCTGGATCACCCGGCCGATTTCATAGTCGCTGTAGGCGGCGTAGGCGGCAAACACCTCCACCTGGCGAATGAACAGCTTCTTGGCCTCAGGGGTCAACTGGTCCCAGGGGGTGATCAGATCGGCGGGCCAAGGTTCGAGCTTGGCGTCATTGGCAATCACGCCGAGTTTCTTTTGGTTCGCGAAAATCCGCTCCCTCAGTTTCTCGTAGCCATCATCAAAGAGGTGCATCTCGTGAATCTTGTCCACCCACTCCTTGGTGGGATGGTGGGGCGCATGGGTGGCACCGGGGGCGTACTTGATGAACAGCGGCTTGGCGGGATTGGTCTGATGCATCCGCGTCATGTAGTCGATGGCGTCATCGGCCATCGCCGTCACCAAGTTCCAGCTGCCGGGAGCCTTGCCCTCGAAGGGATAGATCTGGGTGGTGTTGCGAAACAGGTTCGGCTGCCACTGGTTGGCGTCACCGCCCACGAAGCCATAGAAGTATTCGAAGCCCATCCCCGTGGGCCATTGATCAAAGGGCCCGCTCTGGCTGGCCTGGAAGGCAGGCACGTTGTGGTCTTTGCCGAACCAGGCGGTGCCGTAGCCGTTGTCCTTGAGCAGGCGGCCGATCGTGGCCTTATCGCGCTCAATGATGCTGTTGTAGCCGGGGAAGCCGGTGGACTGCTCCGAGATCACCCCAAACCCTGCCGAGTGGTGGTTGCGGCCGGTGATCAGGGCGGCCCGGGTGGGGGAACACAGGGCCGTGGAGAACATGCGGTTGTAACGCAATCCATTCCTGGCGACCCGCTCCATCGCCGGCGTGGGGATCACTCCGCCGAAGGTGCTGGGCACACCAAATCCGGCGTCGTCGGTGATGATCAGCAGCACGTTGGGGGCGCTCTGCGGCGGCGTAATCCGGGGCGCCCACCAGGGCCGCGATTGCATGGCGGCGTCCTTGATCACACCACCGAAGGGAGGCGCCGGGGCCGGCAACTGGTTGCCAAGGATCGTGGTGGTGGCATCGGCGGCTCCGGGGGTGCCGGTGATCGTTTGGGCCAACACGGGCGCCCAGCCCGCCTGCCAACCCACCAGCAGCGCCACCAGGGTCAGGGCGCCAAGGCGTCGCAGCAAGCCGGAGGCGCCGCTCGCCCCGAACCAGCTGCGAATGCTGCGGACCAAGGCCAACAGGGGATTGGAGCGGGAATCAGCCACGGACGGGGAGTGCGTTGGTGAGGGAGGCGGCTGGCGCGGCGATGGGGGCCGCCAGGCGGAAGCCGATATGGGAGCTGCCGGTGTCGGGGCTCTGGGCCTCCCGGGCCGCCGGCCGGTAGCGGCTGCAGTAGGTCTCGGAGCAGAGGAACGAGCCGCCCTTGATCACATGCTTGGCGACGCCTGGATCCCGGGGATCGCCCGTCGCCGCTTCGCTACTGACCATCGGATCGCTGCCATCGGCGAGGGGTTCGTGGCCCACGGCATACCAATCCTGGGTCCACTCCCAGACGTTGCCAGTCATGTCGAACAAGCCGTAACCGTTGGTTGGGAAGGACCCGACGGGCGCCGTTCCGCCATAGCCATCCTCGGCTGAGTTGCTGCGTGGAAACGACCCCTGCCAGGTGTTGGCCCTGTGGGGGTTCCAGGTGTCACCCCAGGCGAAGATCCGATCCTTCAGGCCCCCCCGGGCCGCGAATTCCCACTGGGCTTCGCTCGGTAGGGACCCACCGGCCCAGCGGGCGAAGGCCTCGGCGTCCTCGTAGGCCACCTGCACCACCGGATGTTGGCCCCGCCCGGCCAGATCGCTGCCGGGGCCCTCGGGATGGCGCCAGTCGGCGCCGGGAACCCAGTGCCACCAGCTGAGGTCCTCGATCGGCCCGCTGCCGCCCGCGGGCTCGAACACCAGCGAACCCGGGGCACGCTCGTTGGCCTTCAGCTCGGGGAACTGTTCGACCGATAGGGGTCTTTCCGCCACCGTGACATAGCCGGTGGCCGCCACAAAGGCCGCGAACCGGTCATTGCTGACCTCGGTGCGGTCGAGGCAGAAGGGGCTGATCCGCAGGCGGCGACTCGGCTGTTCCTCCGGCAGCTGGGCACCGGCGCCGATGCGGTAGCTGCCGCCTGGGATTAGCGCCATCGAGGCAGGGCACGGGTCCGCCGCCAGCGCCGCTGTGGGTTGCAGGAGCAGGAGCTGGAGCAAGAGCAGGCCCATGGCCAGGGACACCAACAGGCCGGCCCTTTGGAGGAAAGCGGGGCGATGAACGGACAAGAGTTCGGTTGGTTCAACTGGACCACTTTCAAGATAATGAAGCGGTTTCTCTGGAGGCAGCCCACGGAGTATCCAGCCATCAAGGAGCATGGGGGCTCTTTGTTCCCGGGCTTTGGGACGAGTCGTTGACTTTATTTGGATGATTTGCTGGTCCAAACTGGTCTGTCATTGCTGATATCTTGCCGTTTTATGGGTCAATGTCAGCTCGAAGCCAGCGGGCTTTAGCTTCAGGTTGTCCAGCTACGGCGCTGGAGTCTGGCCTGCGTTGACTCTCCGCATCTTGTCCACCGTTATCCCCTCCACTGCTGAGCGCATCAGCCCCGAGCTCATCGGCATCGATATCGGCGGCACCGCCATCAAGCTCGGCCGCTTCGACCGGCAGGGAAACCTGCTCGCCGAGCTCGACGTGCCCACGCCCCAACCCCAGATGCCGGGAGCCGTGTGCCAGGCGGTGGTGGAGGCGGTGGCCGCCCTTGATCCGCAGCGCCGGGCTGACCGGGTGGGCATCGGCCTGCCGGGCCCGACCGACCGCGACGGGCGCGTCGCCCGGCTGGCGATCAACCTGCCCGGTTGGCGCTGCATCCCCCTGGCCGACTGGCTCGAACCTCAGCTGGAGCGCCCCGTGGTGCTAGCCAACGATGCCAACTGCGCCCTGCTTGGTGAGGCCTGGCGGGGGGCGGCGGTGGATTGTCCCGACACGATCCTGCTCACCCTCGGCACCGGCGTGGGCGGTGGTGTGCTGATCAACGGTGATCTATTCACCGGCCCCGATGGAGCCGGCGCCGAACTCGGCCTGATCGGCGTGGATCCCGAGGGTCCGCCCTGCCCCACCGGCAACCGGGGGTCCCTGCAGCAGTACTGCAGCATCGCTGCCCTCGCCCAGCTCAGCCCTTTGGATCCGGCCGAGCTGGACCGCCGGGCCGCCGCCGGCGATGCGGAGGCCCGGGCGGTGTGGGAGCGCTACGGCCAGCGGCTCGGCCAGGGCCTCAGTTCCCTGCTCTATGTGCTCAGCCCCCGTTTGGTGCTGATCGGCGGCGGCCTGAGCGCCGCGATCGACAACTTCCTGCCGGCGGTGTGGCGGGAGGTGGAGCAGCGGGTGTTGCCCGAATGCCGGGAGGAGCTGGTGATCCGCCGCTGTGCCCTGGGCAATGGTGCCGGGCGGCTTGGGGCGGCTCGGTTGGCGCTGGAGTCTTTCGGCTGAGATCGATCGTTTCGATGCTTCTCTGCTGCCGCCGCGCCGCTCCCCTGCGCCCGTGGCGCTCCAGAGCGATCATTCCCGGCCGGTGGCAAGTTCGGTCCCCCCGCCTTCGCCGAAGCAGGGCGGGTCGGATGATGGGGGCATCCATGTTTCCCCCATCCCCTTGATGCCCGAGGCCACCGTTCCCGACCCCTCCCCCGAGCTGCTGGCGCGCGCGGCGGCGGTGCGGAGGGCCGCCACGGGACTGGCCCAGACCAGCGACGCCGAGCGTCGGGCGGCTCTGCTGGCGATGGCCGATGCACTGGCCGCTGACTCCGGGGCGATCCTCGCCGCCAATCGTGCCGATCTGGAGGCCGCCGCCGCCGATGGCCTGGCTGCGCCCCTGGTGGCCCGCCTGAAGCTCGATGCCGCCAAGCTTGAGGGCGCCATTGAGGGGGTGCGCCAGGTCGCCGCCCTCGAGGATCCGCTTGGCCGCCGTCAGCTCCACATGGAGCTCGATGAAGGGTTGGTGCTTGAGCGCCTCAGCGTGCCGCTCGGGGTGGTGGGGGTGATCTTCGAGGCGCGGCCCGATGCGGTGATGCAGATTGCTTCGCTCGCCATTCGCTCCGGCAACGGCGCCCTGCTCAAGGGGGGCCGGGAGGCCAGTCGCAGCTGCACGGCCATCCATGCCGCCCTGCAGCGGGGCCTGGCGGCCAGCGCGGTGGATCCCTTGGCCCTGGAACTGCTCACTTCCCGTGCAGAGAGTCTGGCCCTGCTGAAGCTCGACGGGCTGGTGGACCTGATCATTCCTCGCGGCTCCAACCAACTGGTGCGCTTCATCCAGGACCACACCCGCATTCCGGTGCTCGGCCATGCCGATGGCATCTGCCATTTCTATGTGGATGCGGCTGCCGATCTGGACCAGGCCCTGCGGCTCGCCCTCGACAGCAAGACCCAGTACCCGGCGGCCTGCAACGCGATCGAAACCCTGCTGGTGCATCGCGCCGTGGCCCCCGCCTTCCTGGAGCGGGCCGTGCCCGCCTTCGCCGCCGCCGGCGTGGAGCTGCGTGGCGATCCAGCCTGCTGCGCCCTGGGGGTATCCAACGCCGCCAGCGACGACGACTGGGCCACCGAATACTCCGATCTGATCCTCAGCGTGCGGCTGGTGGACGATCTGGAGCAGGCCCTGGATCACATCCGCCGCCACGGCTCCCGCCACACCGACGCCATCTGCACCACCGACCCGCTGGCGGCCGATCGCTTCCTCGCGGGTGTCGACAGCGCCGGGGTGTATCTCAATTGCTCCACCCGCTTCGCCGATGGCTTCCGCTACGGCTTCGGCGCCGAGGTGGGGATCAGCACCCAGACCCTGCCGCCCCGCGGGCCGGTGGGGCTGGAGGGCCTGGTCACCTACCGCTACCGCCTGCGGGGCCAGGGCCACATCGCCGCCGATTACGCCTCCGGCGCCCGCGCCTTCACCCACCGTTCGCTGCCGCTCTGACTCCTCCGATGGGCCCTAATCCCGAGCCGGCTCCCTCCACGCCCCTGGTGCTGGTGCACGGCCTGTTCGATACCCCGCGCATCTTCGACAGCTTGCGCCGTCGGCTGGCGGGCCGCCGCTCCCCCCTGCTGGCACCCCACCTGCCCCATGCCCTGGGCTCGGTGCCCCTGGAGGATCTGGCCGCCATGCTCGGCAGTCACATCGAGGCGGCCTTCGGAACGGAGCAGCCGGTGGATGTAATGGGGTTCTCGATGGGGGGGGTGATCGGCCGCACCTGGATCCAGCTGGGGGGCGGGCATCGCCGCACCCGCCGCTTCTTGAGCGTGGCCAGTCCGCAGCGGGGCACCCTGGCCGCCGTGCCCTGGCCCCGTTGGGCCCTGGCCGGCATCGCCGACATGAAACCTGGCAGTGACCTGCTGCGGCGCCTGGCCCGCGATGTCGAACCCCTGCGCCAGATTGAGTGCTGCAGCTTTTACTGCCCCACCGACCTCACCGTGTTTCCCGGCTGGGAGGCGGTGCTGCCGGTCGGCCCCCGCCAGCCGTTGCCGGTGTTCTGGCACAACCTGCTGATGGCCGAGCCGGGCTCCCTTGATCCGGTGGTGGCCGAGCTGCTGCGGCCGTGATTGCCGGGCGGATCCACCGAACCAGGCTCGCCCCATCCACCTCTCCAATGGCGGGCGGCCTGCCTGCCCATCGAACCCTGCGGCCTATCCACGCCTTGAACCCTCGCGGACAAGCACGCGTCGACTCCTGGAGGTTTACCTACTCTGTGAACCCTGGCGACTCACCCAGCCATGCCGGCCCTGGTTGCCTGCGGACCAGTGGTTACAGGACGCGCTGCTCTGCCCGATCGCCCGGCAGAGCTGCGGCTGTTCACGTGCGCACACCTCTCAGACCGCCGTCGCCATCGTCCGGGCTGTTCTGGCGCCCTCCACCAATCCCGTCACCGCCAGACCAGCCCCTCGCGTCAGCGGCACCAGATCGCGGCACTGGTGCAGCGCCAGGGCGGTGGCAATGGTGAGGGCCTCAGCCATCTCCACCGCCCCCAGCCCATGGCTTCGAGCGCAGGCGGCCACCAGGGTTCCGAGCCGCTCGCGGGTCTGCTCCAGGCTCAGCAGGGCTCCGGCACTGCCTTCGGGCGGGCAGATGATCGCCTCCTCCGCTAGGGGCTCCCCGAGCTGGGCCAGGGTGGCTAATAGCACGGCCACCAGGCGTTGTCCCTGCTCATCGCCGCTGGCTTGAGCGGGCCGGGGGCGCCGGCTCCAGAAGCGCCGGCCGCCACCGTCTTCGTCATCCTGAGTCGTCCCAGAGAGGATCGAGCGTTGCAGCTCGGTTCCGGCCAGGCGCGCCACTGCCAGGATCCAGGTTTCGGCATGGAGTCCTTCGGCTTCGGTGAGGAAGAGGCGGATCGAGCGATCCAGCAGGAGGGCCGCCTCGACCAGGGGATGGTGCGCTTGGGACATGGGGGTGCTCGGTGAACGGTGCAGCCCCCGGATGGGGGCGGCCCATCGCTGGGCTGGATGGAGCATTCCCCGGCGACGACAGAACCTCGGAGACACCTTCGGACCCCAGCACGGAGCGCTAAGGGGCTTGCAAGGCTGCGACTTGGACGCTTCGTCGCGGCGCCTTTGCCGATTCGGCCGGCGTTCCGGGCTAGCCACTGTCCCCCTCAGGGCGTCAAGGGGCTCCAACGCATCGTGAGCACGATGGAGGGGGCCAGCACCCGCCAGCTGTGCTCCAGGCCTTCACTCCAAAGGGCGAAGTCACCGGCCTGCTCAAGCACCAGTTCCAGCTGGCGCTCGCCGCGGCGGAACGTCAGCGCGAATGCTCCGGGAGTGGCCAGCAGGGAGAGGCTGCGCCCGGTGCTGCTCGGTTTGGCAGCACCCCAGGCGGGGTCATCCTCCGGGTGGTGCTGGAACCATTTCAGGCAGAGGTTGCTCACCGGCTGGGCCGGCGATCGGCTCGCACCGTTGGCCCCCGACCCTGTGAGGGGATCGCCGTGTTGCAGGAAGCGCAGGCAGTCACGCGGGATGGCCGGGTGATCGCCCACGAACCAGTTGGTGTGGGGCTGGGCCGGGTCCCGCAGGTCCCAGGCGTTGCCCCATTCGACCCCTTCCAGAATCTCCCCATTCAGCCGCATCGGGTTGCCGCTGCGTGGATCAGGCCGGTGCCAGGCCCGAATGGCGGATCAGGGCCTCGGCCGAGGGAGGCCGGCCCCGGAAGGCCTCGAACACCTCGGCGGGGTGGCGGCTGCCGCCCTGGCTCAGCACCGTGTCGCGGAAGCGGCGACCGGTGGCACGGATCGCCTCCTCGTTGCCCAGATCCACCTCCTCAAAGGCGCTGAAGGCATCGGCGCTGAGCACCTCGGCCCATTTGTAGGAGTAGTACCCGGCCGAATAGCCGCCGGCGAAGATGTGGCTGAAGCTGCACAGCATGGCGTCCTCCGGTAGGGGCTCCAGCACTGTGGTGTTGGCGGCGATGCGGCGGCGCAGACCCTCCGGGGAAATGCCCGATCCCGGTGCCCACTCGCTGTGGAGCTTCAGGTCCGTGAGGGCGAAGTGCACCTGGCGCAGCGTGGCGGCGCCCCCCAGGAAGGTGCGGGCGGCCAGCAGCTTCTCGAATTCTGCTTCGGGCAGCGGGTCGCCGCTCTGCCAGTGGCGGGCCATGCCGAGCAGGGTGGAGCGGTCGTAGCACCAGTTCTCCATGAACTGGCTCGGCAGTTCCACCGCATCCCATTCCACGTTGTTGATCCCTGCCGCCTGGGGCCGCTCCACGGTGGTGAGCATGTGGTGCAAGCCGTGACCGAACTCGTGGAACAAGGTTTCCACCTCGGCGAAGGTCATCAGGCTCGGCGTGTCCCCCACCGGCGGACTCTGGTTGCAGACCAGGTACGCCACCGGCAGCACGGGGCTGCCATCGGCACGGCGCTGGCGCACCAGGCATTCGTCCATCCAGGCGCCACCGCGCTTGCTGCCGGGACGGCTGTAGGGGTCGAGGTAGAAGGCGGCCAGGGGGCGGCCATCGGCGGCGTCGTTGACGCGGAAGAAGCGCACGTCGGTGTGCCACACCGGCGCCTCACCATCGGCCGCCACGATCGTGATGCCGAAGAGGCGATCGCACAGGCCGAACAGTCCCTCCAGCACCTGCGGCAAAGGGAACCAGGGCCGCAGCGCCTCGCTGTCGAGCTCAAAGCGGTCCTGCCGCAACCGCTCGGCCCAGAAGCTCACATCCCACGGCTTGAGATCCGCGGCTTCCGGCGCAGCAGCCTGCGCGGCACAGGCCCGCAGCTCTTCGAGTTCCCGCTGGGCGGCGGGGTAGGCGGCCTGGCGCAGGTCTTCGAGCAGCCGCTCCACCTCGGCCTCGGAGCCGGCCATCTTCGAGGCCAGGCTCACCTCGGCCCAGTTGGCGTAGCCGAGGCGCCGCGCCTGCTCCTGGCGCAGGGTGAGGATGCGCTCGATCAGCGGGCCGTTGTCGCTGCCGTCTTCGCCCACGCCGGAGGCGCGGCTCACATGGGCCCGGTAGAGCTGCTCGCGCAGGTCTCGCCGCTGGCTGTACTGCAGGAAGGGGCCGTAGCGGGGGAAGTCGAGGCCCAGCAGCCAGGGCCCGGCTTCGGCGGTGGACCCCTCCTCACCCTTCTGGCGGGCCGCCTCGGCCAGCAGGCCCCGCAGACTCTCGGGCAAGCCCTCCACCTCGGCGGGGTCGCTGAGCTTCAGGGTCCAGGCGTTGGTGGCGTCGAGCACCTGGTTGCCGAAGCGGGTGGAGAGTTCGGCCAGCTCCTGGCTGGCGGCATTGAAGGCCTCGCGGCTCTCCCCCTCAAGCCCCACGCCCCGCAGTTCCATGTCCCGCAGCTCGGCGGCCAGGATGCGTTGCTGGGTGGCATCGAGACCGCCCTGCTGCTCCAGCCGTTTCAGGGCGCGGTGAATCACGGTGCTCTGGCCGGCCCGGTTCCCGAAGGCCACCACGGCCGCCTGCTGGCTGGCGTGGGCTTCGCGCAGTTCGGTGGTGTTGCACACGCCATTGAGATGGCTGACCACCCCCCAGCTCCAGCGCAGCCGCTCGCCCAGCCGATGCAGCGGCTCCATCACAGCGTTCCAGGCAAGCGGCTGACCCGCCGCCAGGGCCTCGTCCAGCTGCGCCTCGATGGCCCCGAGGCTGGTGTTGAGGTCCTCCAGCAGCACGGGAATGTGCTCCTTCACCTGATCGGGCGTGATCGCCGCGAATTCGGGCAGGCCCTCACCGGCCAGCAGGGCGGGCATGCCGGACACGGATCCGTCAGGGTTCACGGTGCTGGGGGCTTGGGTCATCGGCAGGCCGTTGATCGCTGGGATTCATTCCAGCGCAGAGCCGGCATCGGCGTGGCTCAGCCCAGGGCGGGCAACCGGCCGAGGGCCACCTGGGCCTGGCTGGCCAGGCCCGTGGCCAGGGCGGTGGTGCTGGCTTCATAGAGATCGATGGCCAGGCGGGGCCAGAAGCCGATCACCAGGGTGGGCACCAGCAGGCTGAGGCCGATCACCGCTTCGCGGGGGTTCATGTCCCCCACCTTCGCCAGGGCCGGGATGCGGGGTCCGAAAAACACCCGGCGGCAGAGCGAGAGCAGGTACACCGGCGTGAGCACCAGGCCGATGGCCGCCAGCACGATCGTGATCACCCGGAAGCCGGTGGTGAAGCTGTCGTTGGAGGTGATGCCGAGGAACACCGTGATCTCGCTTACGAAACCACTCATCCCCGGGAGGGCCAGCGAGGCCAGGGAGCTGGCCAGGAAGAAGGCGAAGGTGATCGGCAGCACCTTGGCCAGACCGCCCATGTTGGGAATCGAGAGGGTTTTGGTGCGCTCGTAGAACACGCCCGTCACGAAGAACATCGCGGCGGCGATCAGGCCATGGCTCACCATCTGCAGCATGGCGCCGCTGATCCCGAGTGCGTCGACGGCACCGATGCCCAGCAGCACGAAGCCCATGTGGCTCACCGAGCTGCAGGCGATCCGCCGTTTCACGTTGTCCTGGGCGAAGGCATTGAGGGCGCCATAGATGATGTTCACGATGCCGAGCACGATCAAGGCCGGCGCCAGCACCAGGTGGGCCTCCGGCAGCATCTGCACGTTGAAGCGCAGCAGGGCATAGCCGCCCATCTTGAGCAACACCCCCGCCAGCAGCATTGACACCGGCGCGTTTGCTTCACCGTGGGCATCCGGCAGCCAGGTGTGGAGCGGGAAGATCGGAAGCTTCACGCCGAAGCCCACCAGGAAGCCCAAATAACAGAGAATCCCGAAGCTGCCGCCGGCGGAACGGGCGGCCAGCTCGCTGAGGTTGAGGGTGAAGTG
>JBBASH010000038.1:0-17481 GCA_040399305.1 Cyanobium sp.
AGCTGGAGCAGGGCGGCCTGGCTTCCGGACCTGGAGAGGCCAGTCCCTCCGGCGGCGGAAGGCTTGGGGGCAGCGGCCACCGGAGCAGCAAGGCTGGACACCACCGTCAGGGAGGCGAGCAGGGAAGTGATGCGCCGCAAGACGGAAGCAGGAAAGTGCTAGGGAGCTTAGGCACCTTCACCCACTGAACCAAGGCAGGCGGCCACCAGATCGTCCGCCCCTCCCAGGAGTCGGATCGGCACGCCCCCGCGATCCCGCAGTTCCTGAAGCCGCATGTCATCAAGGAAAACCTCCTCCCCCTCCCGGAGCATCACCCGCGGCAGCAGTAGCTGCCCCCCCAGATCGCGCCCCGCCAGACCCTGCAGCAAATCCGCCCCGGTCAGCAACCCCGTGACCACCTGATCCTGGCCCCAGTAGGGACTGGGCAGCCCATGGAGCAGCAGCTCCAGGCCCTCCACCCGGTTGAGGCGCTCCACCGCCGGTTGAAGGGCATCGGCCACGAGCTTGCCCACCACCCAGCTCATACGCCGCGGCGGCTCGACCCGCTCCGGCAGGGTTCGGGTGGCTGCCTCAAGCTCCTCGAGAAAACCCCGGATGCTGCCCACCCCGTTCTCGCGCTGGGGGAGGTCCTCGTAGCTGGAGCGGGGGGGCAGGGGAAGGCCGGCCATCAAATACCACTCATCCGAAAGCCAGGCAAAACGACTGCCGAGGGTGGCCTGGAACTGCCTCTGCAGCGGCTCGACCCGCTCGATCACCGCCGCCGCATCGGCCGGGGTGACCGCCCGCAGCCCATCGCCAGGAGGGCGGAAGCGGGTGAGCCCCACGGGCACCACAGCCGTCGACAGCACCGCCGGCCAGTCGCCATCGCCGAACGCCGCCAGATCCCGGAGGGTCCGCTCCAGGGCCTCACCATCATTGAGATCCGGGCAGACCACCACCTGGGCATGGATCTGCAGCCGCCGCTCCGCAAACCAGGTGAGCTGATCGGGCAGCAGGGCGGCCCGGGGATTCACCAGCAGACGGCTGCGCAGCTCGGGATCGGTGGCATGCACCGAGACATAGAGAGGCGAAAGCCGCTGCTCCTCGATCCGCTGCCAGTCGGCGGCGGTGAGGTTGGTGAGGGTGAGATAGGAGCCGTAGAGAAAGCTCAGGCGGTAGTCGTCGTCCTTGAGGTAGAGGCTGGCGCGGCGGCCGGGGGGCTGCTGATCAATGAAGCAGAAGGGACAGTGGTTGTTGCACTGGCGCAAGCCATCGAAGAGCGCCTCGGTGAAGCCGAGCCCCAGGACATCATCCGCATCCTTCTCCAGCTCCACCACATGGAGCTTGCCATCAGAATCCTCTACCTCAAGGATCAGCTCCTCCTCCCCTTGGAGCACCTGCACATCAATCAGATCCCGCGGGGCGATGCCATTGATGCGGAGGAGACGATCCCCAGGCTGGAACCCCAGCTCCTCGCCGATCGAACCGGGTTCGACGCTGGCCACCACGGCGGGATCTGGCAGCCGGGCCGGCCGCGGCGCCGCAGCGCTGGCAATCGCGCCGTCAACGGCGGTGGTCTGGGTCTGGGCGGCGATCCCCGCCGAAGGCTCCTTCCACACCGCAGCGGCTCCGATCTGCGATCAGTCTGGAACCAAGCCGGCCATGGTGCCGGCGGGAGAGAGCGCCAACCTCAGGGATGAACGCCATCGAGCCCCCGGAACCAGAGCAGCAGCACCGCGCCAAACAGAAGGCGGTAGGCCACGAAGATCCAGGTGCTGTTGCGCTGCAGGAACCGGAGTAACCAGGCGATCGCCAGCCAGGACACCACCGTGGCGGCCACCACTCCCACCAGGGTGGGAAGCAGCCCGCCGTTGGCCGGTTCATGGAGGGCGTCCTTCATTTCCACCAGCCCCGCCAGGGTGATGGCGGGGATGCCGAGCAGGAAGGAAAAGCGGGCGGCCGAAGCCCGCTCCCAGCCATCGAAGAGGGAAGCGGTGAGGGTGCTGCCGGAGCGGGAGACACCCGGCACCAAGGCCAGGGCCTGGGCCAGACCCACCAGCAAACCGTCGCGGGGCATCACGTCGTCGAGGTGCTGGCGCCGGCGACCCACCAGTTCGGCCAGGCCCAGCAACAGGGCCATCACGATCGACACCACCGCGATCGAGGTGACACTACGGAGGGGGGAGTGTTCGTAGCCCGGGACCCCGAACTTGAGAGCCATGCCCGCCAGCACGATCGGCAACGTTCCCAGGGCAATCGCGACCCCGAGCCGGGCGGAAGGATCACTCCAGCGCCCATCGCGAAGGGCCCGGCCGATGCCCCGCACCACCTCGAGCAGATCCAGGCGGAAATAGGCCAGAACCGCCAGGATGCTGCCCAGCTGGATGACGGCTGTAAAGGCCACCCCAGGATCCCCCCAGCCCAGCAGCAGCGGAACCACCTTCAGATGGGCGGTGCTGCTGATCGGCAGAAACTCCGTGAGCCCCTGCACCACCCCCAGCACCAGGGCATGCCAGCAGGCGACATCGAGGGATGGGGCCTCAGCGATGGCAAGGAACGGCATCGGGCAGGAGGAAGTGCACCGAACCCTATGGCGGCTGGGGGACGCGGGCCAACCCCCGCACCCCTTAACGTTGGCCGACACCCCTACCAGAGACTGTGATCGGGACTCCAGCTGCCCTCAGTTCCCGATCCCTGCCCTTCGCCGGACTGACTCTTTCGGGAACGATTCTGCTTCCGCTCACCGCCGTGCTGCTGGTTGCTGTGCCCGTGTTCCTCCAGGCTCCCCTCGTGAGGCAGGCTCCAATGGCGGCGGCCTTCCTCACCATGCCCCTGGTGGCTGCCGCGTTGCTGCTCGAACGTCACGGCCGCGGCCCCTGGCAGCAGCTTGGCCCGCTGCTGGTGGGTTTCAGCGGCAGTTGGCTGGCGGGATGCTTGTTCTGGGGATGGTTCCGCGAGCATCCGCTCCTGCACTTGCCGATCGAGGCCTTCGCCCTCCCCCTTGCCCTGGCTGGACTTGGAGGTCGCTGGCGGCTGGCGGGAGCCTTCTATCTCGCCTCCCTGCTCGGAACAGCAGCCACCGACACCGCGATCGTCCTCACTGGCCTGATGCCCCTGTGGCCCCAGGTGCTCTCGGCTCCGTTGAGCGAGGCGCCGCTGCTTCTGCGTCAGGCCGGTGAAACGGTTCTGGAACCGGCCAACATCACTCTGGTGATGGCCATGGCCGCCCTTCTTCTTGTCGTTTGTGCCCACCTCTGGAAACGGGGTGGCCCGGCCAGAGTGAGTGCCGCCACCCTGGCCACCACCCTGGCGGTGGATGGATTGTTCCTAGTGGCTGCCCTGCTGGCCCCCCTGTCGAGCGGCCTGATCTGAACCCCAGCCAGGCTGCGCCGATCTGAAGATCTGCGAAAGCCGGGAAACCGTTCAGGGGAACCTCGGCAGGTGTTCGGTAACGTTGAGCCAGGCCGAGGCTCCCTGACGGCCCGTTCCCTGTTCCCTTACGCAACGGAGTGTCGTGATGAAGCGGCTGCTTGCCTGGCTCATGAGTGGTGTTGTGCTCGCCGGGCTGCTGGTCACCCTGCTGCTGCCGGACACCGCCTTGGCCGAAGACCGGCGCAACGTGGCCGACGACAAGATTGCTGAGAGCGCCGGCAAGGTGGATCTCAACAACTCTTCAGTGCGTCGCTTCCAGCAGTACCCCGGCATGTATCCCACCCTCGCGGGCAAGATCGTGCTGGGTGGCCCTTACCAGAGCGTCGATGACGTTCTCAAGCTCGACCTGACCCCGCGTCAGAAGGAGCTCTTCGATAAGTACAAGGCCAACTTCACCGTGACGCCTCCCTCAATCGCCCTCAATGAAGGGTTTGATCGGATCAACGACGGCGTTTACCGCTGAGCAGCAGCCTCCCTCATCAACCCAGGGGAGGCCGCATCGCCAAGCTCCCGAACCGCCGGAACTCCGGCGGTTTTTTTTATGGCTCTGTTCTGCCTGAACCGGCGGACCGCGGTGCTCCCATAGGCTCCCTGAAGCGGGGCTTGGCGATGCAGCATCCGGATCTGGCCGCCGACTGGGATGTGGTGGTGGTGGGCAGCGGGGCCGCCGGCCTGATGACCTGCCTGGAGCTGCCCGCCGGCCTGCGGGTGCTGCTGCTCAGCAAGCAGGACGGACCGCCCTCCGCCAGCCGCTGGGCCCAGGGCGGGATCGCCGCGGTGACCAGGCCCGAGGACAGCTTCGAGAGCCACATCCAGGACACCCTTCGGGCCGGCGCTGACCTCTGCGACCGACAGGCCGTGGACCTGCTGGTGCGGGATGCCCCGGGCTGTGTGGCGAGGTTGCTGGAGCTGGGCATGGGCTTCGACCGGGAGGCCGACCAGCTGAGCACCACTCTCGAGGCGGCCCACAGCCACCGAAGGGTGCTGCACGCCCAGGACCGGACCGGGGGTGCCCTGGTGGATGCCCTGGAACGGGAGGTGTTGCGGCGTGAGGGCCTAGAGCAACACAAGGGCGTTCCGGCCCTGCAGCTCTGGGTGGAGGCGGGCCGCTGCGTGGGTCTGCAGGTGCTGGATGGGCACAGGCTGCGCTGGCTGCGGGCCCGGGCGGTGGTCCTGGCCTGCGGCGGCGGTGGCCATCTGTTTGCCCACACCACCAATCCCGCCCAGGCCAGCGGCGACGGGGTGGCCATGGCCTGGAGCGCCGGAGCAGCGGTGCGCGATCTCGAATTCGTGCAGTTCCACCCCACGGCGCTGATGCTCCCCGGCGCCCCCCACTTCCTGATTAGCGAGGCGGTGCGGGGGGAGGGGGCCCGCCTCTGCGATGCGGCCGGGAACAGCCCGGTGGCCCAGCTAGCCGGCGGTGATCTGGCCCCCCGCGACCAGGTGAGCCGCGCCCTGGCGCGACGCATGCAGGAGCTGGGGGTAGACAACGTCTGGCTCGACCTGCGGCCGGTGGGCCAGGCGCGGCTGGACAGTCAGTTCCCCACGATCTTGGGCCGCTGCCGGGCCCTGGGCCTCGACCCCATCGGCGCGCCCATTCCAGTGGCCCCCGCTGCCCACTACTGGATGGGCGGCGTGGGCACCGACCTGGAGGCGGCCACCAGCCTGCCGGGGCTGTACGCCGTGGGGGAGGTGGCCTGCACGGGCGTACACGGCGCCAACCGACTGGCCAGCAACTCGCTCATGGAGTGCCTGGTGTTCGCCAGGCGCCTGCGGAACATCCGCCTGGGAGACCCCTTCTGTTGCGAAGCGGGTGCGGGGCCGGACCTGCCGCTGGCGGATCCGCCCCTGCCGGAACCGGAGCGGATTCAGCGGGAGATCGCCAACCTGAGGCAGCTCTGCTGGCAGGTGGCGGGGGTGGAACGTGAGGGCCCGATGCTCAACGCCGCCCTGGGGGAGGTGCGCCGCCGGCGGAGTGAGCTGGAGGCCGAACCGCTGCTGCGCAGCATCCACGGCCACGCTCCTGGACAGACCCTCGAACTCAGTGCAGCAACGGCCAGCGGATCCAGGCTGCTCCACGACCTGCGCCAGCGGCTGGTGCTGGCGGAGCTCCTGATCGAGGCGGCCTGCTTCCGCAGCGAAAGCCGGGGCGGCCATTTCCGCACCGATGCCCCGACCCCCCAGCCCTTCTGGCGCCGCCACAGCATCCAGCGAAGGGGCCAACGGATCCACACCGAGCCGGTGGATCAGGGGCTAGGAACCGGCCCCTTATAGCCACTGAGCTCGGCAAGTTTCTGGAGCGGCTTCACACCGGAATCCACCTTGCCGTTGATCTCCCAAGAGGGGAAGCCCTGAATGTTCTTGCTCTTGCAGAGATCGGCCTGGTTGTCTCGGCCATCAGGGGCGCACTCCACGATCTTGAGCTTGGCGGTGGCCTCCTTGCCGAACAGCTCCTTTTGTTCGTGACAGTGGGGGCACCAGTAGGCGCTGTACATCACGGCGCCCTTGGCGGTGAGATGCTCCGCGAGGGCCATCACGCCCGGGCGGGTGGTGGAAGTCACGGGGATGGGCATGCCGGGACCGGTGGCCACCTCGGGACGATCCATCGCGCTGGCCCAACCGATGCCGGTGATGCCCACGAGCAGAGCCGTGATCACCCCCCGGAAAATGAGCTGGCCCTTGTCTTCCCATTCGCCCGCGAGCAGGGTCAGCACCAGCAGGGAGAGGCTCAGCAGGGCCGAGAGGATGCAGAAGGCGCAGATGGCCTTGATCTTGAACAGCATCACCGCCATCAGCACCAGGCTGAACACGGCCATGCCGGCGGTGAGTAGGAACAGGGCCCAGCGGCTGCGGGAGAGCAATTCCCGGCGCGCATCTCCCTGGAGCACTAGAGGGAGCAGGGAAAGCACAAGCACGCCGGCATAGGCCAGGAAGCCAAACAGCGAGAGGGGCTGGCCGAAGAGGGAGCCCCAGGCACTGTTGAGCACCTTGTCGCAGGCTTCGGCTCCACCGGGACAGAGCAGGGGACCCAGCAACCCCCAACGCTTGAGGGTGATGGCGCCGGTGTCGATGGCACCGATGGTGGCCAGCACCGACATCACCACCCAGATCCAACGGCGGCCGGGATCGGTGCGACGGCGCTGGCTGAGGCGGCTGGCCAGTTGGGTGGAGGTCACGGGAACGGAAGCGATGGTGCCATTCTCGCAGCCGCAGGAGATGTCGGCCCGGATGGCCTGCAGCGCCGGCCGGGGAGGACGGGGTGGTCCCGGTGGGCCCGCCGCTTCCATAGGGTGGCAGAACGGCCTGAGCCGGAAACTCCCGCATGAAGCCCGCCACCAGTCCATCCGCCGGCAGCCGGTCCACCCCCGCTGGGGCAACCCAGCCTCAGGCCCGACCCACCGTGGCCTTCGCCCACCTGGGCTGCGAGAAGAACCGGGTGGATACCGAGCACATGCTCGGCCTGCTCGCTCAGGCCGGCTACGGCGTGAGCGCTGATGAGAGCGAGGCCACCGTGGTGGTGGTGAACACCTGCAGCTTCATCCAGGACGCCCGCGAGGAATCGGTGCGCACCCTGGTGGAGCTGGCGGAGCAGGGCAAGGAGCTGATCATTGCGGGCTGCCTGGCCCAGCACTTCCAGGAGGAGCTGCTCGACTCCCTACCGGAGGCAAAGGCGATCGTGGGCACCGGCGATTACCAGCACATTGTGAGTGTGCTGGAGCGGGTGGAGGCCGGCGAGCGGGTGAATCAGGTGAGCGCCGTGCCCACCTTCGTGGCCGATGAGCACCTGCCCCGCTACCGCACCACCAGCGAGGCGGTGGCCTACCTCAAAGTGGCCGAGGGCTGCGACTACCGCTGCGCCTTCTGCATCATTCCCCACCTGCGCGGTGACCAGCGCTCCCGCCCGATCGAGAGCATCGTGGCCGAGGCGCGCCAGCTGGCGGCCCAGGGGGTGCAGGAGCTGGTGTTGATCAGCCAGATCACCACCAACTACGGCCTCGACCTCTACGGCAGGCCCCACCTAGCGGAGCTGCTGCGGGCCCTCGGGGAGGTGGAGATCCCCTGGATCCGGGTGCATTACGCCTACCCCACCGGCCTCACCTCCGAGGTGCTGGCCGCCTACCGGGAGGTGCCCAATGTGCTGCCCTACCTGGACCTTCCCCTGCAGCACAGCCATCCCGATGTGCTGCGGGCGATGAACCGTCCCTGGCAGGCCGGCGTGACCGGTGGCCTGCTGCAGAGGATCCGCCAGGAGCTGCCGGAGGCGGTGCTGCGCACCACCTTCATCGTGGGCTTCCCCGGCGAAACCAAGGAGCACTTTGAGCACCTGCTCGCTTTCGTGGCCGAGCAGCGGTTTGATCACGTTGGCGTGTTCACCTTCTCCCCGGAGGAGGGCACCCCGGCCGCCGACCTTCCCGATCCGGTGCCCCCCAAGGTGGCTGCCGAACGCAAGGACCGCCTCATGGCCCTGCAGCAGCCGATCGCCGCCGCGCGCAACGCCGCCTGGGTGGGCCGCATCGTGGATGTGCTGATCGAGCAGGAAAACCCCTCCACCGGCGAGATGCTGGGCCGCTGCGCCCGCTTCGCTCCAGAGGTGGATGGCGAGGTGCGGGTGATGCCGGGCGAAGGGGACCTCTGCGCCGCCCCGGGCACCCTGGTGCCGGTGCGCATCACCGCCGCCGACACCTACGACCTGATCGGGGAAGTCGTGGGGGCGAAAGCGATGGTGGGCGACGCGCTCGCCGCCCGCCGGCCGGCTTCTTGAGCCCGGGCTCGCGGGCCGGGAATATGCCGGACCAGGCCCCGGGGCGGGAGTCGGGTTCGGGGTCAGCCGGCACCCCATCCGGACCGGAGCAGCCTCCAACCCAACCCGACCCAGCCGAGCGCCTTGGAGGACTCGGGCGGTGGGGAAACCGCCTCAGCCTCGCCAGCCAACGCCAGCTTTATCTGCTGGCCTCCGGCATGAGCACAGCCGGATCCTTCGCGGGCCTCACCGCCAAGAGCTGGATCCTGCTGCACAACAGCGGCAATGCCCTGATCCTCGCCCTGCACTTCGGCTGCCTGGCGCTGCCCAGCCTGGTGATGAGCGGCCCCGCCGGGGTAGCAACGGACCGGCTGGGCTGCGAGAAGGTGCTGATCCGCGCCCAATGGGGACTGTTCGGGGCCGCCCTGCTCGGGGCCCTGGCGATCCCGCTGCTGCAGGGGCAGCTCCAGGTGGCGATGCTGCTGCTAAGCACCCTGCTGGTGGGGGTGGCCAGCAGCTACGAGCTCACCGCCCGCAACAAGTACAGCGCGCTGCTGGTGGAAGATCCGGAGCAACTCGGCCGCTACATCGCCAGCTTTTCGGTGGTGTTCAACGTGGGCAAGCTGATCGGCCCACCGCTGGGAGGCTGGTTGCTGGCCCTCGGGGGGCCCACCACGGCCTTGATCCTGGATGCGGCCACCTACCTGCTGCCAATCGGCACGGTGATGGGGCTGCTGCATCCGATCCGCTCGGCGGAGCAGCGCAGCGCGCCTGGACGCTCCGCCTCCCTGGGCACAGCCTGGCGCGAATGCGGCCCGGTGCTGCGCCATGTGCTGCGCTTCACGGCTATCGCCACCCTGGTGGGCTTCTTCCACCCAGGCCTGGCCCCGCTGATCGCCCGCCAGGTGCTCGGGCCCTCGCCCCAGGCCCTGGGCATCTTCACCAGTGTGCTGGCGGCCGGGAGCATCTGCGGCGGCATGGCGCTGCAGCGCAACAGCGCCTGGCTCACGGCGCGGCCGGGACTGCTGCTGGGCAGTTGCACCCTGTTGACGGCCCTGGCCCAGCTGGGGATGGCCACCGGCGCGGGCCACCTCGCCATTCAGCTGGTGATGACCTTCCTGATCGGTGCAGGCACGGCCTGCCTGCTGGCGGGTACGAACCTGATGGGCCAGGTGGGAGCTCCAATGGCCTTGCGGGGTCGCATGGCAGGCCTGGGTCAGATCGCCTTCCTAGGGGGCGGGGGCTTGAGCGGCATTGCGGCGGCCCTGCTCAGCGCAAGGATCGGCCTGGATGGCGCCTTTGCCCTGCTCGGTGCCATCGGCTTCGTGCTGGGGCTCGGCGAGCTCGTGCTGCAGGGCCGGCTCCGGCTGGTGCCCCCCTCAAACCTCAGATCAGACGAATCCCGCGAAGAAGCACGGTGAGGAGAAAGGCTGCGGTGAGTCCACCACCCACCAGAGCCAGATAGATCGCGGCGCCCATGGGACCACTGCTGCAGGAACCCGGCCATTACAGCAGAACGGAAGGGTTCGCCGGGGACCGGCAGCACCGGCCGTGGCGCATCGCAACCCGAACCCAGGCGCCGCGCCGCGGAACGGCCGGGCTGATGGCCGGGGGGAGCCCGACTGCCATGCGGGTCGACAGCGTGACGGCGCTGCCGCAATCACCAGCGGATCAGCTGCAAAAAGCAGCCGATCGGGGCTCCGGCATGCGGCCGGACTTACCGAAGGAAGGGAATCCCCGAGCCGCGCACGGGGCGGGTTTCCCGCAGCGGGAGAGGGGGAGAAGCGCTGCCCCAGAGCCGGCGCGCACCCTTGCGGCGGGCCAACCGGGGCGCCCCCCGTGCGGAGCCCCGATCCGGCCACCCGAAGGGACGGGGGGTCCGGAAAACCTCTAGGGTTGCAGCCACTCCGGGGCGGCTGCACCCATGCGCACCCTCTTCATCTATCCCGAGTTCCCGAAGACCTTCTGGAGCTACGAGAAAATCCTTGAACTGGTCAACCGCAAGGTGCTGCTGCCTCCCCTCGGGCTGGTGACGGTGGCGGCGCTGCTGCCCCAGACCTGGGAGATGAAGCTGGTCGATCGCAACGTGCGCGAGGTAACCGAAGCGGAATGGGGCTGGGCTGAGCTGGTGGTGATCTCCGGGATGATCGTGCAGAAGGCCGACATGGCCGCGCAGATCGCCAAGGCCAAGGAGCGGGGCCTGCCGGTGGCAGTGGGGGGCCCCTTCGCGAGTTCCACCCCCGATGCCCCCGAAATTTCCCTGGCCGATTTCAAGGTGCTCGATGAGGGGGAGATCACCCTGCCCCTGTTCATCGAGGCGATTAATCGGGGCGACCGATCAGGCCGCTTCAGCTCCAACGGCGAAAAGCCAGATGTGACGGGCACCCCGATTCCCCGCTTCGACCTGCTGGAACTCGACGCCTATGACTCGATGAGCGTGCAGTTCTCGAGGGGCTGCCCGTTCCAGTGCGAGTTTTGCGACATCATCGTGTTGTATGGGCGCAAGCCCCGCACCAAGAGTCCTGAGCAGCTGGTGGCCGAGCTCCAGCGCCTCTACGACCTGGGCTGGCGCCGCGCCATCTTCCTGGTGGACGACAACTTCATCGGCAACAAACGCAACGCCAAATTGCTGCTGCCAGCGATTAAGGAATGGCAGATCGAGCGGGGCTATCCCTTCACCTTCACCACCGAGGCCTCGGTGGACCTAGCCTCCGACGACGAGATGATGCGGATGATGGGCGAGGCCCGTTTTGAAGCGGTGTTCCTCGGCATCGAAACCCCCGATGAGGCCAGCCTCTCGGTGGCCGGCAAGCACCAGAACACCCGCAGTTCGCTGGAGGAATCGGTGGATCGGATCACCTCTTACGGGATCCGGGTCATGGCGGGTTTCATCATTGGCTTCGATGGCGAGAAGACCGGCGCCGGCGATCGCATCGTGCGTTTCGTGAGCCGCACCGGGATTCCCGCCGCGATGATGGGCATGCTGCAGGCCCTGCCCAACACCGGCCTGTGGCACCGCCTGGAGAAGGAGGGTCGGTTGATCGAGGAAAAGGCCGACGCCAAGGGCGTGAACCAGACCAACCTGCTCAACTTTGTGCCCACCCGGCCGATCCGCGATATCGCCAATGAATACGTGGATGCCTTCTGCCGCCTCTACGAACCCAACGCCTACATCGACAGGGTGAAGCACTACTACCTCAAGATGGGCGAACCGCGCTGGAAGGCTTTCTACAGCGCCGAAAAGTCCGACAAACCCGCCCTGCCACCCCTGCGGGAAATTCGCGCCCTAGCGATCGTGATCTGGCGCCAAGGGATCCTGCGCGACACCCGCTGGCGCTTCTGGAATGCCTTGCTCACGGTGGCGCGCCGCAACCCCAAAACCCTGGAGCAGTTCCTGGTGACCCTCGCCCACAACGAGCATTTCCTGGAATACCGGGGCATCGTGACCCGCGAGATCCAGGAGCAGCTGGCCTCCCTGCCCCCCGATCCCCCGATGGCACCGGTGCAGTCCAGCCGCGAACTCCAGCCGGCCTAAATCCTTCCCCCCCCCCAACCCAAGATCGGTCAGTCCTGCACGTAGGGCTGACCCGCCAGCAGGGCGGCCTCAGCCTTCTGAAGCTCGCGGCCCAAGTACAGGGCGTGGTCGAGGCGGCTGAGGAGATAGGCCCCTTCCCCCTCGGTGAGGGCGATGCCGAGTTCCTTGGCGGTCCGCCCACGGAACACCGTCAGGGGGGTGCGGGGTCCGGCGTTGCGGCAGGAAAGCACCTCGCCGGTTTCCGGATCGGTGGCCAGGCCCCGTTCATCGATGCCGTTGCCGTAGTGCTCGGCCACCAGTTCGGCGGCCTCGTGATCCACCAGGATCAGGAAATAGCCGGCCGGGTCAAGGCTGATCGTGCGCTGGGAGAGCCCTTCATCCAGGGCGGTGGCCGCCGCGAACCGCGAAACAGAAACATCCATGGGGCGATGTTATCGGCGCGGTCCTGGGTCAACGCGGCCCCCGACGGGCGGGCGGACTAAGAAAAAACCAGACAAGCCTCCGATGGCCATGCCCCAAACGCAGGGAGGATACGTTCCGTGGACCTGACTTGTTCCTCAAGCCACAGAACCGGGGAGCCAAATTCAGAGTTCCGAACCCGAAGCCGACCCGCCGCCCCCCTCCACCCGCGTCAGCGGCGGCACCCCGCCGCGGAAGGGCAGTTCGGCATTCACCGCTTCGATCTCCTCCAGCTGGGCGCCATTCGCCTCGGGCAGCCAGCGCCGCAGGATGGCGGCGAAGCGGGGGTCACTCCAGCAGTGCAGGCTGACGCGGGGTTCGGCCAAGAAGCCACGGCGCCGCTTATGGCTGCCGCCGGCGCCGGGATCGAAGCGGCGGATGCCGCGCTCGATCGCCCAGGCGATCGGGGCGTAGTAACAGACCTCAAAGTGCAGGTTCTCCAGATCCACGTCGCTGCCCCAGTAGCGCCCCCAGAGCCCCTGGCCATCCTGCACACACAGCGACATCGCCACCGGATCGGCGGGATCACCGCCATGGGCACTGAACAGCACCAGATCGGGGCGCAGCTCGCCGGCCGCCTGAAAGAAAGCCTCGGTGAGGTATTTGCTGCCCCAGGGCCCCCAGCGGGCACAGTGCTGGGCATAGAAGTGGTGCATTCGCTGCAGCAGGGCCGGTGCAATCTCTGCCCCCACCAACGGGGTCACCGTGAGGCCGGCGGCGGTCACGGCGGCGCGTTCGCGGCGCACATTGCGGCGCTGGTTGGCATTGAAGCCCGCCAGATAAGCCTCGAAATCGCCGAAGCCGGGGTTGCTCCAGCAACCCTGCTGGTTGATCCAGGCGCTGCAGCCGGCCGCCTCAGCCAGGGGCCGCCAGCGGGGATCCACATAGAGAAAATTGCAGCTGAGCAGCCCGTTCTGGCGGCAGAAGGCATCGATCAGCTCCAGCATCAGGGCGGTGATCGCGGCTTCATCCTCCCCGGCGGCGATCAGGAAGCGGTAGCCCTCCACCGGGCTGAGGGGGCTCATCCCCACGAGCTTGGGGTAGTAGCGCAGCCCGAGCTGGCCGGCGAGCTGGGCGAACGATTGGTCGAAGACGAATTCGCCATAGCTGTGGCCCTTCAGATACAGGGGAGCCGCCGCCACCAGCTCCCCACCCCGCCACAGCCCCAGATGGCAGGGCTGCCAACCCTCCCGAGGCACGATGCTGCCGCTGGCCTCCAGACGGTGCAGCCAGCGCCAGCGATAGAAGGGGGCGGCGGCATGGTCGCCCAGCAGGCTGTCCCAGGCCTCCTGGGCCAGCTCAGCGATGGCGCGGTGCCAGCGGGCTTGCAGCTCGGCCATGGCAAGAGCGGGGCGCTAACGGATCCTGAAGGCGCAAAACTAACGGCACCGTTCCTCTCGCTGCCCACCGTGCCCCACCCGACCCGGCCTCCGCGTGGGCGTTGCCTGCCGCTGCCGGCGGCCCTAGTAGGGGTGCTGGGGGCGACCCTGGCGCTGGCTGGGGCGACCTCGCCAGCCCGGGCGGGCCTGCTCACACCGGTGCTCCAGCTGATGCGACCCCAGCTGGAGACCCGGCTGGCCAAGGTGTGCGTGGAAACCGCCGCCGGAAGTAACCCCGAACTCCGGCGCAGCCTGGTGGAGCCCTGCCAGCAGCTGGCCGTTCCCACCAGCCGCTGCCTGATCGAGGAAACCGACAGCAGCGGCCGAGGCCTGGGGGTGGTGACCGAGCTGCTCTCCGGCCGCTTCGGCGATGACAGTGAGGTGGTGGTGAAACGCTGCCTGGCCCGCCTGTTCGGCATTCCCGCCGACAGTCTGCGGGAGGTGCCCCTGCGGGACCTGGGCCGCCGCCTCGGGGCCCGCCAGTTGGGCGGGGAGGCACCCTGATCGCAGGAGAACAATCTGGAGGAACCAGGCAGCTTCCCCGGCGCCCCGGCTGCGCTCATCGTAGAAACGAATCCCGTTAGGCCCTCCATCCCCGCCATCCCCTGATCCCGATGGACCCCTCCGAAGCCGCTGCCCATCCCCCCAGCCACGCGGAGCTAGCCCGCCGGCTGGAGGGGCTGAACGTGTACCTGGTGGGGATGATGGGGGCGGGCAAGAGTGCCGTGGGGCGTCCGCTGGCGGCGGCCCTGGGATATCGCTTCCTCGATGCCGACGCCGCCCTGGAACAGGCCGCCGGTCGGCCCATCCCCACCGTGTTCGCCGAAGACGGCGAGGAGGGCTTCCGCCAGCTGGAAACCGCCGTTCTCGATCAGATCGCCGGCTTCCATTCCCTGGTGGTGGCCACGGGGGGGGGCGTGGTGACCCGGCCAGTGAACTGGGGCCACCTGCAGCAGGGCGTGGTGGTGTGGCTGGATGCCCCCGAAACACTGCTGCTGGCGCGGCTCCAGGCCGATCCCACCCCCCGGCCCCTGCTGAACGATCCCGACCCCGCCGCCCGTCTGGCCACCCTGCTGGAGGCACGGCGCCCCCTCTACGCCCAGGCCGACCTCCACGTGGTGCAGGTGGAGGCGCCGCCAGAGGCCGTGGCCCTTCAGGTGCTGGAAGCCCTGCCGGCCATCCTGCGGGAACGGCCGAGTGCGCCCCCGACGCCGGCGCTGTTGCTGGATAGGAAAGGGCGGATCACGCCATCGCTGAACTGAACCAGGGAACCCTCTGACGAGGTACGCAGCTCTGGAAGCGAGGCTGAGTGGAAACGGAGCAGCAGGGCACGGGGCGGTCCTGGTGGGCAAGGCATGGCAATGGCCCGCTGGAGTCCCGCTCCAACGTCTGGGGCAAGCCGCTGCCGAAGGGCCGAAAGGGGAGAGGATCGCGCGTCAGGGCATCGAACCGAGCGCTCGCCATGCAGCAGGACCCGGCTCAGGACGCCCCACCTGGTGGCTCCAGCCGAACTGCAAACCAGCTGACCACCCGCCCGGGTTCCAGCTCCAGTTCACAGGCCGTGTCCAGCAACCGCTGCGCCCGCTCGCGGGGATCGGCAAGGCCGGCCAAATCAGCCGGTGGGGCAGCGAGTCGCCCCAAATGATCCTCCAACCAGACGAGGGTTTCGGCCGCCGTGAGGATGGCCTCGGCCCCACCGGGCTCCAGCACCACGTAATGATCGAGTTCCCGCAGCAGGGGATCGGACATGGATTGTCGCCGCTTGCATCCCATCCTGCCGCTGCTGGCCCTTGGCCTGATGCTGGTCGCCCTGATATGGGCGCCGGTCCGCGCCGCCGCGGCTCAGCCAGACATAGGGATGGAAAGGCCAGCAGCAGCACACCCGGCCTGGCTTGGGCCTCCACCATCCGCTTCTGGGCCCCTGGAGCAGCGCCTGGCGAACTGGCCCGCCTGGAGCCTGCCGGCACCCCTGCCCAGGCCGGAGCGGGGGGATCTGGTCTGGCCCGCCTGGTTCCGGGGTGAATGGGAGGTGAGCAGTACCCCGGCGGAAGGGTCCGAGCCCCCGCTGCGCTGGCGCGCCCGCTTCCAGGCGGATGGCGAGGACGGAGCGCTGGCGGACCGGGCCTTCAATGCCGGCCAGATCGGAGCGGCTCTACTCGGGGATGGGCTGATCAGCGTGCGCAACGACCCGGCCAACCCCAACCGCCAGGTGACCCTGCTGCGGGGCGATCGCCAGCTGGAATCCACGGTGGTGGGCCGGCGCAGCGCCCGCCCCCATGCCGCCGCCTTCCTGGCCGATGAGCTCACCCTCCAGGTGCTCCACGGCCCTGAAACGCCTCGCATCAGCCGCGTGGAGGTGCTCGGCCTCTGGCACCGGCTCGAGGACGGCAGCATCAGCGGGGAGCAATGGCAGGCCAGCTACGCCTCGCCGGCGGCGGGGCTGGCGGCGAGCGCCGAGCACCCCAAGCGGTTCACCCTCAGGCTCGTCCCACTTCCGCCAGGATCCGATCCCGCCAGCTGAACAGGGGCGCCAGCAGTGGATGGTCGGCCAGGCCCTCCACCCCCCGTCCCGCCAGGGGTACGCCAGCGGAGGCGGGGAACAGCAGCAGCGAGAGCTGGGCCACCACGGCTAGGTCGGCCAGGGAGAGGCGATCGCCCTCGAGATAGGGCTGATCGGCCACCAGCACGGCCAGCTGTTCGAGGTTGCGGCGAAGCTGGCGGGCCTCGCAGGGGGCCAGCACCTCCCCCACCGCCTCACTCACCGGCGCCATCAGGCCGGCGGGCAGGGCGGCCACGACGCGGCGCAGGGGATCCGGGGTGGCCTCAGGCAACAGGGCGGTCCGCAGCACCGGATCGGCGGCGGCCGCCTGCAACAGGGCCTGACGGGCCCCGGAGGCCAGGGCGGTGTCGGCCCAGTCCTCCAACAGCAGCACCCGGGCCCGGCTGCGGGCGTCGGCCGGAAGCAGCGCCGGCAGCGGGTGGCGTTTCTCGAGATGCAAGGCGATGGCAGTGGAATCGGCGATCACCTCGCCGCCATCCACGAGCACCGGCACCTGGCGCTGGCCGGAGAGTCGGAATAGCTCGATCTGACCCAGGCCGGGCGTGACCTCAAGGAGGTTCGCCTCCAGCCCCTTGGCCGCCAGAACAAGGCGCACCTTCTCGCAGAAGGCGGAATGGCGGAACTGATGAAGGTCCATCGGGGAGGGGGGATCGGCGGCGGGGGCCCCCGGGCGGCAGAGTAGCCAGCACTTCAGGTCTGCGGCCGGGGCCGCCAGGGGAGACGCCCGATGAGGGATTTTCTGATCAATGTGACCCGCTACCCGCGCTATCTGGTGGCCTTCAGCCTCGGAGTGCTCAACTCCGTGGTGGAGCCGCTGGCCCGGCTGCGCAGCAACCCGGTCACGGCCGTGGCCCTGATCGGAGCGCTGGTGAGCGGGCTGCTCACCCTGGCCCTGGTGCTGCGTGCCATGGTAAGTGGGGCAGCCGTGGTGGCCTCATAAGGATGGCGCAGGGACGACGGGTGGAGCGGGTGGCGGCGCTGATCCGCCGGGAAATGAGCGAACTGCTGCGCAGCGGCATCCGCGATGAACGGGTGCACCACGGCATGGTGAGCGTGACAGTCGTGGAGGTGGCGGGGGATCTGCAGCACTGCCGCATCCACGTGAGCGTGTTCGGCACTGAGGAAGACCAGCGCCTCACCATGGACGGCCTCAAGGCCGCCGCCCCCTACGTGAAGGGCGAACTGGCGCGACGGTTGCAAATGCGCCGCACCCCCGAGGTGGTGTTCTTCCTCGACCGGGCCCTGGAGCGGGGCACCTCGGTGCTGGGGCTGCTCAACCAGCTGGAGCGCAAGCGGGAGGAGAGGGGGGAGATCCCTCCCGGCAGCGATCGCGAAGAGCTCGCCGCCGCGACCGGCCCGGCGGAGGTGAAAGCCGGCGAAGGCTCCCAGGCCCCGG
>JBBASH010000038.1:17491-32819 GCA_040399305.1 Cyanobium sp.
GATCGAGCCATCTCACCGATGGGGAGATCCCAGGGGTGCCAGCCGCCGCGCGGGATGACGCGCGGGATCAGGGTGCTGCCTCCGTGGTTGATGACGGGCCCGGCGGCCCTTGACCCCCCCTGCGCTTGCATGGTGCCAACAGGGGTAACGCAATGGACGGGGCTGGAGTGTTGGCCGGCGTGAGCCATGGGACCGGCGCGGTCCCTGACGACGACCTGGCCCGCCTGGTGGCCAGCCTGCTGGTGGTGCGCTGCAGCGGCCACCTCGCCGATGGCCAGCGCCGCTACCCCCGCTGGGAGCTCGACAACGCGACCCTGCAACGCCTGCTGGGCGCGGGGGTGGGCGGGGTGATCCTGCTCGGGGGCAGCGCGGCCGAACTGCGGCTGCGCACCCGCCAGCTCCAGGCCTGGGCGGCCACCGACCTGCTGCTCTGCGCCGATGTGGAGGAGGGGGTGGGGCAACGCTTCGAAGGCGCCAGCTGGCTGGTACCGCCCCTGGCCTTGGGCCGCCTCCACGGCGACAATCCGGCCGCGGCCGAGCAGCTGGCGGAGCGCTATGGGCGCTGCAGCGGCCGCGAGGCCCGGGCCCTCGGCCTCAACTGGGTGCTGGGCCCGGTGTGCGATGTCAACAACAACCCGGCCAACCCAGTGATCAACGTGCGCGCCTGGGGTGAGACCCCCGCCACCGCGGGAGCCCTGGCGGCCGCCTTCGTGCGCGGCGCCCAGGCCGAAGGCGTGCTGTGCTGCGCCAAACACTTCCCCGGCCACGGCGACACCGCCAGCGATTCCCACCTTGAGCTGCCGCTGCTGCCCCACAGCCGCGAACGGCTTGAGGCCGTGGAGCTGGCGCCCTTCCGCGCGGCGATCGCCGCCGGCGTGGCCAGCGTGATGACGGCCCACCTGCTGCTGCCGGAACTCGATCGGGAGCGGCCCGCCACCCTCTCTGCGGCGGTGCTCACCGGGCTGCTTCGCGAGGAGCTGGGCTTCGCGGGCCTGGTGGTGACCGACGCCCTGGTGATGGAGGCGATCACGGCCCATCACGGGGCCGGCGAAGCGGCGGTGCTGGCCCTGGAGGCTGGCGCCGACCTGGTGCTGATGCCCGCCGACGCCGATGCGGCGATGGAGGCCATCCTGGCGGCGGTGGAGCAGGGCCGGCTGGGGCGCGAGCGGCTGGAGGCGAGCGCGGAGCGGCGACGCCAGGCCCTGGTATCACTGCGGAGGAGCTCCCAGGCGGCGTCCGGCTCCCTTGCCGATGCCAGCCCTGAACCCCTTAACCTCCTGGCCGCGTCAGGATCCCGCGCTGCAGAGGCCAGCGAACCCCTGGGGCCCCTGAGCAACGGTCCGATCGCTGCCGACCAGCGGCTGGCGCTGGAGCTGGTGCAGCGCAGCCTGCGCCACCAGGGCGGCCGGGTCACCCTGCCAGCGGGCAGCCCGGCCGCCGCCCAAGCCATCAACCTGATCCGGGTCGACACGGCCCTGGGCTGCCCCTTCCTCCAGCCCACCGCCCCCGCCCTCACCCGAGCCACCGCCGCCGGCTTCCGGCCGGTGGTGCTGGATGGCTGCAGTCCATCGCCCTGGAGGATCGGGCTGGAGGAGGCTTCCGACTGCGGAGCCGACGGCCAAGACGGGGATCCCGAGGGCCGGTCCACCGGCACGCCGACCACGGCAGACGGCCCCCTCGACCTGGCGCGCCTCGGGGAGGGTCCGGTGCTATTGCAATTGTTCGTGCGCGGTAATCCCTTTCGCGGCAGCGCTGCGGGCCGGGAACCCTGGGAGGCGGTGATCCGCCAGCTCCAGGCCGCCGGGCGGCTAGCGGGGCTGGCCGTCTACGGCAGCCCCTACCTCTGGGAAAGCCTGCAGCCCCTGTTGGAGGACGGCATTCCGGCAGCCTGGAGCCCCGGCCAGATGCCGCTGGCCCAGGCGGAGCTGCTGGCTGCCCTGGGGCTGGGCAGTCCCACCGGCCGTGGCGATGGCTTCACCGATTGAGGCAGCCCATGTCGAGCCTGCCGTTGCCGGAACAGCCGCCCACCGCCGAGCGCCCCAGGCTCAGCCTCTCGATGATCGTGCGCGACGAAGCCGAGCGGATCGAGGCGGCCCTGGCCTCAGTGGCCGGCTTCGTGGACGAGATGGTGGTGCTCGACACCGGCTCCAGCGACGACACGGTGGCGGTCGCTGAACGCTGCGGGGCCGTGGTGGCCTCGATGCCCTGGCCTGGCGACTTCGCCCCGGCGCGCAACCGGGCCCTGGAGCTGGTGCGGGGCGACTGGGTGCTGGTGCTCGATGCCGATGAACGGCTCCGCCCCGAGGCCCGCGTGCCACTCCTGGAGCTGATCGCCCGGCCCGAGCTGCTGGTGATCACCCTGCTGCGGCAGGAGGAGGGGGCGCTCCAGTCGCCCTACTCCAGCGTGAGCCGCCTGTTCCGCCGTCATCCGGCCCTGCGCTGGAGCCGGCCGTATCACGCCATGGTCGACGACAGCGTGACGGAGCTGCTGCAACGCGAGCCCCACTGGCGCATCGCCCAGTGCCCCGAACCGGCCCTGCTGCACACGGGCTACCGGCCGGAGCTGCTGGCCGACGGTCGCAAGGCCCGGCTGCTGCGCCAGGCGATGGAAGCCGAACTGCGGGAACGGCCGGGCGACCCCTACGCCTGCGCCAAACTCGGCGCCCTGCTGGTGGACCAGGGAGAGAGGGCCGCCGGAATCTCCCTTCTGGAGATGGGGCTGCATCACTGTCCTGCCGGGGCCGATCCGGAACGCTTCGAGCTCCTGCTGCACCTGGCCATCGCCCACACCGCCAACCGCCCCGACCAGGCCGCCGGGCTCTACAGCCAGGCCCTGACCCTCCCCCTCGACCCCCGCCTCACCCTGGCCGCCCGCCTCAACCTGGCCAGCCTGCTGCTGGAGAGTGGAGAGCTGGAGAAGGCCGCCAAGCTCTGCCGTGAAGCCACCGAGGTAGCCCCGGCGATCGCCCAGGGTTGGAGCCAGCTGGGCCTGGTGGAGCGGCGGCGCGGCGCCATCGCCGCCGCCATCGGCGCCTACCGCCAGGCCCTGGCCCTCGATCCCCACCAGGCCTCCACCCAGCAGAACCTAGCGGTGGCCCTGCTGCTGGCGGGCGATATCCCCGGTTGCCGGGAAGCCTTCCGCCAGGCCATCGCGCTGCTGCAGGGCCAGGGTCGGGGGGAGGAAGCGCTGGCACTGAGCCGCCAGGCCGCCAGCATGGTGCGGCTCAACGACTGAACCCAGCAGCCATGGCGGACGCGAGGGGGGACCACAGCAGCACCGACCCGGGCGAGAGCCACGGCCCTGAACCGGCGATAGGAGCAGTATTCGGCGCGCCGGATGCGCCTCAGGACAGCCAGGCCCCTCCGAAAGCTCCCCGGCTTTCCCTGCAGGGACGCCGCATCGGGGTGACCCGGGCGGACCAGCAACTCGGCGAAGCCCGCAGCCTGTTCGAAGCCGCCGGTGCCACGGTGGTCGACCTGCCGGCCCTGGCGGTGACCCCCCCGGATGACTGGGGCCCCCTCGACGACGCCCTGGCCGAACTGGAGGACTTCCACTGGATCGTGTTCTCCAGTGCCAACGGCGTGGAGGCCGTGGAGCGTCGGCTGGCCCGGCGGGGAAGCAGCCTGGCCCATCGCCCGACCGGCCTGCGGATCGCGGCGGTGGGGCGCAAGACGGCGGCGGTGCTGGAGAGCCTGGGGGCAGCGGCCGATTTCGTGCCACCGGCCTTCGTGGCCGACAGCCTGATCGAGCATTTCCCAGTTTCTGGTTGGGGCCTACGGCTGCTGATCCCCCGCGTGCAAAGCGGAGGCCGCACCGTGCTGGCCGAGGCCTTCGCCGCGGCCGGCGCCCGGGTGGTGGAGGTGAGCGCCTACGAAACCCGCTGCCCCGAGCAGTGGCCGAGCTCAGCCCTGCTGGCCCTGGAGCGGCGTGAGCTCGACGCCATCACCTTCAGCAGCGGCAAGACCGTGAGCCACAGCTGCCAGCTGCTGAAGCGCAGCTTCGGGGCAGGCTGGCGTGATCGCCTGGCAGGGGTGGGCCTGGTGTCGATCGGTCCCCAGACCAGTGCCCGCTGCCTCGCCCTGCTGGATCGGGTGGATGCCGAGGCCGATCCCCACGATCTAGCGGGTCTGGTGGCCGCCTGCGAAAGACTCCTCAATCCGCGAGTGGATCAGGAATTGGCGCAGTTGTAGGTGTGGAGTCGGCCGGCCTGCTTGAGCACGAGGCTGCAGGCGTTGATGTTGATCGATTCCACGCTCCATCCACGCGGCAACAGGGGGGTCTCCTTCGAGCCCTGCTGGCCAATCCGGAGGCTGTCGCTCTCGCCACCCATCACCACGATCGCCTCGGGCTTGCCACCCGACTGAATCACCCCACTGAGCTGGAGTGCCAGCGCGGCAGGAAGCGCACGGGCGGTGGCGGATTTCGAGCCCGACACTCCGGTCCCACCGGCTGGAACCGTGCCCCGGGTGGGGGTGCCACCGGTGGATGGGGAGGCCGGGGTCGGAGCAGGGGGGCGGGGATCGCTGAAGGGGTCGATCCTCCCCGGCGGCACCGCCTGGGTCACCTGCTGGGGGGAGGGAAGGGGCTGGAGGCCGAGACCGGCCGTCGGCGCTGGCCTCTCGAGCCCCGGCCGCAGCGGCGGTGGGGGGGGAGCCACCGAGGTGGGGGAACCACCGGATCCCGGCCAACCGCAGGAGGTGGTCAACCAGGGAAGGCTGCAAAGAAGCAGAGCCCGCCGCAAGGGAACAACACAAGGGTGGAGCGCGCAGGTGGTCCTACGGCTGGCCCTTTTCCACCAGATCGCGGAAACGGTCAAGGTTGGCCTGCAGCTCGCGCACAACAATGGCACCCATGATGGTCGGTTCCATTAGGGGTGCAAGCACACCGGGCAATTCATAGGCCACGCTCAGCTTCACGGCAGTGCGGCCTGGGCCCAGGGGATAGAAGCGCACGCCACCCCGAGTGGGCAGCCCCCCCACCGATTCCCAGTGCAGTTGCTGGGCTTCCACTCGCCGGGTGATCCGCGCCTTCCAATGGAAGCGGAAACCCTGGGCCGCCAAGGTCCAGTCGGTGAGATCGGGGTCCTCGAGGGGCACCACCGACTCGATCCAGCGCATCCAGCGCGGCATGGCCTCCAGATCGCTCCAGACGGCCCAGACCTCCTCCACGGGAGCCTGGATTTCAGTGGTGACGCTGTGTTCCAGCCAACGGCCCATGGATGTGCCTCAGGAGACGCCGACCGGGGCCGGAGAGCCCGTGGCGGTCTTGGTGGCCAGCGCGGCTGGATGGCCCAGGATCGCGGCCGCCGCCAGGCGTCCGCTCATGGTGGCCCCCTCCATCGAGTCGATGTAGTCCTGGCGGGTGTAGCTGCCGGCCAGGAAAAAGTTGGCCACCGGGGTGCGCTGATCCGGGCGATAGGGCTCCATGCCAGGTGCCTCGCGGTAAAGGGACTGGGCCAGCTTCACCACATTGCTCCAAACCAGATTGAGATGGCGGGCGGAGGGGAACAGCTCCCGCACTTGAGCATCGGTGGCGGCCACGATCTCCTCGGTCTTCTTCGGGATCCAGGGATCCCCGGGGGTGAGCACGCACTGCAGCAGGGAGCCGAGCCCCTCCCGGCGGTAGTCCTCCGGGCTGGCCAGGGCCAAGTCGGCGAAACAGCTGAAATCGGCGTCGGCGGTGTAAAGCAGGTTGTCCAAGCCGGCGGGCCTGGAGAGATCGGTGCGGGCGGCCTGGGCTTCGGGGGACTCACCAAGTTCCGTGACCCAGCCGTCGTAGCGGAGCTGCACCGTGGCAACGGGCACCGCTTCCAGTCGGTCGATGGCGGCAAACATCGGGAACCGGCGCCAGTCCTGAGGCAGCAACCGCTGAATGCCCGGCACATCACATGCGGCCAGGTAGGCATCGGCCTCCACCCGGATCTCCCCCTCGGGCGTGCCCAGGGTGAGCCCCGTCACCCGGAGAGCTTCGGTCCCATCCGCAGCCGGCGCCGCCTCATCGTGCACCTCCACCACCCGATGGCGTAGATGCAGCCGACCGCCCCTGGCCTCGATATAGGCCAGGATCGGCCCGGTGAGCCAGCGGTGGGGAGATCCCTTGAGCAGATTCAGCTTGGAGGCCTCGGTCTTCGACGCAAACATCATGAAGATGGTGAGCATGCAGCGGGCCGAGATCGCCTCGCAATCGATGAAGCCAAGCGCATAGGCGATGGGATTCCACATCCGCCTGATGCTCTGCTCACTGCCGCCGTGACCGAGAAACCACTGCTGGAAGCTGATCCGATCAAGATCCCGGATCACCTTCATGGCGCCGTCGTAATCCACCAGGCCCCGCACGATCGGGCTGGTGCCCAGGGCCAGGGCATTGCGCAGCTTGTCAATCCAGTCGAGCTGGGGGGTGGTGAAAAAGGCCTTGAGGCCATTGAAGGGAGCGCCGATCGGAAAGCGGAAATCCAGTTCGCGCAGGTCGCCACCCTTGTTCACGAACAGGTGGGTGTGCTCCTTGGGGAGCAGGTTGTCGATCGCACCCACCTTGCGCAGCAGGGCGAAGAGGTTGGCGTAATTGAAGAAGAAGACATGCAGCCCCATCTCGATGTGGTTGCCCTCGCCATCCACCCAGCTGCCCACCTTGCCGCCCATGAACGGGCGGGCCTCGTAGAGGTCCACGCTGTGGCCCGCGTCCACCAGATCCACAGCAGCCGCCAGACCCGCCAGACCGGCACCCACGATGGCGACGCGCACCTGCATACTCCCGTGATCGTCCGACTCTATGGAGGGGCCGGGCGGGGGTGTGGCGCCGGCCAGGGGGGAAACCGGCCGGAGTGCCGCCGGATACCAGATCCCAGCGGTAAGCGCGGACCGGCTCCCTCCCGCCCAGCCGGGTCGCAAAACCGATCCGCCCGGACCCTCGCAGACCCGAAGCCGACCAACCACGGCCAAGCTTCATGCCGGCATGGAGCCTGGCATCACCCCGAAACGGCGGCCCGAGCCGTGCCCCCCCGGGCTGCGGCGCTTCCGGCACTCCCCAGGCAGCCTCCGGATCAGCTCCATAGAGTGGTGAAAAGGGCGACTGCCCCCCATGAGCTCCCCCATGAGCAGCGAGACCGCGACCCCTCCAGCTCCAGCCGCCCCCCCCGCGCCAACCGGCCCCGTGACCAGCCCAGCCGAGGTCACCTTCACCGGCCGCGATGGCAAGGGCATCCTGATCACCGAGTCGGCGATGAAGCAGCTGGCCGTGCTGATGGCCCAACAGGGCAGCGACAAGCTGCTGCGGGTGGGCGTGCGCTCCGGCGGCTGCAGCGGCATGAGCTACACGATGGATTTCATCGATGCGGGCGCCATCGCCAGCGACGACGAGGAGTACGTCTACGAGCCGGCCGGCGTGCCCTCCTTCCGCGTGGTGAGCGACCCGAAGAGCCTGCTGTACATCTACGGCATGCAGCTCGATTTCTCCTCCGCCTTGATCGGCGGCGGCTTCAACTTCACCAACCCGAACGCCACCCAGACCTGCGGCTGCGGCAGCTCCTTCGCCGTCTGATGGCCATGGCGCCCCGACGGCCTCTCGGTGGGCCGTCGCCCGGCGTGGGAACCTGAACCGATACCAGCCGGCGCTGCCATGACGGCCCCCTCCCCCTCTCCGTCCTCCACCGACACCAGCGAGGTCTCGGGGTCGGGCGAAGCCTCCCTGTTCGACCAAGCCCTCGCCCGTTACCAGGCCGGCGCGGCTCCGGAGGATCTGATCGAAGACTTTCTGGCGATCACGAGCCAGGCACCGCATCAGTCGGCCGGCTGGACCTGCCTAGCCTGGCTGCAGCTGCTGCTGGATCAGCCCCGCGCCGCCCTGCAGTCAGCCCGCACGGCGGTTCGCCTCAATCCGCAGGATCCCCAGGCCCGCATCAACCTCAGCCTGGCCCTGCTGGAAACCGGCGGCAAGGGGGTGCGCGAGCACGTGGAGCTGGTGCAGCGGGTGATGCCGATGGCGCCGGAACTGGCCGAGGAACTGCGCGGTTCGATCGCCGATGGGCTGCAGCGGCGGCCGGGCTGGGGGGCACTCAACAAGCTGAAGGGCTGGCTAGAGGCTTGAAGCCGGTTCTGCTGCTGAGCAACGGCCACGGCGAGGACCTCAGCGGCGCGTCCCTGGGGAGTCAGCTTCGCCAGCGGGGAGTGGCGGTGGAAGCCTTGCCCCTGGTGGGCCATGGCCAGGCCTACCGGCAGGCCGGCATCCCCGTGCTGGGCCCCACCCGCGACTTCAGCACCGGCGGGCTGGGCTACACGAGCCTCGCCGGCCGCCTCACCGACCTGCGGGAGGGGCAGTTCACCTACGTGCTGCGGCTGCTCGGGCGGCTCTGGCGGCGGCGGAGCCGCTACCGGCTGGTGGTGGCGGTAGGGGATTTGGTGCCGGTGTTGGGAGCCTGGATCACGGGCCAAGAGTCGGCGGTTTATTTGGTGGCCTACTCCAGCCATTACGAAGGAAGGCTGCGGCTGCCCTGGCCCTGCGGTTGGCTGCTGAAGCGCCCCCGGTTCCGGGCGGTGTGGAGCCGCGACCAGCTCACCGCCGACGACCTGAGCGAGCAACTGGGCCGGCCGGTGGACTTCCTTGGCAATCCCTTCCTGGATCCGCTGCTGGAGGGGGTCGCGGCCACGGCCGCCGGCCAGCCGGGCGAGGAGCCCAGCGGTGGGGCCGCTGCGGCTTCGAGGCCCGTGGTGGCGGTGCTGCCCGGCAGCCGACTGCCGGAAGCCCTGGGCAATCTCACCCTCCTGCTGGGGGTGCTGGAGCGGCTCCCCGCCGCCACCGCAGGGGCACGGTGCGAACCGATCCTGCGGGCCGCCCTGGTGGCCGCCCTGAAGCCGACCGCCATCGCCGCCGCCGCCGCGCCGCTGGGTTGGCGATTCGTGGAGGGGGATGGCCCGGAACCTGCTGCGCTGCATCGGGAAGAGCGGCGGTTGGAGCTCCACTGGAACCGCTTCGCTGCCGTGCTGTCCAGCAGCAACCTGGTGCTGGCGATGAGCGGCACCGCCTCGGAGCAGGCCGTGGCCCTGGCCCGTCCCGTGCTGCAGCTGGCCGGACCCGGCCCCCAGTTCACCGAAGGCTTCGCCGAGGCCCAGCGCCGCCTGCTGGGCCCGGGGGTGCAATGCGCTCCCGGGCCGGTGGGGCAGCCCGGCACCCTGGCGGCCACGGCCCGGATGCTGGGCGCCATGCTGGATCGACTCGCCGATCCGATGGCCGGACCCACCTGGCGCCGGGAGCTGGAGGCGATTGCAGCGGAGCGATTGGGGGCGACGGGGGGCAGCGCCCGGATCGCGGCGCGGACCAGGCAGATCCTGGACAGTCCGAACCGGGCCCGCCAGGGTGATTGAGAGCCGTGGAGATTCACCACGGGATCGCCCCCGATCCACCGAACCTCTCGCTCCGGCCTCCCACTTCGGCCACCAAGGGGCCGGCAATTCCGTTCACCCCGCCGTTCCATTGCAACCCGCACCAGAGCCGCCACGCCGTTCCAACCCGCCGGTTGAACACCCACCCTTTTCCACCCGCATCCCGGGGTACCGCCCCACCTGAGCGCCATGAGCACCCCCTCCTCCGAGCCCCAGGCCGCCGCCGAACTGCCGCCAAGCCAGGTGAGCCCCTCAGCCGGCAACACCCCCGCCAGCCCAGGGGTGAGCGGCCCGGCGAACGACACCTCTCAACCTTCGGGCCTGCAACGGCTCCGGGAGTGGCTGGATCGGCTGTTGGTGGCGGATGTGTTCCTGGTGCTGGCCGGCGCCCTCTGGTTCGCCGTGGCGGTGGTGCTGCACAGCCAGGGCGTGGAGGCTCCCCTGGCCACCTTTCAAAAGCTGTGGGAGCCCCTGTTCACCCCGGCGCTCGGCCTGCTGATGGCGGCCGCCCTGCTCAGCGGAGCCCTGGGCTGGTGGCAGCGGCGAGGGCAGCGCTGAGGTCGGAGTACTGATAGCGGAAGCCCTGGGCGTTCAGACGCTCCGGAATCACCTGCTGGCCTTCCAGCACCACCTGGGCGCCATCGCCGAGCAAGAGGCGCAGGAGCGCCCCCGGCACCGGCAGCAGACTCGGGCGCCCCAGGCTGCGACCCAGCGCAGCCGCAAAGTCGGCCATGCGCACCGGCTCCGGCGCCACGGCGTTGTACACGCCGTTGTAGGTGGTGTCCTCCAGGGCGGCGGCAATCAGACGGCAGAGATCCTGGCGGTGGATCCAGCTCATCCACTGCCGCCCGCTACCTACCGGACCACCGAACCCGGTCCGGAAGACGGGCAGCATCTTGCCGAGGGCGCCGCCATCGGGCCCCAGCACGATGCCAATCCGTAGGATCACCAGCCGGGTGGCGGAGGGAACCGCCTGGGCGACGGCCTCCCACTGAAGACACAGCTGCCCCAGCACATCGTCGCCGGCGGTGGCGGCCTCGCCGAAACGGCCGTCGGCGCTGGTGCCGTAGAACCCCACCGCCGAGCCGTTCACCAGCACCGCCGGAGGATGGGGCAGTCGGGCGATCGCCTGCACCAGCAGCTCGGTGGTCCGCACCCGGCTGCTGACCAGCCGTTCCAGGTGCTCCGGGGTCCAGCGGCGATCGGCAATCGGCTCGCCCGCCAGGTTCACCACCCCCTGGGCCGCAGCCAGGGCCTGGAGAAGGGAGTCCTGCTGCCAGCTGGCGGGATCGCCGGGATCTAGCTTCAGGCAAAGCAGCCGGTCGCCGGCCTGAGCGGGGAAGGGTTGATGGCGGCGGCTGACCAGGGTGATGGTGTGCCCCAGCTCCAGCAGGAAGGGCACCAGTTCGCGCCCCACGAAGCCGGAACAGCCCAGTAGCAGCAACCGCACGCCCACATTCCCGTTGGTGCCGCCGAGGCTAGGCGGCGCTGGCACCGGTTGCCCCCATTCCGATTCCGCCCCGGAACCACTGCCAACTGGAGCTGGTGCAACGAGAGTTCGCCGCAGGTCTTAGCCTGCGGCTACGAAGCTTGTCCAATCCGATGGCCGAGACGCCCGCCGCAGCCCCAGCCGCCGCCGCCGCTCCGGCCTCCTCGGCCCCAGTCGCCCTGAAGAAGGGAGCCCTGGTGCGGCTCAACCTCAAGGCGTATGCCACCAGCCTGGAGGCGGCTGCCAGCGACGGCGCCCCGCCGGCCTATGTGGTGGAAGGGCCCGGCGAGATCCTGGCGATCAAGGGTGAGTACGCCCAGCTGCGCTGGCGCCGTCCGGTGCCGGATGTGTGGCTGCGGCTCGACCAGTTGGAGCCCTGGAGCGAAGGCTGATCACCTCAACGGCCCCCCTCAAAGCTCCAGCCGACGCCGCTCCTCCTGCAGCCGCTGGCGGCGGCGACGGGCCTCACGCAGCATCTCGCGGCCATCGTGGAGGTAGCTGTCCACGTAGCCGAGGGTGTATCGCTCCAGCTCTGTGAGGGCATCTTGCACCTGGCCCAAACAGTGATACACACTGAGCCCGAAGCCCCGGGCCACCTCCGGACAGGCCAGGGAGCGGTAGAGCGTTTCGGCCCGGGTCACCCGCTGGCGGCTCTGCTCGAGGTAGGCGCAGAAGGCCTCCATGAGCTCGTCGTCGTAGGGATCGGCGGAGAGGGCCTTGAGGGCGGCGGGAAAGGGGTTGATCACCTGGCCCAGCAGCCGATCGAGGGGGGCGTAGACCCCCACCAGCCAGGCGCGCAGCTCCTCCCCGGAGACAGCCACGGCGCCCTTGCCGGCCCGGGGCTTTGCAGCGCCCCTGGCCGCCGCTGCCGTGCCCCCGGAGCCCCGGGCCGGGGCGGAGGCCTCCGGATACAGGCCTGAACCCAGGCCCAGGCGGAGGTCGTAGCGGCGGCGGCGATCGCCATCGCGCAGCTCCTCCCAGGCGGCATTGAGGGCCAGGATCCACCGGGCATCCCCGCCGGCATCGGGGTGGTGACGCTTCACCAGCGCCCGGTAGGCGGCCTTGATCTCGCTGGTACTGGAGCCGGGGGCCACCCCGAGCACGGCGTAGTGGTCGCCGGCTGGACCCTCTGCAGAGGGGGCGACATCGCGGCGGTCGGCGACCAATGGCGCGGGGGCGCAGGGAGCCCCATCATCGGCCAGCCTGATCGGCCCGCTCGAACGAACAGCCCCTCAAGCGCAGCCCGAGGGTGCGGGCGCCCATCCACCACGGCGCGGCGCTGCAAGACCTCCGCCAACAAAAAGCCCCCCGTTTCCGGGGGGCGAGGGTGGTTGTGTGAGGAGGAAGCCGGATCCGGGAGCGGATCCTGGCGGGATCAGAACTTGAACTGGGTCTGCACCAGGCCGCCGAAGGCGTTGTTGGACTCACCGTTGGCGGTGTACTGGCCGTTGGGACGGCTGAGGTAGAAGATCGCCGGGGTGATGCTGATGTTGTTGCTCACCTGGAACTTGTACCACCATTCGAAGGCGTAATTGCCATCGTTGGGGCCATTGGGGGAGTCATAGAAGCCGTCGTAAACGCTGGTGGTCCTCGTGCCGACCCTCACGCTTCTGTAAGGCTTACGCAGCTGGTTCTGGCTCAGGGCGCTCACATAGGTGGGCTGACCGAAGGAGAAGCCAGCGGCATTGCCCTTGGCGAAGAGATCGTTCCACTGCAGACCCAGCTGCCAGGACTGCAGCTGGGTGATGTTGCGCACCTCGCCGTAGCTGGGGAACGGCTGGGAGGTGCCGCCGGGGATCTGGCTGGCGCCGTTGTAGCCGTTATAGGTGGGAGAGCTGACGGAACTGATACCCCAACCCAGGCTGACCGAAGGGATCAGGCCGGAGCTGATCGGCTGCCAGGCAGCGTTCAGCGCGAAGTTGTTGCTGGAGCTGTTGCCGCTCCAGAAAGGGCTCACAGCGGTGGTGGAAGCTCCCACGCCCTCGCTGCAGGGCAGGTTCTGGTTGGCGAACTGGGTGCCGCGGCGGGTGAGACCCTGGCCGCACTGGCCGTAGCGCCAAGCGGCGGTGAGGGCGAACTGGGGACCGGCCCAACCGATCTGGGTGAGGAAGCTGCCTTGGGCGCCGCTCGTGAGCAGACCACCCTGGGAGGGATTGCTGTTGTCGCCGTTGATGGCCACGTAGCTGGTGGAGGCGGCAAAGTAGGGCTGACCCTTCTTCACCGGCTGCTTCCAGATCAAGCCGAAGGCCGAACCGGTGGCCTTGTTGTAGGTAGCCGGAGCGCCGTTTAGCGTGAAGACATCAAGGAGGTCAGCCTTGTAGAAGGAAGGTGTGATCGCCAGCATCTCGGTGTTCCGAGCCCGGGGACCGATCAAAGCCGTGAAGGTCTTGCCGACGGGGAAGCGGTAGTACAAACGGTCAATCTGGACAAGATTATTACAGTTTGTACCGCCGGTTGCACCGCTTGTGCAGGTGCCAAAGGCCTTGTCGAGGGCCAGGAGACTATATGGATTGCCGCCGAAAGCGCTGTTGGAGAAGTTGCCGGAGCGCAGACGCGTGTACAGCAGATCCTTGCCAGTGAAGCTGGTGTTCAGGTTGAGGCGCAGGTCGTAGTTGAAGGTGACAGCACCCCAGTTCCGGTTGTTGCCAAGGGCGCCAGCACCAGGAATCGTGCCGCGGTAGTTAGCAAATTTGGCTGCGTTGGCCGTTGTCGGTGTCGACTGAGTGCCATTGGCTGCTGGCGCAACGAAGCCTGCACCGTTGGCCCTGCTGTAGGTGTTCTGACTGCCGCCAAACGACACCGCACCGATGTCGAAGGTGGCCTCTCCCTGCAGTTTGGTGGTGGTGGAGAACTGGGCGGCCTCCAGCTTGCCGATCTTCTTCTCGATGCCGTCGATGCGGCCGCGGATCACGGCCAGCTCCCGCTGGAATTCCTCAGCGAGGCGCTTGAGTTCGTCGGTGGCCTCGGTGACGCGATCGAGGCAAGAGTTCAACAGGGCGGCCGCCTCAAAACGGGAGAGCGGCTTGGCGCCCTTGAAAGTGCCATTGGGGTAGCCGGCCACGCAGCCGTACTGCTCCACCAGGTTGTTCAGGGCCTGGTAAGCCCAGTCGGTGGGCTGCACATCACCAAACTGGGAGATGTTGGTGATCTGATCGCTGGAGACCGGGGCGTAGCGATTGAGATCGGCTTCGGTGGCCATCGCTGCCATGGGGGCCACAAGGCCGAGCGCGGCAGAGCTGACCAGCAGCTGCTGGAAGGGTTTCATTTGGGTCCTCACACCAAAAAGAGGACTTCCACGAATGGAAGTCTGCAGAGAATAACGAGCGCAGCAGATCCGCTACCGGCTCCTGATCACAGGCCGCTGTGTCGCAGAACACATTCCATTGCAGCCGATGCGGCCAAAAAAACCGGCTGCATAGCAGCCGGTCGGAAGGAGGACAGAGTGTGAAAAGAGTGGGACGAATGGGGAAGAGCTGCCAGCTCCGAGGACGAATCCGCGGAGCTGGCTTGCCCCCCAATCCAACCGCCAGGATCAGAACCTGAAGGTGGTCTTGATCAGGCCGCCGAAGCTGTTGAAGCTCTGGCCGCTGTCCTTCTGCAGAGCGCCGAGGGGTGCGCTGAGGTAGTAGATGGCGGGGGTCACACTGATGTTGTCGGTGACTTGCATCTTGTACCACCACTCCCAGGCGTAGTTGCCGTCGTTGAAGCCGGAGCTGGTCACGAAGGTGGGCTGGCCGAAGGCGAAGCCGAAGGTGTTGCCCTTCAGCAGGAAGTCGCCCCACTGGAAGCCCAGGTACCAGGACTGGCTGGAATCGCCACCGAGGTTGATGGTGTCGGCGTAGCCGCTGCTGGCGGTGGTGTACATGGTGGAACCGGCGCCAGAGGAGCCGCCCACGTAGGTGTTGACGCCCCAGCCGGCGCTGATCGAGGGGAACCAGCTGGCTGCGAGCGGCGAGAAGTAGGCGCTCAGGCCCACGGAGTTGGTGGCGTTGCCACCAAAACCGGCCACGGCGAGGGGGGTGCCGTTGCCGCCGTAGAGGCCAGCGCCACTGGAGTAGGTGTAAGCCGCAGCCAGACCGAAATTGGCGCCGCCGTAGGCGAGCTGCACGGTGCCAGTTTCAGCAGCACCCGTGGTGCCGATGCCACCGATGGAGGGGTCGGACACATCACCGTTGGCGCTCACATAGTTGGCGCTGACGCTGAAGCCACCGGCCTTCCACCACAGACCGCCACCAGCGCCGAGGTTGAGGCTGTAGGTGCCGGGGGCACCGGCGTAGGTGAAGATGTCGAGAACGGTGTCAGCCGGATAGGCCGAGGGCCACATCGCCAGCATGTCGTCCTGACGGACGCGGGGGCCGAAGGTGGCGGTGAAGCCGCTGCCGATCGGGAACTGGTAGAAGAGGCGGTTGATTTCCACCACGTTGTTGCCGGCACCGGATTCAAACGCGGTCTCCATGCCCAGCA
>JBBASH010000039.1:0-32546 GCA_040399305.1 Cyanobium sp.
GATCCTCGTTCTCGAGCACGGCGTGATCCACACTCGCCGGAAACAGCAGCAGCAACCCCGCCCGGGGTGCCACATCAAACCAGGGTGTATTCCATTGGGCGGTTCCTGCGGCATCGGGCCGGATCGGGCCGTCGTGGCCCACCGCCAGACCCGGCACCAGCTCATTCGCCTGCCGGGGCGGAAAAAAACGCAGGCAACCACTGCGGCCACTCCCATCGCCGTTGAGGTAAACCACCGCGCTGAGATGGGCGTTGGGATGGTGGTGGCGCCCCACCACCTGGCCAACCTCACTCACCACCGGCCAGCAGCGCTGGATGTGCAGTGCCAACCGGCTCCGATCAAACCCCAGCCCCACTAAATAGGCCACGGCATGGCCCGTCAGGGTGGTGATCAACGGCGCAAAGGTGGAATGGCGGTGCAGTTGCCCGACCCCATGGAGATCGCCGGTCCAGGCACAGCCCGGGTCCGGGTTCGAAACGGCGAGGCCCTGCAGCTCCCGGATTGCCTGCATCTGCAGGGCCACATCCAGGGGATCGATCGGCAGCTGCACCATCCCCAGGGCGAGGGGGAACAGGGCCTGGAGTTGGAGGGCGCCGCCCGGAGCGGGGGGCTGGGGGTTCGCCATGGGTTTTTGTGCTCTGCGGCAGCATGGCGCAGGAAGGCTCCGGGGCTTCGAGCGAGGCCTGGCTTGCCGGTATTGAGGCGCTCCCAGTCATGCCTTCCCGCTCCCCCTCCTGCGTCATGGTGGTTCTCGCCGCCTTGCTTCTGCTCAGCGGCGCCGGCGGCGAGGCCCAGGCCCAGAGCCAGTGCCGCCCATTAATGCCGATCGGCGGCACCGGAGAGCCCGTGGTGCAGAAGCGCATCAGCGCCGATCGGTTGGTGGGCCGCACCAACTGGAACACCGACTTCACGGTCGAACGCGGCTTCAGCAACTACCGGGTCAAGCTGGAGTCGGCCTCCACGGGGCGCGGCACCTTCCCCTGGCGGTGTTTCTGCGGTTCACCGATGGCAGCAATCTGGAACTCGTGAATCAAAACCTCACCCTGGCCCCCCAGGAACAGCGCAACCTGGGACCCTTCCCCAGCGTCCCCGGCAAACGCACCAGTCAGGTGAATGTGCGGGTGGGAGCCAGCAGCATGCCGGGCTCCACGGGCTTCAGCTATCGGGTTTCGGCGCAGGGGTGTCAGTAAGGCGCAGTGGATCCCTGCTGAAGACTTGGTGCGCTTTCCTGAGCTTGCTCAGCAGTCTCCTAACGCCACTGCCGGGTCAGGGGAATTCGCCGGCCAATGAAAAAGTCCAGCCAAACGCCCTGAAAAGTGTTCTGCTGGACTTCTGTCGTGTCGCTGTTTAAGGGGCCTCCGGCCCGATCACATCGCCGAAGCACCACCCACCACTTCCAGGATCTCCTGGGTGATGGCGGCCTGGCGGGCCTTGTTGTAGTCGAGCGTCAGCGTCTTGGCGAGGGCCTTGGCGTTGTCGCTGGCATTGTTCATGGCCGTCATCCGGCTGGCCAGTTCGCTGGCGGCGGCCTCCTGGAGGGAGCGCAGCAGCTGGTTGGACAGATAGAGGGGAAGCAGCGAATTGAGCAGCTGCTCGGGGCTCTGCTCGAACACGAAGTCGGAGGGCAGGGTCGGTTGGGCGTTCGCCACGTCCACCGTTTCCACCGTCAGGCGTCCGTCCTTGGTCACCAGGCGGAACATCTCATCGTCGGCAACGGCGATGTCCTGGGCGTCGAGGGGCAGCAGGGTCTGCACCACGGGCTTGGAGCTCACCAGGTTGATGAACTTGGTGTAGATGATCTCCACCCGATCGGTGCTTTCCGAGAGGAACTCGGCCAGCACTTCGTTGGCGATGCCGTTGGCTTCGTCGGCGGTGGGCACCTGCTCGAGCCCGGTGAAGGTGGCGCGGATCTTGTACTGGGAAGCGCGGTTCTGGAAATAGGTGATCGCCTTGCGACCCAACAGCACCAGATCCACATCAAATCCCTGGCCCCTCAGCTCAGCCACCCGTTGCTCGGTGCGCTTAATGATGTTGGCGTTGTAGCCGCCGCACAGACCCCGGTCGCCGGTGACGGCGAGCAGGGTGATCGTGCGCACCTCGCGAGCCGCCAGCAGGGGAGCATCGGCGGTTTCGAAGGCCATACGGGTCTGCAGGCTCTGCAGCACCCGGGCAAGGCGGTCGGCGAAGGGCCGGCTGCGCAGCACCTGCTCCTGGGCACGGCGCACCTTGGCGGCCGCCACCAGACGCATGGCCTCGGTGATCTTGCGTGTGTTCTTGACCGAACCGATGCGGTCGCGAATCTCCTTGAGATTGGCCATGGCTGGGGTTCCTCAGGCGGCGACGGCGATCGAGGAGACCACCGTCTTGATGGCGTCCTTGAGGATGGCCTCGGAGGCTTCGCTGAGCTGCTTCTCGCCCATCACGGCGGTGATGAACTCGGGCTTGCTGCTCTTGAGGTACTCCCGCAGCTCGCGGGCGAACACCGTGACCTGATCCACCGGCACCGCGTCGATCAGACCCTTCACACCGGCATAGACCACGGCCACCTGCTCGGCCAGGTTCAGGGGGCTGAACTGGGACTGCTTGAGCAGCTCGCGGAGACGCTTGCCGCGGGCCAGCTGGGCCTGGGTGGCGGCGTCGAGGTCGGAGGCGAACTGCGAGAAGGCGGCCAGTTCATCGAACTGGGCCAGCTCCAGCTTCAGGGTGCCAGCGATCTTCTTGATCGCCTTGGTCTGGGCGGCGCCACCCACCCGGCTCACCGAGATGCCCACGTTGATGGCGGGACGCAGGCCGGAGTTGAACAGGTCGGAGCTGAGGAACACCTGGCCATCGGTGATCGAAATCACGTTGGTGGGGATGTAGGCGCTCACGTCACCGGCCTGGGTTTCGATGATTGGAAGGGCGGTCATTGAGCCCTTGCCCATGGCATCGGAGAGCTTGGCGGCCCGCTCGAGCAGGCGGCTGTGGCAATAGAACACGTCGCCGGGGTAGGCCTCACGACCGGGGGGACGGCGCAGCAGCAGCGACATCTGGCGGTAGGCCTGGGCCTGCTTGGTGAGGTCGTCGTACACGACCAGGGTGGCCTTGCCCTTGTACATGAACGACTCGGCAATCGCCGCGCCGGTATAAGGAGCCAGATACTGCATAGCGGCAGCTTCCGAGGCGCTGGCGGCCACCACGATCGTGTAGTCGAGGGCGCCCTTCTCGCGCAGCACTTCCACCACGTTGGCCACCGAAGCCGCCTTCTGGCCCACGGCCACGTAGACGCAGACCACGTCTTCGCCTTTCTGGTTGATGATCGTGTCGATCGTGATCGCGGTCTTGCCGGTCTGGCGGTCGCCGATGATCAGCTCGCGCTGGCCGCGGCCGATCGGGATCATGGCGTCGATCGCGGTGATGCCGGTCTGCATCGGCTCATGCACCGACTTGCGCTGGATGATGCCGGGTGCCATCGATTCGATCAGGCGCGTTTCGGTGGTGGCGATCTCACCCTTGCCATCGATCGGCTGGCCCAGGGCGTTCACCACCCGGCCCAGCATGGCTTCACCCACGGGCACGGCAGCGATCTTGCCGGTGGCCTTCACCGTGCTGCCCTCCTGGATGCCGCGGCCTTCGCCCATCAACACCACGCCCACGTTGTCGTCTTCGAGGTTGAGGGCGATGCCTTCGGTGCCGTCCTCGAATTGCACTAGCTCACCGGCCATCACCTGCTCGAGGCCGTAGACGCGGGCGATGCCGTCGCCGATCTGGAGCACGGTTCCGACATTGCTGACCGAAACCGACTTGTCGTAGTCAGCGATCTGCTGCTTGAGGATGGCGCTGATCTCGTCGGGGCGGATGGAAACCATGGGAGGGAATCCCCGGAGGGGAGGCGATGGGGAAGGAGGGTGGTACGGAGGAAGGGGGTGGGGTCAGCTCACCTTGGCCAGGGCCAGGCCAAGACGACGCACCTGCCCGGAGAGGCTGGCATCGATCACCTTGGAACCCACCTTGAGCACGAAGCCGCCGATCAAGGCGGGGTCAACCGCTGTGTTGATCTCAACCTTGTCGGTGCCGGCCACCGCTTTCACCTGCTCGGTGATGTTGGCCAGCTGCTCCTCGCTGAGGGCTTCGGCGGAGGTCACCGTGGCCAGCGAGATCTGGTTTTGATCGCGGTAGAGATCGAGGAACCGCTCGAGAACGGCATCGAGGTATCCGATCCGCTGGCGGTCGGTCAGGAGCTTCAGCAGGTTCAGGAAGGTGGGTGACACCTGATCGCCGAAAAGTTTGCTGATCGCGGCCTTCTTGGTTTCGACCTCCAGCACCGGGGAAGCCATAGCTTCGCGCAGTGCGGGTGATTCCTTCCAGAGCACGAGCAATTGCCGGGCCTGAGCCACCACCTCATCGGTGTCGCCGGCGGCCTCGCTCAGCTGGAGGAACGCTTCGGCGTAAGGAGTGGTGATTGTGTTGAGGAGTGGCATCTCAGGCTTTCCCCAGCGATTGGATGGACTGGTCGATGAGCTTGGCTTGGGCCTCGGAGTCGAGCTTGCCGGGCAGAGCTGCCAGGGCTTTCTCGATGGCCAGGCGGGCGGCTTCGCGGCGGAGCTGGCCGCTGACGCGCGCGGCCTCCGCATCCAGATCGGAGGCGGAATCCTGTTTCATGCGAGCCATTTCCTCCACCGTGCGCCTTTCGCTATCCAAACGGATGGCCTCGGCCCGGGACTGGCCCTCGCTGCGGATCGATTCCGCCCGCACTTGGGCTTCGGCGAGGCCCTTCTGGGCGTCGGCCAGGCTGGTGGTGGCTGCAGCAAGACGCTCTTCGGCGTCCTTCAGGTCGGTGAGGATGGCTGCGCGGCGGCGCTCAAGAATGCCTCCAAGGAAGCCCTTGAGGAAATACACCAGGCCGGCGATCACGATCGCCAGGTTGATGATGTTGGTCTCGAAGGGATTGAGGTTCAGTCCGAAACCGCTATGGCTGGCCAGCAGGTGCACCGCGGCTGAATCAAGAAGTGAGGTCATGAGGCGGCGAGCAGGCGGTCAACGATCTGAGTGGCCAGCTTGTCGGAATCACCACGGATCTGGCTGAGGGCGGCGGTGCGCTGACCGTCGATCTCGCGGCGGGCGGCTTCCCGGCTGGCGTTGGATTCCGCCTGGGCCAGACCGATGGCCTCGCGATACAGCTTGTCAGACTCCTGTTCAGCCGCCTGAATCAGCTTCTGGGTCTGGAGACGGGCGTCTTTGAGCTGCTCCTTCAGATCGGCTTCAAGCCGTTCCACTTGGGCGAGCTTTTCTTTGGCCTGGGCGCGGCTGGTGGCGACGTAGCCCTCGCGTTCCTCCACGGCCCGTCCGACGGGGCGAAAGAAGAGGGCGTTGAGGATGAAAGTGAGAAGCACCACCTGCACCGCCATTAGGGGCAGGGTGGCATCGAGGTCGAACAGACCTCCCTCGGGCGTCCCGGCGGCGGACGCACCTGCCTCGGCAAGCAGAAGCCAGCTGGTCATGGGGGATGGCGGGCGGTGAACGGGTGGTGGGTGGAGCCACCGGCAAGCTCAGGACGAGCTCAGGGTGATGTGTCGCCAGGAAACCAACCCGAAGGCCGGTCCCCGGCGGTCACGCCGATCAGCCGGCGAAGGGGTTGGCAAACAGCAGCACCAAGGCGACAACCAGGCCGTAGATCGTGAGGGCCTCCATGAAGGCCAGCGAGATCAGCAGGGTGCCGCGGATTTTGCCTTCGGCTTCGGGCTGACGGGCAATGCCTTCGACAGCGCCGCGAGCCGCGTTGCCCTGACCAATGCCGGGGCCGATGGCGCCGATACCGACAGCCAGACCAGCAGCCACGACGGAGGCGGCGGAAGTAAGCGAATCCATGGTGAGAAGGGGATGAGGGGCGCTTGGGCAGCGCGGAAGGAACCGGTGTGGGAAACCTGCGCCTGGGACATCCGGAGGGATGGGCCCGGATCAAGCCGGACCTGCGCGCAGAGAGTTTGCCAGACGGGATGCACCCGCCAGACGGTTGGATCAGTGGTGCTCTTCGTGCACCGCCTCTCCGATGTAGTTGGCGGCCAGGGTGGCGAAGATCAAGGCCTGGATCGCACTGGTGAACAGACCCAAGAACATCGCCGGCAGCGGCACGATCAGGGGCACAAGGAAAGCCAACACCGCCACGACCAACTCATCAGCAAGGATGTTGCCGAAGAGACGGAAAGAGAGTGACAGAGGTTTGGTGAAATCCTCGATGATCTTGAACGGCAGCATGATCGGCGTGGGATCCACGTAGTACTCGAAGTATCGAAAACCCTTACGGCTCAAGCCTGCGTAGAAGTAAGCAAGGGACACCAGCAAAGCCAGGGCAATGGTGGTGTTGATATCGGCTGTTGGAGCACCGAGTTCACCACTCGGTAAGTGAATCAGTTTCCAGGGAATCAGGGCGCCGCCCCAGTTGCTCACGAAGATGAACAGGAACAGAGTGCCGATGAAGGGCAGCCAATCTCGATAAGCCTTCTCGCCGATCTGCTCGCGCGAGATGTCGCGGATGTAATCCCAGACCAATTCCAGCAGGTTCTGCACACCGCCTGGATTGCGCTCCAGTTTGCGGGTGCCGATCACCACCAGGGCGAGCAGGGCGCCGATCACGACCCAGGAGCTCATGAACACCTGGCCATGGATCTTGAGGTTGCCCAGCTGCCAGTAGAGGTGCTGACCCACTTCCAGCTCGGCTAGCGGCAGGTTGAGGTGCAGCACGGGGATGATCGGGGGTGCCATCGGGGTGCGATCGGAATGGGGTGTCCCGGCGGGGACGGGGAGGCCGGCGAAGCGGCGGTGACGAACTGCGGCCTGGAAGGGCTGAGCTCAGCGATCAAGCACGGCCTGGAGAATCAGAGCCGGTTTGTAGAGCAGGAAGCCCAGCAGGGCCGGAAGGATCTCCAGGGCGGGGATGCGGGCCGAGGCCAGCACCAGCACCACCGGAACCAGGAGCTGCACTTTTCCCACCGACTTGCGGTCGCCGCCAAGGCGGGACACACTGCGGGAGAAAAGGAAGAGGTAGAGCAGTCCTGCCAGACCACCCACCAGCAGACTCAGGGCCGTAGGACCACCGAAAAACCAGCCGCTTACAGGCACTGCTAGGGCGGTGGCCGTCGCGGTGGCCGCCAGCAGACGGCGCTGAAGGCGTTGATAGTCACCCATCCCACGATCGGATACCGCCAGGGCGGTGGAATCGGTGGAGGACGGGGGCTCGGCGCTGCAAGCTGCCGGAGCGATAACGGATTCGGGGAGCTGGGGAAGCTCTGCCATCCCAGCGGACGACACCACGGGGGTATCAGCGTCCGTCGGGGTGGTCAGGGCGGCCTGCAACCGTCATAAATCCATTGGGGCGAGCGGAATTTATCACGCAGCCCGGCCGGTCGAGGCCAGGCGGAGCAGCACGCGATCACGAATCAGGCGTCGGGCCCGGCGAGCCCGTTCGGCGTTCTCCATCGGCAGCGGCAGAGCGCTCAGGGCCGTGTCCGCTGGCGCCGCCTCCAGCGCCTTCAGCAGTTCCAGGTCTCCTTCCTCTAGGTCAAGGGGCTGGAGATCGGGTCCGAGCAGGCTGGTGCCCGGCCAGCCCCAAAGGCAGCGGTTGCGTTCCCCGCTGCACGCCAGCAGAAGGTCGTCGCTGGCCAGGAGGGCCTCGTCGCTGGCGTCCGCCAGGGGCTCCTGGCGCTGTGGCGCCGGGGTGAGAAAGAACTCGAAGTGGCTGATGGCGGGGTCGAGGTTTTCCACCAGGGCCCATTGCTCGCGGGCGGGCAGGGCCCGGGCCCGCTCCAGCAGTTCCCCCTGCAGCAGCCGGGCTGGGTCCCACACCTCGGGGTTGGAGAAGCCGGCGAACTGCAGTTCCCCGCTGGCGATGAAGGCGAACAGGCCATCCAGGTTGTAGCTGGTTTCCTGGGGGTGTAGGTACATGTCCGCGAAGTTGGCGTCCGCGGCGGTGTCGAGGGCCCAGCGTTCCTCGTGGTGCCGTCTGAGCCGGTTGTCGGCTGGCAGGCTCCCCAGCAGCTGGCGACCCAGCCGCAGGCCCTCGGCCCCGGTTCCCGCCCCCAGCAGGGCCAGGGCTCGCTGGGTGCGGTGGATTTCCCAGCGGCCGCCATCGGCATAGAGGAAAAGGTGCAGCAGGCCCGTCGGTGCTAGGCGCCGTGCCAGGGATCGCAGTCCTTCTTCCGGGCGGTCGAGGTGATGCAGTACCCCCACCGAATTGATGTAATCGAACTCCCCCTCGTCGTCCAGATCGAGGAGGCTGCGTTGGTCGATGCGCAGCTCCCGTACCCGGCTGGCGGCTCCCGATCGCCGCGTGCGCTCCTCCGCCACCGCCAGGGTGCCGGGGCTGATGTCCACCGCCAGCACCCAGGAGCCGGGATTGAGGTGGCAGAGGTAGTCGGTGCTGACCCCCGTGCCGCAGCCGGCGTCGAGGATCCGCCAGGGCCGCTCGCCGGACCCATCCCGGGGCGGCAGGCTGCCGAAGGCGAAGGCCCGGGCGCTGTCCACGCACCAGCGCCAGTTGTAGCCGGGGGGTGGGCCGTCCTGGAGGGGATCGCCCGGGTAGGGAAAGCGGTCGTAGAAGGCGCCCACCACCGGCGTGGCCGCATCGGTGGGCCCGCCGCCGGCAGGGGCGCCGCTGGGGGGCTGACCCGCCGGGAATCCGGCGCTGGATCCGGGAAGCTCGCTCGACATCGCCAGGGGTTGCAGGCTGCTTTCGGCGAGCATTTCACGGCCCCGTCCGACCTTCCGGCCCCGGCCCACGCCGCTGCAAACATTTGTTCATGGCCCCCCGAACCACCGTGGGGCCAGCCGTAGGGTGCCGAGGCCCGGCTCGCTCCCGTTCATGACTGTGACCGCCAGCAGCGGCAGCACCAGGGTCAGTCCCCAGCGTTACGACACCCTGCCGCTCTCCAGCGTTCGTCGAGCGGAGCAGCAGGACCGTTTTCCGGACGGCGGGGAACTCGACTCCCTGATCACCTTCTTCCAGAGCGGCCAGATCCGCGTGGAAGCATCACGCCGCATCTCGGCCAATGCCGATGCCATCGTGGCCCGCGCCGCCAACCGCATCTTTGCGGGTGGCACCCCCCTCTCTTATTTGGATGCGCCCCTGAGCGTCGGGGCGGCCGAAACGCCCCTGGCGGCCGATCAGGCGGCCTTCCAGAAATCCGTGCAGACCTTCACGGGCGCCGAAGCGAGCCGCGGCAACGTCTTCACCCGGCTGCTCGAAGGTGCCGGCGGTGATGCCGACGTGCGCGTGATCTTGCCCACCGGCTTCACGGCGATCAGCGTGGGCCGCTACGGCACGGATCGGATGAAGAAGTCGATCCGCGACCTGGCCTGGTTCCTCCGCTACGTGGGCTATGCCGTGGTGGCCGGTGACCCCAGCATCCTGGCGGTGAACACCCGCGGGCTCCGTGACATCCTCGAGAAGGCCTGCTCCCTCACGGCCACGAATGTGGCCCTGCAGGAGATGCGCGCCGCTGCCGCGGGGCTGTTCAAGGGTGAGCCCGAAGCCCGCCAGCTGGTGATCGATTGCTTCAATGTGCTCCTCAAGGAGCTGGAGGTGCCCACTCCCTCGGCTCGCCAGCGCCTCGGCAGCCCGTTGAATCAGGGGCTGCAGCTGCCGGCGATCTACGCCCTTGCGGCGGAAGGGTCCCAACGCTTTATCATGAGGCCCGCCATGAGCGGCGGCCAGAAGGCGGAGGTGGTGCGTGCCGCCTACCGGCAGGTGTTTGAGCGCGACATCGTGAAGGGCTATTCCCAGGTGGTGTGCCCGGTGGAGGCCACCCAGGTGCGCCAGGGCCAGATCTCGATGCGGGAGTTCATCCGCTCCCTAGGCCATAGCAACGAATACCGGCGTCAGTTCTACGGTCGTTTCGTGAATAGCCGGGTGGTGGAGCTGGCGTTCCGCCACTTCCTCGGCCGCGGCATCAGCTCCCGCGAGGAGTTCACCCGCTACTTCGACATCGTGTCCGCCAAGGGCCTCAAGGGTCTGGTGGATGCCCTGGTCAATTCGATGGAGTACGCCCGGGTCTTCGGCGAAGAAACCGTGCCCTACCTGCGCGATCTGGGCGAAGAGGCCCAGGAGAGCGCCGGCTGGGGGTCGAACCGCAAGCTCTTCCGGTTCAGCGCACCCTTTGAGGGGGCTCCCCAATACGTCACCCTCTACGCCTCCTACCGCCAGCCTCTCCCTGATCAGCACCCCTACGGCGGTGGCAACGATCCGCTTGGCCTCAACTACGGCGCCATCTTCCCCTCCGGCACCGCCTCGGTGGCCACGCGGGCGGTGCCCTTCGGCTATGACACCCGCCGCATCCTGATCGGCAATGGCATCAGCCAGCCCGGTCCGATGAACAGCGCCCAGTTCCGCAAGGCGGTGCCCCGCCGGGTGGGGCCCAAGGTGCTGCGCCTCCAGCAGATCGCCACCGGCGGCTCCTCCGTGCCGCGGCGCGGCGGCCAGCCCAGCATTCGCGGCACCGAGGCGAGCACCCAGGCCGTGATCCGGGGGGTCTACAACCAGATCCTCGGCAACACCGGCTACGCGGGCGAGCGCAACATGGTGGAGGAGATCAAACTCGAGAACGGTGACATCTCCCTGCGCGAGTTCGTGCGCCAAGTGGCCCGTTCCAATGCCTTCCGCCGCCGCTATTGGAGCGGTCTCTACATCTGTAAGGCGATCGAGGTGATTCACCGTCGCCTGCTGGGTCGTCCCACCTTCGGTCGCTGGGAAATCGACCAATACTTCGGCATTGCGGCCCGCAGCGGTTTCTATGGCGTCGTCGATGCCCTGATCAACAGCCCCGAATACAACGAAACCTTTGGTGAGGACACCGTTCCCTACGAGCGGTTCATCACCCCCACCGATGTGAATAGCCGCCGGGTGCCCGCCCTGCGGCGCCCCTTCCAGGCCGGCGCCTACGCCGATCTCACCCTGGCTAAGCGTCCGGATGTGGCGCCCTCCCAGCAGTTGCGCACGAGCAGCGGCGATCCGGTGTCCCGGAATCTCACCAGCCGGCCGGTGGTCCGGGGCGGGTGGTCGGCCCAGATCAGTGGTGGCCAGGTTCCCCTCGCCCCCGCTCCAGCTGCGGCCGGTCCCGGTTCGGTGCGTCAGGCTCCCCTCCCAAGCCGCCGCTGGAGCGGGGTCCCCAGCCGTCCCGGTTCGAGCGCCCCGGCGGCCTGGCAGCGTCCCGGCGGCGTAAGACCGGCCGCTCCCACCACGCTGCCGGCTTCCGCTTCCGGCAATTGGCGCGCAGCCATCACCGGTGGCGCCCTCACCGGTTCGGCCCCTGCACCCTCTGGGGCCATGGAGAAGGCCCTGCGCACCGGCACACCCCAGGGCTTCCGTCGTCGGCAGAGCCTCGGCCGTCCCCTCACGTTGGCCAAGGCGCCCACCGCCGCCGAGGTGAGGGCTGTGGTGGAGGCCACTTATCGCCAGCTGCTCAATCGCCAGCCCCTCGCCGCCGAACGCCTCGGCGATGCCGAATCCCAGCTGCGGGATGGCCAGCTCTCGGTGGCTGAATTTGTGGCGGTGGTGGCCGGTAGCGACCTCTTCCAGAACCGCCTCGATCGCCTCGCTCCCCTCCGTGGAGCCGCGGCGGCCTACCTGGCCCTGCTTGGTCGTGCTGCCCAGCCGGCCGAAGCCAGCCGTTACCTAGCTGCCCGGGTGCGCAACGGGCAGCAGGCGGCGGTTCGCCTCGTGCTCGACAACCCCGAGTACGCCAGCAGCTTCGGCCAGGACACCGTTCCCTACCTGCGCGGTCTGCAGACCGCGGATGGCATTCCCCTCACCACGGTGAACCGCACCGCTTCCCTCTACGGCGGCAACGCCGCCCTCAACCCCGCCCCCCGGGGTGCCATCTGAGAGGAGACGGCTCGGAGCACGGATCGTTCCTCTCCCTGCGGGCAGTGGGATGGCAATCTGACCATCTGACCGCATCCTTGAGAAATCCTGGCTCGGGGCCTCGCCCCGATCTGCCTGATCTCTCCTGGCTGTCCACCAGCCTGGCACCCCCTCAGGCTCAGCCCCGCTGGCGTTTGATCCGCTCTCAGTGACCATGGGCCACGGGCGTGGTCGAACCGGAGGCAGCGTGGGGGCAGGTGGAACTGCCGTCAAAGGAGGGAGTGGAGGCAAACTTCCAGATCTGGTTTTTCGTGCAATTCTGACATCGAATGCAATGAACTTGTGCGGCATCACATCGCCTGATGCCGCCTTTTCGTGTGTCACGATGATTCACATTCTTTCGCCGGGCTGCCGCTCAGATCCATTGCGGGGCAAGGGTTTATCAAGCGGCGTCGCCGTGAAGAACTGTTACCGCCCCTCGGGAGGGACGAGGGCCTTGCCACAGAATGATGCGGCGGTCGGCAATGCCGGTCGCACCCCTTACCCACCGGATACCGGTCTCCTTCAACGGCGACCGCTTGTTTCGAGGCAGAACTGCATGAGCATCGTCTCCAACTCGATCATCAACGCGGACGCCGAAGCCCGCTACCTCAGCCCTGGCGAACTCGACCAGATCAAGTCCTTCGTGGCCGGCGGGCAACGCCGTCTGCGGGTGGCTCAGGTCTTGGCCGAGAGCCGCGAGCGCATTGTGAAGCAGGCCGGCGGCGCCCTCTTTCAGAAGCGTCCCGACCTCATCTCCCCCGGCGGCAATGCCTACGGCGAAGAGATGACGGCGAGCTGCCTGCGCGACATGGATTATTACCTCCGCCTCGTGACCTACGGGGTCGTGGCCGGCGATGTCACCCCCATCGAAGAGATCGGGATCATCGGCGCCCGTGAGATGTACCGCGCCCTGGGCACCCCCCTGGAAGCGCTTGCGGAATCCGTGCGTGAAATGAAGGCCGTGGCCACCAGCATCCTCACCGGCGCCGACGCCGAAGAAGCTGGCTTCTACTTCGACTACGTGGTCGGCGCCCTCTCCTGAGGCCAACCTCCTCCCTTCATCGCTCCCCCCTCAGGATCCATGCAAGACGCCATCACCAACGTCATCAATCAGTCCGACGTCCAGGGCCTCTATCTAGACGGCTCCTCTATGGGGCGTCTGGAGAAGTACTTCGCCAGCGGTGAGCTGCGCGTCCGTGCCGCCGCCACCATCAGCGCCAATGCTTCGGCGATCATCAAGGAAGCTGTGGCCAAATCGCTGCTGTACTCGGACATCACCCGTCCGGGCGGCAACATGTACACCACCCGTCGCTATGCGGCCTGCATCCGCGACCTCGACTACTACCTGCGCTACGCCACCTACGCCATGCTGGCTGGCGATACCTCGATCCTCGACGAGCGGGTGCTGAACGGCCTCAAGGAGACTTACAACTCCCTGGGCGTGCCCATCGGCGCCACCGTGCAGTCGATCCAGGCCATGAAGGAGGCCACCGCCGCCCTCGTGGGTCCGGACGCCGGTCGTGAAATGGGTGTCTATCTCGATTACATCAGCTCCGGTCTCGGTAACTGATCCCGAGCTCCTTCACTGGTACGTTCCGAGGATTTCATCCATGCGTCTCTTCAAGATCACGGCCTGCATCCCTTGCCCTGAGAAGGTGCGCAGTCAGCGGGAACTCCAGAACACCTACTTCACCAAGTGGGTGCCCTATGACAGCTGGTTCGCTGAACAACAGCGGATCATGAAGCAGGGTGGAAAGATCCTCAAGGTTGAACTCGCCACGGGACGTCGCCAACAGAACGTCGGCAATTGAAGGGGAACTCTCTTCATCGTCTTAGGTGATTCCACCTTGAACCCGGCCTTTGGTCGGGTTTTTTCATGGCAGCCCTGTCAGCCCTGGAATCTCGTTCAGCCGTGCTGGCCCAGCGGTCTAGACCCCTTGGGCATCCGTAACGGTCGAAGTTGGTTTTGGCTCCCGGGCCCTCGACAAAACCGCGCCGGGCACGGCTCAATGGATCCAAGCTCTTGTTGGTGTCAGGCCTTGGCGAGAACCGCTCCCCGCCGCCGATCTTCCGCTCAGGAGTCGGCCGCCGCCCTTGCCCCCCCTGAACGTTCCCCGGTTCTGCCTCTCCCCTGGGAGGTCTGGCCGGCGGAAACGCGGCTGCTGGTGGGTCTGACGGCCCTCTGGAGCCTGGTGGGCCTGCTCGTGCTCACCTCCGCAAGCTGGTGGGTGGCTGAGCGGGAGATGGGCGATGCGGCCTACTACCTCAAGCGTCAGTTCCTCTGGCTGCTGGCCAGCTGGTCCCTGTTCTGGCTGGCGATCAGCACCAGCCTGCGGCGCTGGCTGCATTTTGGCGCGCTCGGGCTGCTGGTGGGCTTGGTGCTGGTTGCCGCCACCCTGGTGATCGGCAGCACGGTGAACGGCGCCAGCCGCTGGTTGGTGCTGGGTCCGATCCAGATCCAGCCCACCGAACTGGTGAAGCCCTTCGTGGTGCTGCAGGGGGCCGTGCTCTTCTCCCACTGGCGCCGCATTGGCCTCGATCAGAAGCTGTTGTGGCTGGCGATCTTCGGCGGCCTGATCCTGCTCATCCTCAAGCAGCCCAACCTCAGTACCGCCGCCCTCACCGGCCTGCTGCTCTGGTTGATGGCCTTGGCGGCTGGCCTTTCTCTCCCCCTGCTGCTGGGTGCCGCCGGGGCGGGTGGCCTGGTAGGCATCGCCAGCATCGCCCTGAACACCTACCAGCGGCTGCGGGTCACCTCCTTCCTCGATCCCTGGAAGGATGCCCAAGGCCGCGGTTATCAGCTGGTGCAGAGCCTGCTGGCGATCGGCTCGGGTGGCCCCTTCGGTCAGGGTTTCGGCCTCTCCACCCAAAAGCTCCAGTACCTGCCGATCCAGACCACCGATTTCATCTTTGCGGTCTACGCCGAAGAATTCGGCTTCGTGGGCTGCCTGATGTTCCTGCTCTTCCTGGCCGCCTTTGGCTTCGTGGGGCTGCGGGTCGCCCTTGCCTGCCGCAGCAACCAGCACCGTCTGGTGGCAATCGGCTGCACCGCCCTGCTGGTGGGGCAGTCGATCCTCAACATCGCCGTGGCCAGCGGCGCCATGCCCACCACTGGCCTGCCCCTGCCGATGGTGAGCTACGGCGGCAACTCCCTGCTGATGAGCCTTTTTGTGGCCGGTTTGCTGATCCGTTGCGGGCTGGAGTCCACGGGGTTGGAAACCGCCCGTCCCCGCCGGCGGCGCCCCCCTGCTGCACCGATAGGCTGAGCCTTCCCCAAGCCTGGCCATGCTGAGCCTCGGTCCGCTGCTTGCCGACTGGGCCCGCAGCAGTGAGCAGTTGTTGCGTCTTTCCCTGGGCCATCCCGGCCCCTTCACCTTGGCGTTGGTGTTCGGCGGCGGCCTGCTCACCAGCCTCGGCCCCTGCTCGCTCTCCCTGCTCCCGGTGACCCTGGCCTACCTCGCCGGTTTCGGTGGCAGGGAGCCTGGGCAAGGCACCGATTCAGGCACCACCAATGCCGGCACCACCGCTGGCGGTGCCGCTGAAGCGGCCAACGGCCTTCTCGTGGCGGCAGCGGATGGCTCCGTGGCGGTGGCCAGGGCGGCCCGTCCCTCCCTGCCCTGGCAGCGGAGCCTGAGCTTCGCGGGCGGGATCGTGCTCTCCCTAGTGCTGCTCGGCCTCGCCAGCGGCCTCCTGGGGCACCTCTACGGCAGCCTCCCCACCCAGGTGCCCCTGCTGGTGGCGGTGGTGGCCGTGGTGATGGGGCTCAACCTGCTCGGTCTGCTGCGCTTCCCCCTGCCGGCCGGTCCCGATCCGGATCGCTGGCGCAGGCTCGTGCCGGCCCCCCTGGCGCCCCTGGCGGCGGGCCTTGCCTTCGGCTTGGCGGCCACCCCCTGCACCACCCCGGTGCTGGCGGTGCTGCTCACCTGGATGGCCCAGAGTGGCCGTCCCCTCACCGGCATGCTGCTGCTCATCGCCTTCGGCGCGGGCCAGGTGGTGCCCCTGCTCGTGGCGGGCACCGCCGCCGCCAGCCTCCCCGCCCTGCTGGGGTTGCGGCGCATCGGGCAGTGGATCCCGCCGATCAGCGGCGTGGTGCTGCTCACCACCGGCGCCCTCACCCTTCTGGCCCAGCTGCCGTGAGCACCACCTCCTTCCCTTCCCTGCGCTCCCTCCAACGCCTGGTGGCCTGGATCGCCGACCTGCGGGTGGCGATCGTGCTGCTGCTGGTGATCGCCGTGGCCAGCGGCATCGGCACCGCCATCCCCCAAAAGGAGAGTGAGGCCTTCTACCACCAGCTCTATGACCCCGCGCCCTGGCTCGGCCTGGTGCGGGGTGATGGCGTGCTCGCTCTGCAGCTCGACCATGTGTATTCCAGCGGCTGGTTCCTCGGCCTGCTGGCCTGGCTGGGGCTGGCGCTGCTGCTCTGCAGTTGGCGCCGCCAGTGGCCGGCGCTGCAGGCCTCGCTCCGCTGGATCGACTACCGCGAGCCCCGCCAGCTGAGCAAGTTGAGTGTGGCCGAAACGCTGCCCAGCCCCGATGCCGAGGTCGATCTGACCCACCTGGAGGGCCTCCTGGGCCGCCGCGGCTGGCAGGTGCGCCGCCAGCCCGGTCGCCTCGCCGGCCGTCGTGGTGTGGCTGGCCGGGTGGGCCCCCTGCTCGTGCATGCGGGCATGGTGTTGCTGATGGTGGGGGCCAGCTGGGGTGCCCTCGGTGGCCAGCGCCTCGAGCAGTTCCTGGCCCCGGGTCACGATCTGGAGCTGATGGACAGCCGGGGCAACACCCGGCTCACCGTGGCCCTTGATCGCTTCGCCATTCAGCGCGATCCTGCCGGCCGGCCGGAACAGTTCACCTCCGATCTGCGCATCCTGCCGCCGGCTCCGGCCGATGGAACGCCAGCCCCTCCGCCCGAGCCGGCCCAGATCAGCGTGAACCATCCGCTTCGCACCCGTGGCATCACCCTGTACCAGGCCGACTGGGCTCTGGCTGCCATCGATCTGCAACTCGGCCGCAGCCCCGTGCTGCAGCTTCCGCTCCAGCCTTTCCCCCAGCTCGGCGAGCAGGTGTGGGGCCTGATCCTGCCCACCCGGCCCGATGGCAGCCAGCCCGTGCTGCTGGCCCTCCGCAGCGAGGATGGACCCGTGGATGTCTACGGACCCGATGGCGACATCCTTGCCAGCCTGGTCCCGGGCGGCGAGGCGGTGGAGGTGCGGGGTATCCCGATCCGGGTGGCGGGGGTGCTGCCGGCCAGCGGCATCCTGCTCAAGCGTGATCCCGGCGTGCCTTTGGTGTACACGGGGTTTGCCGTGGCCTTGCTCGGTGGCGGGCTCAGCCTGATCGCCACCCGGCAGATCTGGGCCGTGGCCGAACAGGGCCGGCTTCACGTGGGCGGTCTGTGCAACCGCAATCTCACGGCCTTTGCCGCTGAGCTCCCCCTTCTGCTGAAGGATCTTCAGAGCCAGCGCTCCGGCGGTTCTGGAGGAGGGCCTGATGCCGGGGCCCCAGCCACAGCCCCAAACTCGCTTCCTCAGCAGGGCTGACGGACCCCGTGGCTCACCCGCACCACGGTGTGGACGTTGCCGCGCGGGTTGAAATCGGCCACCAGCTCCATCCAGCTGGGGGCACTGGCCTCGACCAGGTCATCGAGGATGCGGTTGGCCACCTCCTCGTGGGAGATCGAACGGTCGCGGTAGCTGTTCACGTAGAGCTTGAGCGCCTTGAGTTCCAGCACCCTCGGGCCCGGTTGGTACAGCAGCCGCAGCACCGCGAAGTCGGGGTAGCCCGAGAAGGGACAGCTGCAGGTGAATTCCGGCAGTTCGATCGTCACCTCGTAGGGCCGGCCCGGCCGCGGATTCTCGAAGCAGATCAACTGAGCCTCGGCAATCGCCCGCTCCCCATAGCGAGGGGTGACCGTTGCCGGGGCGGAAGCGGCGGGCGTGGTCGGCAGCGGTTCGGCTGGCAGCTCGGCGGTGGAATTGGCGCTGGCCATGGGGTATCGGGGTGGGACTTTGACCGTACTGGGCCAGGCCGGTAACAACGGTAACGACGGCCCCCAGGCCGCTCCTGCCTAATGGGGTGGTCACAGGGCCCTGCCCGTCTGCGAAACTGGCAGACGGACCGCAGGTCGAACACCGCTCCACCTATGAAAAAAATCGAGGCCATCATCCGGCCCTTCAAGCTCGAAGACGTCAAGATCGCCCTGGTCAACGCGGGCATCGTCGGCATGACAGTGAGCGAGGTGCGCGGATTCGGCCGCCAGAAGGGCCAGGTCGAGCGTTACCGCGGTTCCGAGTTCACTGTGGAGTTCCTGCAGAAGCTCAAGCTCGAGATCGTCGTCGATGACGACCGGGTCGACACGGTGGTGAACGCCATCCAGGACGCGGCCCGCACCGGGGAGATCGGCGACGGCAAGATCTTCATCAGCACGATCGACTCTGTGATCCGGATCCGCACCGGCGACCGCGACAGCGGCGCCATTTGAGCCCCAAGGTCTCCGAGCGCCGACGCCCAGACACCTTGGCATGCATTCCCTCGGGCGACCCTCTTGTGGCCGCTTGCTGCCGAGTGTCAGATCCCTCCAGGCTCTAAGGAAGAGGACCTGCGGGCCGTGGTTGCTGCAACCACGGCCTGAATGGTTTCAGGCACCTGGAAGGGAGTTGCCTCCTGCCCTCCTCCACGCTCCACCAGCCAGAGCAGGTATTCGTGGTTGCCGGCCGGACCCGTGATCGGCGATCCGATCAGGCCCGCCGCTTCCCAGTCGAGCTCGGCCGCTGCGCTGATCACCCCGACGATGGCGTCGACATGGGCGGCCGGGTCGCGGACCACGCCGCCCTTGCCCACCCGGCCGGGTCCCACCTCGAACTGGGGTTTCACCAGCACCAGGGCCTCCGACGGCCGCACCAGCAAGCGCCGCAGTGCCGGCAGCACCCGCGTCAGCGAGATGAACGACACATCGGCCACGGCCAGATCGGGCCATGGGTCCTCGGGGCCGTAAAGGTCGGCCGCTTCGAGGTAGCGCAGGTTGGTGCGTTCCCGCAGCACCACCCGGGGATCCGTGCGCAGCGACCAGGCTGTCTGGCCGTAGCCCACATCGATGCCGTAGACCCGCGATGCCCCGTGCTGCAGCAGGCAGTCGCTGAAGCCACCGGTGGAGATGCCCCCATCCAGGCAGGTGCGGCCCTCCACCGCGATCGGTAGGGCCTCCAGGGCGGCCACCAGCTTCTCGCCTCCCCTGGAGACGAAGCGGGGGGGCTGCTCCACCGCCAGGGGCAGGGAGGCCGCCACGGCCACGCCGGGTTTGTCGAGCACGGTGGTGCCGCTCCGCACCCGCCCAGAGCGGATCAGCTGCTGCGCCTGCTGGCGGCTGGCGGCCAGACCCCGCTCCACCAGCTCAAGATCAAGCCGCTGCCGACCGGCCATGCCAGGGCATCAACACCTGTTGTTATGGAACCACAAGGGAAACGGAACAAAAGCGGTGGGCGGGGGGTGATCCCTGCCAAAGCGCCAGAGGATGGCGCCCTGCCCTGCTTAGCCCCAGCCCCAGACCATGGCCCAGTCCGGTCTTACGCGTTCGACCCCCACCGCTCGAGCGGCCCTTGGCCAGGTGGTGACGTTGCTGCGCCCCGGCAGTTTCGTGCTCCTCCACGACCATCCCGACGACCTGCCCCCCTTCCAGCTGATCCAGTGCCAGGGGGGACGCTGCTGGGTGCGCCAGCAGGCCTGGGGACGGGGGGTGCACTGGGAGGTGCCCCACCGCCGCCTCCTGCCCGCCGCCTGAGCGCTGCCCCCAGCCTTGTGATGCCTGGGGGGTGCAGCCTGGCCCGATAGGTTGGTGGGCTGAATCGCCAGCTGCCCCCGCCTTGATCGAGCGCTACACCCTGCCCGAGATGGGCCGCCTCTGGAGCGAAGAGGCCAAGTTCCAGAGCTGGCTCGATGTGGAGATCGCCGCCACCGCCGCCAACGTGGAGCTGGGCCGGGTGCCCGCCGAAGCCCTAGCCACGATCCGTGAGAAGGCGGCCTTTGAGGTGCCCCGCATCCTGGAGATCGAGGCCGAGGTGCGCCACGACGTGATCGCCTTCCTCACCAACGTGAATGAGTACGTGGGTGATGCCGGGCGCTACATCCACGTGGGGATGACCAGCTCCGATGTGCTCGACACCGGCCTGGCGCTGCAGCTGAAGGCTTCGGTGGCCCTGCTGCGCACGGAACTCGATGGCCTGGCGGACGCCCTGCGCGAGCTTGCCCGGGCTCATAAGGGCACCGTGATGATCGGCCGCTCCCACGCCATCCACGGCGAGCCGATCACCTTCGGCTTCAAGGTGGCCGGCTGGCTGGCCGAAACCGAACGCAATCGCGAGCGGCTCGAACGCCTGGAGACTGTGGTGGCGGTGGGCCAGATCAGCGGCGCCATGGGCACCTACGCCAACACCGATCCCAAGGTGGAGGCGATCACCTGCCGGCTGCTGGGCCTGGAGCCCGATACCGCCAGCACCCAGGTAATCGGCCGCGACCGCCACGCCGAATACGTGCAGACCCTGGCGTTGGTGGGGGCTTCGCTGGAGCGTTTCTCCACCGAGATCCGCAACCTGCAACGCACCGATGTGCTCGAGGTGGAGGAGAACTTTGCCAAGGGCCAGAAGGGCAGCTCCGCCATGCCCCACAAGCGCAATCCGATCCGCAGCGAGCGCATCGGTGGTTTGGCCCGGGTGCTGCGCAGCTACACCGTGGCCGCCCTGGAGAACTGTGCCCTCTGGCATGAGCGCGACATCAGCCACAGCTCGGTGGAGCGGATGATGCTGCCCGATTGCTCGGTGACCCTGCACTTCATGTTGCGGGAGATGGCCGAGGTGGTGAAGGGCCTGGGGGTCTACCCCGAGAACATGGCCCGCAACATGAATGTCTACGGCGGTGTGGTGTTCAGCCAGCGGGTGCTGCTGGCCCTGGTGGAGAGCGGCCTGGCCCGCGAGGAGGCCTACCGCATCGTGCAGCGCAACGCCCACACCGCCTGGAACACCGAAGGCGGCGACTTCCGCGCCAACCTCGAAGCTGACGCGGACGTGACGGCCCGCCTCAGCCCCGGGCAGCTGGCTGACTGCTTCTCCACCGACCTTCACCAGGCCAACCTGGCGGTGATCTGGGAGCGGCTGGGGATTTGATCTCAATGGGAGGGGCGGCCGCAGCCGCCCCGGAGCCTCGCCTCAGGAGTAGCTGGGCATGTAGACGTGGCTGCGAACCAGGGCCTCGATGTCGTCCGGCCGGGCCACCTGGGCCAGGTTGCTGTCGAACACCAGCTTGGCCACCCGGGTGGCGGTGTGGATCGCCACCTCCAGCACCTCGGACTGGGGCGGGAACAGCATGCCCAGCTTGAGCTGCTCGGCGGTCACCTGGTCGGCCACGGCATGGGCCGCCTCGATGAACATCTCATCGGTCACGATCCGGGCGTTGGTGGCCAGGATCGCCAGGCCCACGGCCGGGAAGATGTAGAGGTTGTTGGCCTGCGAGGGAACGTAGGTGTGGCCATTGAGATGCACAATCGGGAGCTGAACACCTCCTGCATAGACACATGTTCCGTTGGTCCATTTATAGGCATTATCCGGCATGAGTTCCATCTTCACCGTGGGATTGGAGAGGGGGAAGATGATCGGCTGGGCGTTGTGACGCGCCATCGCTTCCACCACCTCCTGGTTGAACAGGTTGCTCACAGTGCTCACGCCGATCAGGATCGTGGGCTTGAAGTCGTCGATGGCCTCGACGATGCGGGGGCATTCGCTCTCCAGGCTGGTGTGATCGAAGGGCTGGCTGGGGGGCAGATCCTTGGCGTAGGGCTTCTTGTGGTCGGGTAGACCGGGGCGACCTGACACCACCAGGCCCTGGGTGTCGAACATGCGGATCTGCTGGCGGGCCACTTCGGCGGGGATGCCCTGCTGGCCGAGGGCCGACACCATCAGGTTGGCCAGGCCGATGGCGGCCGAACCGGCACCGAGGAAGAGAAGTCGCTGATCCTTGAGCTCACCGCCGGTGAGCTTGAGGGCGTTGATCACGCCGGCAAGGGTGACACCAGCGGTGCCCTGGATGTCGTCGTTGTAGCAGCACACTTTTTCGCGATAGCGGGCCAGCAGGTTGATCGCATCCACACCAGTCCAATCCTCGAAATGGATGCAGCAGTGGGGGAACACCTCCTGCACCGCCTCCACGAACTCATCCACGAAGGCATAGAGCTCTTCAGTGGGTGGCCGGTGCTGGCGCAGGCCCACGTAAAGGGGATCGGCCAGGTAGGGCTCGTTGTTGGTGCCGGCATCGAGGTAGATCGGCAGCAGGCCCTGGGGTGGCACACCGGCCGTGGCGGTGTAGAGCTGCAGCTTGCCGATCGGGATCCCCATGCCGTTGGCGCCGAGATCGCCGAGGCCGAGGATGCGGCCGCCGTTGGTCACGCAGATGAAGCGCACATCCTTCTCGGGCCAGTTGCGCAGCACCTCCTTGACCTTGCCCTTCTGGGTGATCGAGAGATACATGCCCAGGGGGCGCCGCAGAATGTGGTCGAAATTCAGGCAGGCGTCGCCGATTGTGGGGTCGTAGACGATCTGCAGGAACCGCGCCGGATCCGACATCAACGTGCGGTAGAACAGCGTTTCATTGCTGTCGAGCAGGCCCATCAGGTAGATGAAGCGGTCGAGATCGGTGGCCTTCTTGGCCAGCTGCTCCATCACGCGGCTGAGCTGGGTTTCGAGGGTTTCGGTGACCTCGGGCACCAGGCCGGTGAGGCCCAGGGCTTCCCGTTCGGCGGCGGTGAAGCCGGTGCCCTTGTTGAGGGTGGGATCATGCAGGAGTTCCATCCCGCGCTTGTTGGGGTCGGTCATGGCTGGTGTGTGGGTGAAGGGGGGGGGGAAAGGAGGTCGAGAACGGAGCGGGACAACGCGAGCGGTTGAGCCGCTGAAACGGTTGAGCCCTTAGGAACGGCTGAATCCGCTGGAGCGACTGAGCTGGGCCCGTGATGGGCTGAACCGGATGAACCAGCTGAACCGGCACGTCGTCAGAAGCAGGTGGCTCTTCCTCAGCTGGAGGAGGCCACATAGGGTTTGACCATCTTCACGGGATCGACGACGCGGTCGAAATCCGCCTCGGAGACGAAGCCCAGCTTCAGGGCCGCTTCCTTGAGGTTGAGGTCGTTATCGAGCGCGTAGTGGGCCACCTGGGAGGCCTTGTCGTAACCGATCACCGGGCTGAGGGCCGTGACCAGCATCAAGGAGCGCTGCAGGAAGGCATCGATCTGCTTGTGGTTCGGCTCGGCTCCTTCTACCAGGAAGGTGCGGAAGTTGGTGCAGCCATCGGTCATGATCCGCACCGATTTCATGATGTTGAAGATCAGCAGCGGCTTGTAGACGTTCATCTCCAGATAGCCGCCGGCTCCGCCGAAGGCCACGGCGACATCGTTGGCCATCACCTGCACGCTGATCATCGCCAGCGCCTCGCACTGGGTGGGATTCACCTTGCCGGGCATGATCGAGGAGCCGGGCTCGTTGGCCGGGATCTTCAGTTCCGCCAAGCCGGCCCGGGGGCCGCAGGAGAGAAGGCGGATGTCGTTGGCGATCTTGTAAAGCGACACCGCCAGGGTCTTGAGGGTGGCGCTGAGTTGCACCAGGTCGTCGTGGGCGCCCTGCACGGTGAACTTGTTGGGCGCGGTGATGAAGGGCAGGCCGGTGAGCTCGCCGATCTGGGCGGCCACCGCCGTGTCGAAGCCTGGGGAGCAGTTGAGACCCGTGCCCACGGCCGTGCCCCCGAGGGCCAGCCGGTAGGTGCCTGCCACCGCCTGCTCAAGCCGCTGGAGGTTGTCATCCAGCATCCCCACATAACCGGAAATTTCCTGGCCGAGGGTGAGGGGGGTGGCGTCCTGGAGGTGGGTGCGGCCGATCTTCACGATGTCGGCCCAGGCCTGGGCCTTGGCATCGAGGCCATCGCGCAGGGCCTTCACGGCCGGCATCAGCTTCTGCTTCACGCCGAGCACCGCCGTCACGTTCATCGTCGTCGGGAACGAATCGTTCGACGATTGCGACATGTTGACGTGGTCGTTGGGGTGGACCGGCGTCTTGCTGCCCAGCGGCTGACCCGCGATCTGGGAGCAGCGGTTGGCGATCACCTCGTTCACGTTCATGTTGAACTGGGTGCCGCTGCCGGTCATCCAGACATGGAGCGGGAACTGGTCGAGGTGCTGGCCGGCCTGGATCTCATCGCATACCTGCACGATCAGGTTCTTCTGCGGATCGGCCAGGCGGCCGGCGGCGTTGTTCACCAGGGCGGCCGCCTTTTTCACGATCGCGTAGGCGGGGATCATCTCCCGGGGGATCAGATCGTCGCCGATGCAGAAATGCTCGAGCGAGCGCTGGGTCTGGGCTCCCCAGAGCTTGTCGGCGGGAACCTCAACGGAGCCGAGGCTGTCCTTTTCAACACGGGTGGCGCTCATCGCGTTGCGTCCTTGGCGAGGGGGGGCATGGGAAGGGAATTCGGGCGGCGGGGTGGAGGGAGGAGGAGAATGACAACGGCTTCCGGCTAGAAGCCCCTGGGCTGAACAGACTGGCTCCTGAGATAGGTCGTCAGGCCTTCAAAACGGTGAGAAATGTCGAAGAAAACCCTCAGGCTCCTCTTGTCTGCGGGATGGCAGGACCGTGCAGACCTCTCAACCCGTTGCCACATCCTGATCGCACCGTAGCTGTTTTGTGGGTTTCAGCCAGCGGCGATCGCTGGCCTGCCGCCACTCAGCCGCGCCGGCTAGGGCGAACGCCCAATTGTCCACCACTTGGCATAGGAAAGCATCCATCTCTCTAGCGTCAGCGTTCAAAAATCGACACGGTTGGCTGATGGCAGTTTTGCTGCGGGGATGGGTTGTGCGCATTTCCAGTTGTGTGTTGCTTCTTCCCGCCCTTCTGCCCATTGCGCTGAAACCGGTGGCTGCCCAGGAGATCGGCCCGACCTCCCGCCCCTCCCTGCAACGGCCAGCCCCGACCGCATCGGCACCTCTGCTGGCCGCTGTTCCCGATGCGCTTGTGGCGAAGGATCGGCAATTCGCCGAGAGCCACCTCTTTGGTGACTGGGGCGGCCTGCGCAGCTCGCTGTGGGAGCAGGGCATCAAGCCGATGCTGCTGCTGATCACCGATCCCTATGGCAACCCCAGCGGTGGCCTGTCGCGGGGCTTCACCACCTACAGCATGCTGAGCGCTGATCTGAAGGTGGATACCGCCAGGGCGCTGGCAATCCCGGGAGGTGAATTCCAGGTGGGATTCTCGCTGAATTTTGGTAATCAGCTTTCCCAGAATGTGGTGGGCAACACCTTCCCAATCCAGTCGTCGGATGTGGCTCCCCCTGGTCCGCGGCTGACCACCCTCAGCTACACACAGGCTTTGTTTGATGATCAGCTGAGTCTGCGCGTTGGCCGGCTCTCAATCGACAGCCTCTATGGCGAAGAGTTTGCAGGTTCCTCCTACTTCCGTCAATTCACCTCGGTGGCCTTCAATGCCATCCCCTTCGCCATCTTCTACAACGCTCCCGGCGCCTTCGGCTATCCCGCCACCACCTGGGGAGCCCGGGCCCGTTATGAACCCCGCGGCGATGTCTACGTGATGGCCGGCATCTACAACGGTGACCCCGAGGTGGGTCTGGCCAGCCGCCATGGCCTCGATTTCACCTTCCAGGGTCCGGCCCTGGGACTCGGGGAGATCGGCTGGACGCGCAACCAGCAGCCAGGGGCCACGGCCCTTCCCGGCAACATCAAGCTGGGCGGCTTTGTGCTGGGCGGCTCGGTGCCGGCCTACAACACGAACACCTCAAGCTCCGGCCGCCATGGCTTCTATGTGGTGGCCGACCAAGCGGTGGCCCGGCTGGGCGCCAGGAGCGAGGCGCGCCAGGTGGGGGTGTTCGGCAGCCTGGTGGCCGCCCCCGACCAGGCGGTGAGTCCGATGCCGTTCTTTTTCAGCACCGGTGTGGTGGCCAATGGCCCTCTGGCCAGCCGCCCGAAGGATGTGTTGGCCCTGGGTGTGGCCTATGGCGGCTACAGCGGCGATCTCCGCAGGCAACAACAGGCCCAGGCGTTACTCGATCCTGCGATCCGGCCTCAGGTGAGCGAGCTCACACTCGAACTCTCCTATGCCATCCAGGTGCTGCCGGGTCTGAGCCTGCAGCCGGGCGTTCAGTATCTGATCCATCCCGGCGGCAGTCCCTCCACCCCCAATGCCCTGGCTCTGGGGGTGAATGCGGTGGTGAGTTTCTGAGCCAGGGTGCGGCCTTCCCTGTCCCTGCCTGCCATGCCCCTGATCGCCAGCTTCTGGATCGCCCAGGCCGACGTGGTGTATGCCGTGGTGAGCACCACCCTGCTGCTGGCGGTGGTGGTCCTGGTGCTGCGGCCGGGCAACCGCTGAGGCGGCCCGGGCTCAAAGCCCTCAGCCGGTGAACTCGCCGTTGTAGGCCTCCTCACCGTGGGCGTTGATGTCGAGGCCCTGCTGCTCACTGAGATCGCTCACCCTCAGGGGCAACACCTGGCGGATCAGCGTGAGCACCACGTAGGTGCCCACCCCCACCCAGAGCACCACGAAGCCGGTTCGGCCCAGTTGGACAAGCCCGCCCGCGCTGCAGGCCGCCGATGAAGGGCGCCAAGGGACCCGTGCTCGGCGCAAAGACGAGGCTGTAGCCGAGTAGCACACAGAGCACGCTCACCACGGCCATGGCGGAAAGCCCATCACCATGGTGTTGAGCACGTTGCGGCTGCGCACGAAGCCCCCATAGAAGAGGCTGGGGTTCGCGGGGGGAGTCGTTTGCCAGCAGAGCGAAGCACAACAGCAACTGCAACTCCCTGTCAGGGTCGCGCTGGCTCCGGGGCTGCCTTGGTGGCCGAGGCGGGAGCGGTGGCGGGAAGCCGCTGTTGGCGGCGCAGGGAAGTCACTAGGTCGTCGAGCACGAGGGAGGCCCCGAAGCCCGTGAGGTGATCGCCATCGGAATAGAGCAGCCGCCCATCGCGCAGGCGCGGGCAGCGCCCGGTGCCCGGCGGACAGAGCGCATCGAGGGGGTCGTGGAGAACCAGATGGGGGTGCCGGGCTATCAGGGGTTGGAGTCGCTCCTTCAGATAGGCGCTCAGCCGATCCAGGCCGCGGCGATCGAGGCCGGTGCGGCACTCCTGGGGAGGATGGGACCGGAACCACTGGGGCTGGCAGAGCTCCATGGGCACGCCACCGCCGAATTCCGGGGTGGGCAGCAGCAGCACGATCGGGGTGCCGGCGTTGGCCGCCGCGATCTCATCCACCCCTTGGATCCACCGGCCCAGGGCCTCGCTGCGGCTGAGGGGCAGGTCGCTGAAGGGGTCGAAGTGGCTGGTGCGCCGCAGGGCGCTGTCGGGCAGGAAGCCAGGGTCGAAGTAGAGCGGCCAGCGCAGGGCCAGCACCAGCGCGTTGCGGGGGCCAGAGGTGCCGGGGAGGTCGGGGAGCAGCGAAGCCCAGCGCCGCTCCTCCATCAGGGCGAAGGTGAGGGCGTCGTCCCGCGTCATGCCCGTGGCGGGATTGGTGTAGTGAAGGGCCGGGTAGGGCATCCCGTTGGTGGCGGCCTCTCCGTAGCCGAGCCCGTGGCGGCGGCAGAGGTGGTCGGCGGCGCTAATGAACATGTGGGCATGGCTGTCGCCTACGAACAGCAGCCGGCCGTGGCCCGGGCCGGAACAGTCCGGTGGTTTGCCAGCCGAGTCGGCTGAGGGGATGGCCCGGGCGGCGCTGGGGTCACCCCGGAAGAGGAGGGCGCTGCCATGGCGGGTGAGGGCCTGGAGCAGCCCCGTTCCCAGCGTCGCCAGCAGCAGGCCCGTGGCCACCACCTGCCACCGCTCCGGCCACCAGGGGGAGCGGCGCAGCGGTTCCTCCACCCAGCGCCAGGAGATCACCGCCAGCGCCAGCATCAGCCCCACCAACAGGGGGATGGTGGTGGGGCTGACGCCCACGGTCCAGCGGGCCAGGGTGAGCACGCTCCAGTGCCAGAGATAGAGCGAATAGGAGATCAGCCCGAGGAACACCAGCGGTGGTCTGGTTAGCAGGGCGTGGGCTGCGGTGCCGGCTTGTAGTGAGCCCAGCAGTAGGGCCGTAAGGGCCACGGCGGAGGCCACCGGCACCACCCCGAAGGGCCGCGGCAGCGCGATCACGGCCAACAGGGTCAACAGGGCCGCCAGGGGCAGCGGCAGGGGGATCGGCGCTGCTATGCCGACCCTGCCGCCAGGAATGGCACCTGACGGTGCGGTGGGCGGGGGCGAATCCGGTGCGGTGGGTTTGCGCAGGGCCAGGGCCAGCCAGAGTAGGCAGCCCACCCCCATCTCCCAGAACCTGCCGGGCAACAGGAAGAACGCCGCCGACACATCCACCCCCAGCTGATGCACAAACACCCCGAACGACGCGACCATCAGCGGGATCAGCAGCCAGAGCAGGCGCCGGCTGCCATCGCGCCCCGTTCGGGCGAAGCCGCTGAACCACACCAGCAGCGGGAAGAGCAGATAGAACTGCTCCTCCACCCCGAGCGACCAGGTCTGGGTGAAGGGATTGAGTTCGGCGGCGGGACGGAAGTAATCCACCGCCAGCTTGTGCAGGATCAGGTTGGAGGTGCCGAACAGGGCCCGCCAGCCGACACCGAGCATCTGGCCCGGATCGGGATTCACCAGGCATAGGGCCACCGCCGTGATCAGCACACAGAGCAGTAGGGCGGGCAGCAGGCGCCGGATGCGGCGGCCATAGAAGCCCAGCATCAGATCGCCCAGGCCGCTGGCGGGCCGCTGGGCCAGGGAACCGGTGATCACGAAGCCCGAGATCACGAAAAACATATCGACCCCCAGGTAGCCACCGGGCAGCAGGCGGGGGCTCACGTGGTGCACGATCACTGCCAGCACCGCCACGGCCCGAAGCCCATCGATCTCGGGGCGGTAGGTGGCCGGAGCGTCAGGTCTGGGGCTTTTCCGGGAGCGGTCGGTTGCGCGGGGGGCCACAGCTGTGGACTGGCTCACGGCATCCCGCCTAGATCGCGGGTGGACCTTAGCAAGTGTCTAAGCAAGTTCTCTCGGATCGCTCAGGAGTCCGAGGCAGCGGCGGTGTCGCCGGCCACCGCTGGAGTGGGGGGCCGCTCGGTGGCCGGATCCAAGGGCGCGGTCGCCTGGAGGTCTTCGATCTCGCAGACCGGGAAGCGGTTGATCGCCTTGAGGGCGCGGCGGGAATTGGTGCGGAGCCGTTCGCTGATCGCCTCGCAATAGGGGATCTGGGCCAGCAGGTCCACGGTGCGGCGCAGCACCCGCACCACATCGCCCTCATCGAGGGAGGTGGCGGCGATCACCTCTCCCCAGCTGGCCCCGCTGGCCCAGGCATGCACCAGGCCGGTGAGCTCCGGCTCCCACCACACCGGCACCACCACCGAGCGGCTCTCCTGCTGGCGCTGCAGCTCGCGGCGCAGGCCGCGCAGATCGTGGAGGGCTTCCTCGGCGGCCGGTGGCGGCGGCCAGGCGCACCACAGGTCGGGGCGGTTCACTTCGGTGGAGATCGCCTCGAGCACGGCCGCCAGTTCGGCTGGATCGAGCTCATCGAGGTGGCCGCTCATCAGGGCCAGACCCAGCCAGAGCTCGTTGTCACCCCGCAGGGCGGCCACGGTGCGGCCCACCTCGGTGGGATCGAGGCCCTCGTCGCCGTCGAGGCCGCCGAAGAAGCGCAGGATGTCGATCAGGGAAAGGAAGGTGTCCCAGTGGCGGTTGGCGCGGAAGTGCAGCAGCCGCTGCCGCTCCTCCAGCTCGGCCGCCAGTTCCTCGGTGCGGCGGCGGTGCTTCTTGAGTTGCTTGCGGTCGCCCCAGCGGTGGGCCGGGTGCTGCTCGATCGCCTCCTCCAGCTCCCGCACCAGCTGGCCCTGGGTCTGCACCTCACCGGCCAGGTCGTAGCGGGGGGTGTGCATGTCGTGGCGGCGGGCCATCGAGGCCACCGCCAGGGCCAGGCCGCCGCTCTCCTGGTTGCCATGGCGCAGTTCGCCCCCGTGGCGCAGTTCGGGCGGCTCCAGCTGGGACACCTGCAGGCAACTGAGCTCGGCATGGAGGCTCACCACCGCCGAGCAGGGCAGCAGGACCCACACGTTCTCGTCGGTGAGGCAGAGCAGCAGGGGGAACTGACCAGAACCCTGCACCTTCTCCACCACCACCGCCGGGGTCACCCGGCCCCGGAGCTGGGGCGCCTTCACGCTCACCAGGGTGCCCTCGCTGGCGAACTGGAGCGCCAGGGTGAGCTCGTGGGCCAGGGTTTCCTCGGCCTGCTGCTGCAGGATCCGCAGCAGGCGCCGCTCCTCCCGCAGCCTGCCCCGTTCCTTCTCGTAGTCCTCGAAGTCGTCCCAGGGCACATCGCCGCCGCTGCTTTCCAGGGAGGCCAGTTGGGCGGAGAGTTCGGCGATGCGGGCCTCGTCGTCGGCCAGATCGAGGGTGGCGAGGTAGCGGCCGAAGCTGCGCTCCACCAGCTCCTTCGCCTTGGCCAGGTCGTAGCGCTGGAGCAGGTTGAGCACCATGCCGTAGCTCGGGGTGAACTGGCTCACCAGCGGATCGGCGGGCGCGGTGGCCAGGCTGCCGGCCTCCCGCACCCCCTCGAAGCGGCTCTGCACGGTGACGACGTAGCCCTGGGAATCGAGGCCGCGGCGGCCGGCCCGCCCCGCCATCTGCAGGAACTCACTGCCCATCAGGGGCCGGTGGCCCCGCTCGGTGCGCTTCGAGAGGGCCGAGATCACCGTGGTGCGGGCCGGCATGTTGATGCCGGCGGCCAGGGTTTCGGTGGCGAACACCACCTTGATCAGACCCTGCTGGAACAGCTCCTCGATCAGCTCCTTCCAGGCCGGCAGCACGCCGGCGTGGTGGGCGGCGATTCCACGCAGCAGCGGATCGGCATGGCCCTCGCGCACCGCCTCAGGGGTGGCCGCCACGAAGGCATCGAGCCGCACGCGGATGCGCGCCTGCTCGGCGGGATTCACCAGGCACACCTTGCCCAGATCGCGCACCGACTTGTCGCAGCCGCGGCGGCTGAAGATGAAATAGATGGCCGGCAGCATCTCGCGCTCCGCCATCTGGGCCACCACAAAAGCGATTGGCGGCGCCTCCGGTTGGGGCGGGCGGGCCTCCTTCGGCCCCTTGCGGCGGGTGGTCTTGGGAGGCCGCCATACCTTGCAATTCGGATGGAGGCCGGTGCCTTCGTCGTTGAGCAGGGGGTGGAGGCCCTTGGCGCTGCAGAAGCTGAAGGCCAGCGGCACCGGCCGGTAATCGCTGAACACCAGCCGGGAAGGGCCATGCACCCGCTCGATCCAGTCGGTGAGCTGACCCGCATTGGCCACCGTGGCCGAGAGGGCTACCAGCTGCACCGAGGGCGGGCAGTGGATGATCGATTCCTCCCAGACGGTGCCGCGCTGGGAGTCGTTCATGTAGTGGCACTCGTCGAGCACCACCGCCTCCACGTCATGGAGGGGGTCGTCGGCCTCGCGATCGATCTCCGCATAGAGCATGTTGCGGAAGATCTCGGTGGTCATCACCACCACGCGGGCCTCGCGGTTGAGGCTCAGGTCGCCGGTGAGCAGGCCCACGTTTTCGGCGCCGAACTGGTGGCGGAAATCGCGCAGCTTCTGGTTGGAGAGGGCCTTGAGCGGTGTTGTGTAGAAAACCTTGCGCCCGTGGGCCAGGGCCCGGTAGATGGCGTACTCGCCCACCAGGGTCTTGCCGGAGCCGGTGGGGGCGCTCACCACCACCGAGTGGCCGATGTTCAGCGCATCGATCGCCTCCAGCTGGAAGGGATCGAGCGGGAAGGGGAAGAGCTCGCCCAGGGGCGGCACGGAGCCGGTGGTGGGGCGCTCGGGCATGGCCTGATCCTATGGGGCGGGCGCGCGGGGCGTTTCGCCACCCCCTGGTCGGGGCCTGGCGCGGGGGCCGGGCCGGGGATCAGGCTCAGGGGCCTTGGCGTCCGTTGTCACCGCGGGGCGGGGCGGCGAGTGCTATGGGCAGCGCGCTCGCCAGCAGCACCAGGATGGAGAGCACCTGGATCTGGGGTGAGATCTCGCGCTGGAAGGCACCGGCGAGATAGAGCGGCAAGGTCACCGTTTCGCCGGCCGTGAAGGTGCTCACCACGTAGTCGTCGAAGGAGAGGGAAAAGGAGAGCAGGCCGGCCGCCAGAAGACCCGGCACCAGCAGGGGCAGCGTGACCCGGCGAAATGCCTCGAGCGGCGGCGCCCCGAGGTCCTGGGCTGCCAGTTCGAGGCTGGGGTCGAAACCAGCCAGGCGGGCCTTGAGAGTGAGAGCTGAGTAGCTCAGGCAGAAGAGGCTGTGGGAGAGCAGCAGGGTGAGGGGGCCCCGCGGCAGATGGATCCCCACGAAGAGGTTCAGCAGACCGGTGGCGAGCACGATCTCCGGGTTGGTGAGCGGCAGCGCCAGCAACAGGGCGATCCAGCGGCCCCCTCGCACGGAGGAGCGGGCCAGGGCCATCAGGGTCCCTAGCAGGAGCGCCCCACCTGCGCCATCTTCTAGCGGCTTCCTGATGCCACCGATGTTCATCCATGGCGGATTCCAGGGTTGATGGGTTGGTTGATGTGGTGGTGGTGGGCGCCGGCCTCTCCGGCCTACCTGGCTCCCGAGCAGGCACGCGGCGAAATTGCCCGCGTCGACCGGCGGTCCGAT
>JBBASH010000040.1:0-31936 GCA_040399305.1 Cyanobium sp.
GAGGGGGGCCAGTTTTCGTGTCGCTTCTGGGCCATTTTTCGCTGTCGCCTGACAGCTGAGCCAGGCCTCCTTGGGCGACAGGGGCGGCCGGTTGCGGGTCCCACCGCTCAAGCCACCTCAGGTGCCCAGCCCCGATGGCGGTGCAGGTCTTCTGTCCAGCAGCTGCAGCGGTGGTTGAGGTGTTCGCCATGGGCGATCAGCCCTTGGTGCAGGTGGCAGGTGAGCAGTGGGATGCAATTTGGGCCAGGGTGGTGCCGGAAGAAGTGGCAGGTCATGCAGACCTGGCGGCTGCGGCTGGTACGGAGCACGTCCTGATCGAGCCAGGGCCAGTCCTCGATCGCATCAATGCGGGAGGGCTCCAGGCGAGAGAGAGGGACCGGCACCACGACGACTCCAGCGGGCGTACACCTGTACTAGCAGAGGGGTGCGCTTTGGCGCCAGGGTCGGGTCGTGTCGTCACCCGGCCGCAACCGCAGCGGTACCACCTTCATCAAGCCTGTTCCTCGATCAGGCTTTGGATCATCACCAGGGCATCGACATAGCCCAGCTGCCGGTGGTGAAAGCCCCCCGGCAGGGTGCCGACGACCTGAAAGCCATTGCGCTGCCAGCAGCGAATCCCGGCGGTGTTGGTGCTCACCACCAGGTTGAACTGCATCAACCGGAAACCCAGCCGCCTTGCCTCCTGCAGGGAGTGCTGGCAGAGGCGGCTGCCGATCCCCTGGCGGCGACAGTGATCAGCCACCACATAGCCGGCGTTGGCGACATGGGCGCCGAGGGCTAGGGAGTTGGGCCTGAGGTAGTAGGTGCCCACCAAGGACCCAGCCGCATCTGCGGCCACCATCACAGCCTGGCTCTGCATCACCCACGCCGCCCGGGCCTCGTCTTCTGTGATCGCCGGGTCGTGAGGGAAGGTCTCCCCGGTGCGCAAGACCGGCTTCAGCAGCGCCCATACCTGTGGCCAGTCGGCCGGTTCGTAGGGGCGGATCTGCAGTGGCAGTGTCGGAGCTGTCAGGGGAGGCGTGCCAGGTGGGGTGATTCTCCCGCCGGCACGGGAGACGCCGCCGCGCCAGCGGTTCACGCCGTGGCGGCTTGGCTCTGCAACGTGGTGCTGGCCATCGGGAAGGGACGAATCCGAATTCACGGCAGGGGGCCATGAAGGAACGCAAGGCCCAGGTGCAAGCAGCCGAAGCCAGTCACCGCAGCCACTTTGCGCTGCGCCGAGAGGGCGACACCCTCACGAATGCCGAGCCGATCCGCCAGGTTGTAACGACTTCGTTACACGACGATGACCGCTGGTGAGTTGTTCCTCGAGAGCCTCAGCTCCGGGGTGATCACCCAGGGCGAGATCGACTGGCTGCTGACCCAGCAGGGTCGTTTCTCCAGGGCCGAACAGGCGGCGATGCAGCGGCTGGGCCGCCTGCTTGATCAAGGCCAGATCCAGCTGGGGTGCAGGGTTTAAGCGCGCTTCCCGGGCCGGCAGCTTCTGCAGGCCGGAGTCAGTGGACTGTTGTCTCAGATGGGCAACACCAGCGCTTCTGCTTCTGGGTGCTCCAATCGGAACAGCCGGTCATCCGCTGCACGGCGGCAGGTGAGCAGAAACAGAGGCATGGCGATGCCGAACTCCTGCTCGAAGAGCCACAGCACTCCAGTGGTCTCGGCTAGCCCACAGGCACGAAGCTGGTGGCGATCGCCCGCATGAACGGACTGTCCATCGGCGCCCGGGCGCCTTGGGCAGTCAGCCGCGTGGCTGGTGCGGCGGCGGGGCCATCGATTAGCCGTTGCTGACCGTCACTCCTTTCCAGAAGGCCACGCGGCCGCGGATCTCCTCGGCGGCGGCCTTGGGGTCGGGGTAGAACCAGGCGGCGTTGGCATTCACCTGCCCGTCCACCACCACGTCGTAGTAGTGGGCTTCACCCTTCCAGCCGCAGACGGTGCGGTGGCTGGAGGGCCGGAAGCAGTCGCCGCTCAGAGCTTCCGGCGGGAAGTAGGCGTTGCCCTCCACCTTGACGATGTCGCCGCTCTCGGCGATCACCTGGCCATTCCAGCTCGCCTGCATCGATGTCATGCGGTGGTGAAAGTCCATCATGGCGAATCCCGGGCGCCCGCGGCCTGGATCCCACCACCGGTAGCCGGCGAATGGTGCAGTACCTGGGCAGAGATGGGATCCCGGTCAGCAGTGACCGGGTACGAAGCCTCATGCCGCGTCTGGCTCTGCCGCCGCAGCCCTCGCCCCGTTCTCATTGGGACCCATCGGCTCGCTGGCCTGGTTTGGCTTGATCCTCCCAATCAACCCAATCAACCGCGTGGACTTTGAGATAACAGCTGACGGCCTCCCCAATCGTGGCAAAAAATCGGTCTTCACCAAATTGTGAGAACAGGCCAAAGCGCTTGAGTTTATCTTTAACGGGATCTTTCATCTCAGCAATACAGAGCCTGATTCCTGCCTTTGCCAAGGTGTGATCAAGTTCATCCAAGGTGTCGGCAGAGGTGACATCGATGCTGGTGACCGGCTCAGCCCCCACGACGAGCCAGCTGACCTGGGTTGGTGATGACTCGACGGCCATCATCACCCGGTCCCGGAACAATTCGGCATTGGCAAAAAACAGTGGTGCATCCCATCGAAACAAAACCAGACCTGGAACTTGGCGAGACTCCGGATACCTGCTGATGTCGTGATACCCCTTGACACCGTCAACCCTGCCCAGGACAGCAGAGTAGGGACGCCAGCCATCCCAGAGAAACTCCATCACAGCAATGGCGATCGCCAGAGCAATTCCAGGAATGGCGCCAAAGACAGCAACCCCTGCCAGGCAAAGCATCGACAACCAGAACTCCCAGCGCTGCATTCGGTAAATGCGTCGCAGATCAGCCACCTCGATCAAGGCGACTGCTGACGCAATCACCACAGCTGCAAGAGCGGAGAGGGGCAGATTGTGCAAGAGGTTTGGGGCTGCAATGAGCAGCACGGCAACCGTGAGCGCTCCGACGACACCGGTCAACTGCGTCTTGGCGCCTGCAGCCTCGGCAACTGGCGTCCGCGACGCAGTCGCACTGATCGGGAGGCCCTGAAACAAACCGGCAACTAGGTTGGCTGCTCCAAGGCCCACCATCTCCTGATTCGGGTCAACCCGGTCCCCTAGCCGCGCGGCATAGGTTCTGGACAGCACGCTCGTGTCCGCAAACGACACAAGGGCAATGGCGAAGCCGCCCAGGAACACAGGCACGATGTCGTCGGTGCCCGTCCAAGGAACAGCCACAGCGGGCAGACCTCTGGGAAGGGGACCGAGCACCGTCACGCCGAATCCGCTTGCAAGATTCAGGGCGGACACGATCACAGTCGCGGACACCACAGCCAATAGGACCCCTGGGACTCGCTTGCTGTGCCTCAGCAGTCCAATCAGCAACAGGGTGCCGCCGCCCAGGGCCAGCGATATCCCGTTCGTCCGGCCGGCCAGCAGCCCTGCAACGAAGGATTGGGATTCACGCAGCAGTCCATCGCCCTTGACCGTGAAACCGAATAGCGCTGGTAATTGGCTGAACAGAACAGTCAAAGCGATGCCATTCATGTAGCCGTAGCGGATCGGCTTGGAGAGCAACTCGGTGATGAATCCGAGGCGGGCGGTTCCAGCCAGAACGCAGAGGCTGCCGGAGACGATGGCCAACATCCCGGCCAAGGCCAAGGCGCGCTGGGAGTCACCGGCAGACAGCGGCAGCACGATGCCACCGATGAGGGCAACGAGCGAGGAGTCCGGTCCCAACACCAGCATCCGGCTGGGGCCGAACAGGGCATAGGCCAGCAATCCGACGATCGTGGCGTAAAGACCAGAGGTGGGTGGAACACCGGAGGCAACCGCGTAGGCAATGCCCACGGGCAGCAGCACGGCCGACAAGGCGAGGCCGGCCACGAGGTCATGACGCAGCCAGGCAAGCCGGTAATGGCGTAGGCCAGTAAGACCTGGGAGCCAGCGCCGCCAGCCCACGGAGCGGGTGCTTCTTTTGCCGCGCGAATGAGCAGCAGGTGTGCGCGACGTTGGTGGCAATTTTGGTGCGCTCATGTCATCGCAAGCTGCTCGTCGAGTCGCTTGTGCAGCTCCCCCGCTTCTGCACGATTCAAGTCAACAGCCCACCGATTCCGGCAGGCAGCTGCTCGTCCTTAACGGGCCGTTCGAAGGACATCGATGCAGACAGCCGGACCCTCGGTCGGCTGTGACTGCTGCAGGCCGTTGAGCCCAGCACCGCCACCGTCGGTTGCAGTCTGATCTTATTCCGCCTGTTCGGTGACGAAGTCGCGGTTCAGCAGGTCGCACACCTCAAGGATCTGCTCGGCACGCACTGTGGTGAACTGCAGCTGCTCTGCCAGGACAGCCAGGAACTGTTGCTCCTGGGGAGCCACGATCCGATCGCAGTGGATCAGCTGGCAGGCCAGGGCGAAGGCCATCTCCTGCTGCTCCGAGCTGAGCAGCGGGGCCGCGCTGGCGATCAGCCCCTGCCAAGACTCTTCCCGGAAGCGCTTGAGCAGACCGGTGATCAACAGACCCAAGGCGTAGGGCTCCATCTCCTGGTAGGCCGTACGCCCCTTCAGCTGCTCCCGGATCACTCGGGCTTCGTCCTTGCCGAAGGTCTGGTCGCAGCACACCGCCGCCAGGGGGATAGCGGCAAAGGCTTCAAGCGTGGTCATCGGGAGGCTCATGGCGGTGGAAGTGAACGCACCTCTTCAGGGTGCCGACACTTTTGGTGGCACTCGTTAAGGCTGGGTCAAGCTCAGGACACTCGAACTCTCCTGTTCATCCAGCTGCCCCGCTAAGTCGACCGGCCACGCTGGCGGAGGAGGTGCCATGGGCCCGAAGACTGGCATTGGCGCGATCGATCGCGATGCTGAAGCGAGGCATGGGAAGCCAGACTCCTTTGCGAACGGGTGTTCACAATCCATCAGATCGACTCTCCACCGCTGGCCCGGCCCAAGCCAGCGTCTTGATCCAGGGTGCAGTCCACACCCTGACGCCGAAGATCGTCCACCAGCAGGTCACAGATTTCCCGATCCACCGGAGGAGTGAGATGCTTCTCCCCATCGAGGAGGTGGACCACATCACCTGGTAGGCAACCGATCCAGCGTGCCAGGCTTTGCTGCGCCTGAAAGCGGCGTTCTGGCGAAAGTACCCCCTGAAATTGGATCCGCAGTCGGTAGCGGGGGGGCACAGGATTTCCGAGTTCGATGCTCCGCAGGCTGGCCGCCGTCGCCAGCACCACCAACTGGTCTCCTGCGGCCAGCACCAGCTCCGGAGGCGGCAAAAGAATGGGCTCGAGGTGGCGGGGCCGGCGCAGCGATACGCCAGTCACGCCATAGCCATTCTCCAGCCGGGAGACATTCAGACCGCAAAGATTGTCCCGCTCCTCAAGGCGGTAGCGCACGATCAGCAGGTGGGAGCCCTGCAGTTGCAACACTCCCTCCACCCTCTCCCCAAAGGCGGCGGCCACCACCGCATCGGCGACGAGGTCGACGGTGGAAATCACCGCCAGTCCACCCAGCAGCTCCCCTAGGGGTTCGGCGGCCCCAAAGTCGTGGGCCAGCACAGCGATACCAGCCTCGGGCCAGCGTTGTTGCAGCGCCATGGCGGCTTCCAGATTGGCCAGAAGATCGGTGGAGAGCAGGCCAACGGCGGAGACGGGCCGACCCTCCAGCGCTTGGAGCGCCTCCTCCAGTTGTCCGAATTGAACAATCCCCTTGTCCTGGGAGCCATCGGTACCCCCCGGCTCGATCCTCACCACCAGCTGCTGGTGACGCCGGAGCCGCTGGGCGATGCGCCGGGCCAGGGCGGATCCCTCCACCAACAGCACCGGCGCAGGGCCCCGCCGAGGCAGCCGGATCCGTTCCACGCCTAGGCGCTCCCGCAGCAAACGCTCCAGGATCACGGCCACCAGCGCCGAGGTCAGCAGCGTGCCAACCAGGGAATAGAGGAGCGTGCCAACGATCAGCCAACCGCTGACCTCCTCCATCCCGGTGATGTCGGAGAGGAGCAGGTTCACCGGGTCGACGTACTCCCCTTTGAGCAGGCCGAGGGTGACAAACACCCCCTGCTTCCATCCCCCCACTTGAGAGAAGATCCTGACGCCGGCCAGCACCAGCAGAATCAGCAGGGAGAAGGCCCACCTCTGGAGCCGCGTCCGCGCCCGCAGCCAGGCACGCACCTTGCGAACCCTGCTGCGCAGCCAGGTCAGGGCGCGATGGCGGCGGGTTTGGCCTGGGGCCAAGGGGTCCCGGTTGAACTGCGGTGACCGGGCCGACAGCCATACCGGCGGGGATCCGGAGGGGGACCCGGGAAGCCGGACCTGCTTCTGGTGGCGAAGGCCCTGAACAGGACTGTCGCTGAGCTGAATGAACTGGCCATCCACCTCCACGCTGGCCTGCATTGAGGCAGGTCTTAGGGCGGTGGTGATCGCATCAGCACACAGCAGGATGGGATCGACCACCGCCACTCCGGGCAGGCGATGCTCCAGCAGGGCGCCCAGATCGGCAAGTCGACTGGTGGAACGCACCACGATCTCCGCGGTGGGATTGAGGAGCCGTACCTGGAGGGCCGCCTCAAAGTTGATCGTGCTGTCGGCGCTCAGAAGCAGAACGGCACTGGCTCCCTCGGCACCGGCCTGGCGCAACACGTGGGCCAGGCGCATGTCTCCGTGGGTGAGCGTTCCTGCCAGTCGGGACTCCAGCTCGGGATCTCGCCAGTTGGGCTGCCGCAGATCGACGCCGTGGAGGGGCAGATCAAAGGCCAGGAGACGCTGAAGACAGGCCTGGCCTAGGGCGCCAAGACCACAGACCAAGACGGGGGCAGGGCTCAGGCGATCGGCGGGCAGCGCACTCAATGTCCGGGGCCACCAGCTTCAGAGGTCATCCTCCACACCGGTCGTGATCGTGCAGTCGCTGGTGGGGTAGCTCACGCAAAGCAGGGCAAAACCCGAAGCAATTTGATCATCGTCGAGGAAGCTTTGATCAGACTGGTCGACACCGCCACTCAGAATTTTGCCGGCGCAGGTGCTACAGGCACCAGCCCTACAGGAGTAGGGGAGGTCAATGCCCTGCTCCTCAGCAGCATCGAGGATGTAGGTGTCCGAAGCACAGGAGAACGATTGACCGTCTTCCGTTTTGATGGTGAAGGTGTCAGCCATGGGTCTTCATGGTGAAGGCGTCCATCTAAGGCGAAACACCATAACGGGTCTGTCGGGCAGGACACATGGACTTTGGATCACATGGCCAGTGATGCGATCGAGGACTGGTCCTGGCTCGATCAGTAGGTGCGCCGCACCAGCCGCAGCCACCAGGTCTGCATGACTTGCGCCGCCAGTGGGACTGGGAGCCTGAGGTGGCGTGACCATGGCAGGAGTGAGATGACCGGCTGGCATCGCATGGCTGTTCGGAGAAGCTCCATAAGGGCTTATCCTCTGGCAATCAGGTCGTCCGCAACAATGCGGACAAAATCTGAACGTGCGCTCTGCACCGCCCAGCATCTGCTGCCCCTTCCCTTCAGACCCACTCCCATTTCGTTATGAACATCAACGAAAGTCTTGAGCTGAATACCATAGCAGCATTGGCCGGCAAACGCGCCCTCATTTCCGTCAAACAAGGCGACGTTATTTTTAATAATGGAGAGCCCGGAGACAAGCTTTATGGTGTGGTGTCAGGAGCGGTGCAGCTCAATTGGGGTGATAATAGCGTGGAGATGATCGGACCAGGCAGCTCTTTTGGTGTCGGAGCCTTGGTGGATCCAGAGCACCGCCGCTTCGGCACTGCCGTGGCCCTGTACGACAGTGAATTGCTGGAGATGAACCGCGAAGAATTCCTGTTTGCCATGCAAGAATTGCCCATGTTTAGCCTGGAGATGATGCATGATCTAGAACAGCGTCTGCAGAGGCTCAAAGAGCACATGGGTGATCGCTGATTGCCATTCCGCTTCCTTCCCTGCCCTTGAAACATCTGCCATGACCTCCCCCATACTGCCCAAGCTCCCATTCCGCTCGATTCAGATCGCGACAGCGTTCACCGCCGTGCTGGCCACTTCGCCACTGGTCCACGCCGAATCCCTTGCCCAAGGCGCTGGCAGCAATACTTCCACCATCAGAATCGGTGGCTCCAGCACGGTGTTCCCGATCATGGTGGAGGCGATCAGAGCTTTCCGCGAAGCAGGAAACAGCACAAAAATTGAACTCAAGGAGACAGGGACCAGCGACGGATTCAGGCGGTTCTGTGCCGGCCAACTGGAGATCGCCAATGCCTCGCGGCCGATCAACAGTAAGGAACTCAAAGCCTGTTCCAGCAACCGAATCACTTTCATCGAGCTGCCGATTGCATTCGATGCTCTCACCATCGTGGTGCATCCTTCCAACACCTGGGCCAAGCAGATCAGCACCAATGAACTGGCCCGGCTCTGGGGGCGCCAGGCCGAGGGAAAGATCGACCGGTGGAACGAAGTGAACCTCGACTGGCCTGATCGTCCCATCAAGCTCTGCGGCCCTGGCAAGGACTCAGGCACCTACGATTATTTCAACAAAGCCATCAATGGCAACGCTGAAAATACGCGACGAGATTACGCCTCCAGTGAAGATGATAATGTTATCGTTAGATGCGTAGCGCAAAATCCTAATGCGCTTGGCTATTTTGGCTTCAGCTACTATAAGGCCAATCAAGACAAGTTGAGGGCTCTTGGGATTGTCACGCCATCGGGAACCGTGATCCCATCGGTTGCCAGTGTTCAAGCAGGTCGCTATCGGCCGCTTTCTCGACCACTCTTTATCTATGTCAATGATGCGGCCCTAGCTAGCAGGCCTGATCTGCAAAAATTCACCACATTTACGATCAATAATGGCCTGCGATTGGCTGGCAAGGCAGGAGATATTCCCCTTCCAGCCAGCACATATCAACTTGTGGAATCAAAGCTTTATAAACGAACCACCGGCAGCGCATTTTCTGGCGATCTACCAGTAGGCCTTAGCATTGGCGAGGCGCTGCGGCGGAGTTTTGATGCCAATAAGCTGCCTCAATTCCGCTAGTTCTTGGCGACCATAATGGCGCCTCGCTGGCTGGTCTCTTTTGACTTGATCCTCTCACCTCAAGATATGCCGCATGAGATTTGAGAATACAGCTCACTGCTTTGCTAGAAATCCATTGTTTGTTTGATCAATAGCCGTCAATCGCAGGGCAGCCAAGCCAGGAGCGATTCTCAGCCGCCGCTAGCGGCCACCACCGGGCCAGCACGGAGGTGGTTCAAACGGGAGATCAGATCCGCGATGGAATCGTCCTTGGCGGGCTGGGTCTTGTTGCTCACCAGCTGGCGGCCCACCACGAGGGCGCCGAGGTGGGCCAGCTGCAGTCTCAGGGCTGTGAGCACGGTGTGGCCGCCACTGCCGGAGTGGGTGGCGATGGCCAAGGGGCGGCCATTGAACAGGGCCCGAAAGTCTTCGCCTTGCACTGAAAGCCAGGCGATGGCGCTGGTGAGCACCGGCGGGATCGAGCCGTTGTATTCCGGCGTGCAGATCACCCAGCGCGGGGCGGCGGCCAGCCGGGCCTGCAGCGCTGCCAACGCGCCTGGTGTGCCGGCCGCCTTGGCCCGGGCAGTGAACAGGGGCAGGTCGATGGTGGTCAGATCGAGCACTTCGGAGCTCTGGCCCTGCTCGCGGGCGGCCGCCGCGAAGCGCTCCGCCAGCAGCAGGTTCTCGCCGTTGCTGGCGGCGATCACCAGCACATCACAGGTCGGAGACGGAGTTGGCGTCATCGAGTTGCTCAAACCAAGCACGTCCACCATGCCGCTCCATCGATCCGCAGTCCATGGACGGCCTCACACCGGCGTGGCGTCGCGCACACTCTCGAATAGGTCGATATCCCAGGCCACTAGATCGCGTCGAATCGCGTCAGCACGGGAACGGGGCAACAGCCGGGCCAGATCCTCCCCTGTGACCACCCCCGCCAGTTCACCGCCCTCCTCTCTGAGGAACTCCAGGGCATGCCAGGCCAGGATCGCCGCACCCACGGCCGTGGGATAGGAGATGTAGGTGGCGCCGGCATAGGGGCTGCCGAGCAGGCCCCGGTAGCGCAGTAGCTGAGGCCGACGGTCTCGATCATGACCTGACGGTCGTTGCGCACGTTTTCCGTGTAGCGGATCTCAGCGGCTGCGGCGAAGTGGGCACGGCGGATCACGCCATTGCGCAGATACTCCTCGATGCGGCGCGGTTTATTCATGCCCGGCAGGATGGCCCGCACCATCGCCTCCACCGTCAGCTCGCTCTGCTGCTGCGGCAGGGTGCGCTTGGAGAGCAGGTTGAGTTTGAACAGAGCCTTCACCAACTCCACCTCGGAGCCACCGGTGTAAACGCTGATCGATTCGATCTCGGGGAAGGAGCGATGCAGCGACAGCAGCTCCTCCTGGTAAAGGGGGTACTGGCGGGTGGGCTCCACTTCACCAGGAAAATGGTGGTCGCGGGCGGCGCTGAAGGGGTCGAGCACCTGGATGCGCCCATCGCGGAGCAGCCGGGGCCGCGCTGCCAGCTCCTCGAGAGCCACCAGCGGCGACCAGGAAAACACGATCTCATCGGCGTCGATGTCTTCCAGGAGATAAAGATCCACGCTCTCGATCTTCAGGTCGCGGCGGCGGGAACCGCGCAGCTGATGCAGGCGCAGGCCGATCAGGAAGTTCGTTAAACCGGGGGATACGCCGAGGTTGATCAGGGCGGTGCGGCCGCGGTCGCGGTAAGCCTTGTTGTAGGCGTACTGGGAGAAGGTGAGGCTGCGCTCGGTCTCGGCGTCGTACATGTCCGATGCCAGATCCACCACATGGGCGTCGAGCCTGAGGCCGAGCTCAAGCAGGGGCGTGTTGAAGCCGGGCTGGGCGGCGTTCACCAACACCTGGGCGCCGGCCAAACGCTGCAGTTCCGGGGCGCTGCCATCGAAGAGCGGAGCGAAGTCGGGCAGAGTGATGAAGTCAATCCGCTCGAACAGGCGTTCGGCGTGGAACAGGGCATCGCGGGCCAGCTCGTCATTGAGCACCACCACCACGAAGCGCAACGGCACGTCGTCGCGATCGGCCAGCTCCGAGAGGCAGATCAGCATCGAGGAGCCCACCGCCCCAAGCCCGAAGAAGGCGATCGTGAGCGGTGCTGCTGCTGGGTCGGGGGTCGCGGCGAGTGGATCCATGCACAGGCCAGGTGGGGCACCCATTCCTAATGGAGCCAAGCGGTTTTGGGTTGAAATGCCCGGCCTGACCCTCCTCAATGCCCGTGGTCCTCGGCTCGTCGGCTGCCAGAGAACCCTCTTGGATAGAGGCAGTCAGGCAGCCACGTGATGCAGCGGGAAGCGTCCCTCAGACGTGATCCCCTCCCTTTCCTGCCTGGCTCCAGATCGGTGGTGCTTGAAGCGCCAGCGCAGGCCAGCGCCATCCTTCAGGGCGTTGCCATTGCTTCAGAAGGAACCGACCTGTCGCTCGGGTTCGCGGCCGGCAGGTTTGTTTGGAGCCGCAGGCGAGGTTGGCCGGCTCAGGCCGTTTGGCAAGGCTGGGCTACGCCAGTGCCAGGAGGGGCACCTGGGTGACCAGAGCGAAGGAGGGGTTGCGTCGGAAGCTGGCTCGCTGGGTCGGGCGCAGGCCCCGGCTGCTCGCCTCCCTTCGGCCGCTCCAGGGGAGGCCGATCCGCCACTTGCTTCGGGCAGGGCCCATAGAGGTAGGGAGGACCGCACGCTTCGGCGGCTTCACATTCGGTTACAGTTCTCGCAACACACCACAGCACCCCATGGCTGACTCCACCTCTCGCTTCGGTTTCGTGGCATTTGCCGAAACCTGGAATGGCCGTTTGGCCATGCTCGGCTTCGTGATCGGTCTGGCGACCGAGCTCCTCACCGGCCAGGGCATCCTTTCCCAGATCGGCCTGGGTTGAGCGCCATGAGCACCGACTACAGCACAGCGATTGCCGCCGTCATCGGCTTGGTCGTTCTCCTCACCGGGATGACGGCCTACATGCTGACCCGTCCGAGCGATCTCAGACCCACCAACAACCGCTGAATACCAGCCCGCCAGGGTGGGTATGGCAATCGGCGTCCTGCTCTGCTGCTGAGAGCCCCCTGGGTCTCCAACAGACCACCCCCGGCACCGCTGGGGGTTTTTGATGGCCATCGCTGCAGACCTTCCCATGACCGGCAATCTCCAAGCCATCGGCTTTCTGTTCACCTGGGTGCTGGGCTGGGGTATCGGTGGTTCGCTGATTGATGCCGGTCTGATCAATGCCGGCGTCTATTCGCTGGAAGGCGGCCAACTCGGCACCGCCACCACCTTCATCCTCTGGAGCCTGCTCTGGGGGGGTGGCGGGGTCTGGCTCTACCGGCGCTGGACGCGCCCTGTCACCCCTGGCAATTGAGGCGCTGCAGCCGCCAAGCCCTATTCATCAGAAGTTTTTAGCGGGATCCTGCGCCCACCTGACTTGCTCCTGATCCTTGGGGCTTGGGGCTGAGCCCGACCCATCACGCACCGCCCACTCAACGCCCACCGCCATGACGACCTCCACCGACCTGAGCCGCGGCGTGCAGGAGTACTACGGCGCCACCCTCAGCAGCAGCGCCGATCTGCGCACCGATGCCTGTTGTGATGCCAGCAGCGTTCCCGAGGCCCTACGCCCGCTCTTGGCCCGTATCCACCCCGAGGTGCTCTCGCGCTACTACGGCTGTGGGCTGGTGGTGCCGCCGTTGCTGGAGGGTCTGCGGGTGCTGGATCTGGGCTGCGGCAGCGGCCGCGATGTGTACCTGCTGGCCCAGCTGGTGGGCGCCGGCGGTGAGGTGGTGGGCGTGGACATGACGCCAGAGCAGCTGGCGGTGGCCCGGAGTCATCAGCAGCACCACGCCGAGCGGTTCGGCTTCGCCAACGTGCAGTTTCTGGAGGGCCGCATCGAGCAGCTCGAGCAGCTGCCGCTGGAGCCCGGCAGTTTCGATCTGGTGATCTCCAACTGCGTGGTGAACCTCTCCACCGACAAGCTGGCCGTGCTGAACGGGGTGCGGCGACTGCTCAAGCGCGGCGGTGAGTTCTTCTTCGCCGATGTCTATGCCGACCGGCGCGTGCCCGAGGCGCTGCGCCACGATCCGGTGCTCTACGGCGAATGCCTCAGTGGCGCCCTCTATTGGAACGATTTCCTGCGCCTAGCCCGCCGGGCCGGCTTCGCCGATCCCCGCCTGGTGAGCGACCGGCCCCTGGAAATCACCGATGCGGCGCTCACCGCCCGCACCGGCCCGATCCGCTTCTTCTCCGCTACCTACCGACTGTTCCATCTCCCCGAGCTGGAGGATGCCTGCGAAGACCACGGTCAGGCGGTGATCTACCGCGGCACGATTGCCGAACACCCCCACGCCCTGCCCTTCGACAAGCACCACTGGATCGAGGCCGGCAAGGTGTTTCCGGTGTGCGGCAACACCTCCCGCATGCTCGCCGATAGCCGTCTGGCGCCCCATTTCAGCTTCATCGGTGATTTCAGCCGTCACTACGGCCTCTTCGAGGGCTGCGGCTCCGTGCTGCCGTTTGACAGGGGCGCTACCGAGACCGCCAGCGCCGCTGCCGCACCGGCTTCCATGGCAGCCCCTTCTCCAACGAGCGGCTCCTGCTGCTGAGGCTGGTGGCGCGATCTAGATGCCTGGCGCCCGGCGATGCCTCCCCCTTGATCCGATTCCCAGCGATCCCGTGAGCGAGCCCCACCAGCCCCAGCTCGAGCCTTCCCCATTCCGCCAGCGGCTGCCCTGGTGGGGGCCCGATCTGCAGACGATGCGGGACACGTTGCGGGACACGATGCGATCCCAGCGTCTGCCGGAGGATCTTTCTTCGGCGCTCACCATCGACCTGGGCGTTGCTGATGCCTTGCTGGGTCGCCTTTCCCTGCCGCAGACGGAAGCGCCCAGGGCCCTGGTGGTGCTGATCCATGGGCTTGGCGGTTGTGCCAAAGGACCAGGCATCCGTCGTCTGGCGGCCCACCTGGTCGCCACCGGGGTTGCCGTGTTGCGGCTCAACATGCGCGGTGCCGGCGCCGGCCGGCCCCTGGCGTCGGGCACCTATGCGGCGCTCTGCAATCGCGATTTGCTGCCCGCCCTGCGGCAGGCGCGCCAGCTGGCCGATCAGCTGGCGGCAGGAAAAGCATCACTGCCCCTGTTCGGGGTGGGGCTCTCCCTGGGGGGCACGATGCTGCTCAATGCCCAGTTGGAGGAGCCCCTGCTCGATGGCCTGGCCTGCATCAGTAGTCCTCTGGATTTGATCCAGTGCGCCGATCAATTCGACCGGCCGCGCAACCGGCTGTATCGCCATTGGGTGCTGCGGCGCGTGCGCCAGATGACCCTGGAGGATCCTCACGGGGTGACGCCGGCCGAACGCGCTCAGCTGTGCGGAGTGAAGCGGGTGCGCAGCCTGCAGGCCTTCGATGCGGCCATCACCGCACCGCGTTGGGGGCATGCCTCCCTGGCGGCGTATTACACGGCCGCCAGTCCGTTGCAGCCGCTTCTGGCAGCCATGGAAACCAGGCGGCTCATGCCCCCAATCCTGCTGATTCATGCCGCCGATGACCCCTGGGTGCCGATGGCGGCCACCGCTGAGCTAGCGATACAGGCGCAGCGGTGGCCATGCCCCTGGCTGGACACCGTGATCACGGCCCGGGGCGGCCATAACGGCTTCCACAGCCGAGATCACATCGAACACCTCCAAGGCGGCAGCACGGTCAGTTGGGCGGATCAGCAGACGACGGCCTGGCTCCGAGGGAGACTGGATGAGCAGTTCAAGGCGCGTTGGACGCCGTAAACCTCACCAAGTTCAACAGTCGTCCATTTCATCGCAACATTCCCTCCAGCTCCTCAATCCCTGCAGGATCTCCTGTTCGATCGCCCGCAGTTCGGCCAGGATTTCCAGTGGAGGGCGGTGCTCCACATCTTCGTGGATCAGTCCAGGCCAGCACCGCTAGCTCCGCCTAGGGTGACATGTAACCGTTGTAGGAGCTGCCATGGGATCTGAAGCCGCCCCGGAGCTGAGTCCCTCAGTGCCCTCTGCTCAGGAGGCGCGCCGGGCCGCCAACCGGCGCAAGGTGCGGGAGCACCGCCAGCGGTTGCGGGCCCAGGGAATGCGCCCGATCCAGATCTGGGTGCCTGATGTGCATGCGCCCGAGTTCGCGGCCGAGGCGCGGCGGCAGTGTTTGTTGGCCAATGCCAGCAAGGAGGAAGCCGAGATCCAGGCCTTTATCGACTCTGTGTACGAGTGGCCCGATGACGAATACAGCCAGTGAAGCGCGGTGAGATCTGGACCATGGCCGGCGGCCCTGGCTACGACAGCAAGCCCAGGCCTGTGGTGATTGTTCAGGACGATGCTTTTACTGCTCGAGGTTCGGTGACGGTGTGCCTGATCACGACCGACTCCACTGATCTCCCCGTGTTTCGCGTAGTGGTGGACTCCACCCCGGAGAACGGCCTGAGAGCAACCAGCCGTCTGATGGTCGACAAGGTCACCACCGTGCCCAGAAACCGCCTGGGCCAGTGCATCGGCCGCCTGGCCGAAGACGATCTGCTGCGCCTCAACCGCTCGCTGCTGGTGTTTCTGGGCCTGGCCCGCTGAGTAGGGAGCACAGTGGCGCAGCGCGCGCTCTGATGCGACTGCCGTTCTTCTGATCATGGACTCAGACGCTCACGAGCGGCTGGAGGGTATCGAGAACGTCAGCCAGTTCGACAGTGGCCACTTCCGTGTCGTAGGCCGCCAGTGCCCGCGCAACCAATAGCCGGGACTGAGCCGGAGCACACGACACAAACGCAGATCCGTGTCGGCCGTGATCGCCCGCTGGCCCGCGATGATTTCGCTGATGCGAGATGCGGGTACCCCGATGGACTTGGCCAGTCGGTACTGGCTGAAGATGGGAAGCCTCCCGGCTACTGCCTGGCAGCCTGTACTGGCGATTCACACCCATGCCAGAGACAGCAACCCCCACCCCTGACCCAGCCCCGCAGGCTCTGGCGGTGGCGATGGGGATGACGGCTTCGATCGTGCTGGCCGCCGACGACCCGGCGGCACTGGCGCGGTTCTATGGCGCTCTGCTCGACGTGGAGCCTCAACCGGGTCTCAGTAGCACCCATTGGCGGGTGCGGTGGCCGGCCGGTGGTTGGCTGGAGGTTTATGCCCCATCCAAGAGTCGGCCGCAGCCCCGCCAGCAGGGTCGCCTCGCCCTCTGCCTGCAACGTCAGGCCGAGGGAACGGGCATCCTTGCGCTGCTCAACAGCTGGATCACCTCGGCCCAGGACCTGGGCGCCTCAGTGGAGGATCCGCCGCGCCAGGAACCGTTCGGCGCCGAGGCCTGGCTGCTGGACCCTGAGGACAACCGCCTGCTGTTGCTGGTGCTGCCCTGAGGGTCGGGCGAGCTGTTGGTTGGGTGCCGCAGGCCAGGTGGGCGCGGCACCCGTTCCATCCGCCTAACAGCAGATCACTTCGGCATCAGGACGGTGTCAATCACGTGGATCGTGCCGTTTGTCGCTGCGATGTCAGCCTTGACGACGGTTGCGCCGTTGATCATGACCTTGCCGCCTACGGTCTTGATCGTGACCGATTGTCCGTTCAATGTCTTCGCGCTCGAGAGCTTGATGACATCGGCGGCTTTCACATTTCCGGCCACGACGTGATAGGTAAGAATGGCCGTAAGATTCTGTTTGTTCTCCGGCTTCAGCAGCGACTTCACCGTGCCTTCCGGCAGCTTCGCAAAGGCCTCATCGGTGGGAGCAAAAACGGTGAATGGGCCTTTCCCCTTCAGGGTTTCGACGAGCCCGGCCGCGTCGAGCGCAGCCGCGAGCGTCTTGAAGCTACCCGCAGCAATGGCCGTGTCCACGATGTCCTTCGTGGGCATTGTGGTACCCCCGGCCAAAGCGCTTGTTGAAGCCAACAGGCTCAGAGATAAAGCAGCGACGCCTGCGCGCAGCGAGCGATTGAGAGTCAACATTGGGAGGGATGAAGAATTTTGGGCTATTTAAACCCCTGTGAGCTTAGGCGCGCCGCGTGGCTGATGGGGGCTCCGTGGAGCACGCTGTCAGCGCACACAATGCGTTTCAACCCAACCGCACATCCCACTCGACACCTAGTGCCAGCGCCGGCAGCACCGACCCACAACCAAAGACCTTCTAATCTGAAAACGATCAGCCTGTTTCTGCGAAGCAAATAAGCAGCAACCACGCACAGCTACGCACCGATCTCCTCTCGGGCACCACAGCTGAGGCTGCTCCAGCACCAATCACAACTGGGTCGCGGGCATCCCTGCGCCATAGGGCTTGGTGAACAGGACCCCAAGCCCCGCCAGGCCAAGGGCTCCGGCGGCGCCCAGAAACACCAACGTCTGGAGTGCCAGCAGAAACAGGCCCAGCGCCGAGGCGAGCTTGATCTGGATCCTGGCTTTGATCAGCAGGGTGACCAACAACAGAACCGTGGCCTTCAGCCCCAGCAGGCGGGCTGCGGTGAGGGGGCAGAGGGGAGTGAGAAGCAGCAAGGGTCTAGGTCGGTGCTCCCATGCTGGCAGTGTTGGAGGCTTAGCGAGAGCCTTGGCTCACTCCACCCCAAGGAGATCGACAACGCTGGAACGGCGGCGACGGCACCGCTCCGAGCAGTAGCGCACCTCCTCCCAGACGTCCTTCCATTTCTTGCGCCATTGAAACGGACGCCCACAGACCGGGCAGACCTTGGTGGCGCGCTCTGGGTGATTGGCCATCAGCTTGAACACCGAATCAGGGGGTTGGCGATAGGGATAAAGTTCGTTGCGCATCAAGCTCTTTCTGCAAGCACAAGATTCGGTGTTTGGTTCGCTCGTACTGAGCAACCCAGAGGATAGGAACCAAAACCAAGGAGAACCCCAAGGAGGGGACTGCCAAGAGGAAGCTTAGAGCAGTGCAGAGATGGGGCGATAAGTAGGCCGGCGGTGGAACGCTCTCCTGAAGTCCCAGCTCAAGAGCCTGATCAACGATGGCTTGGTCTTCACAAGGAAGAAACCGCATGGCTGCACTGCATTCTCAAGGGCAATGTTTCAGCAGCTGGTTAAAGTTGATTTATCTATAAGCGTCCACGATCACGCCGCGCGGTGTTTCTCCATCACCCGGCGTGGTGTTCCACCGCACCAGCTGCCCGAAGTTCCTCGCCTTGGAGTGGCTCCGAGCCTCATCACCCGCCAGTGTTCGGATCGTTCTCCACCGCCAGAAGGGTATCGGCGCGATCGCTGCATTCCCTCCTGCCAACCGGTCGATCCGTCAGGTCTCGTCACACGCTGCTTCTCATCCTGATCAGCCTCATTGGCGCCGGAGTGTTTCTGCTGGGCTTGGGCCACACCGGGTTGGTGGATGAGACGCCGGCGCTGTTCGCCGCCTCCGCACGCCAGATGGCAGAAAGCGGCAACTGGCTGATCCCCCAGGTCAACGGCCTGCCCCGCTACGACAAGCCTCCCCTGATCTACTGGCTGATGGGGGGCCTCTATGCCCTTCCCGGTTCCCACCAGTGGGATCCCCTCGGCAGCTGGGCTGCGAGGCTGCCCTCCGCTCTGGCCAGCATGGCCACGATGGTGGCCCTAGGAGACACCCTGCTGCGCTGGCCCCCCTCCAGCCAAGCCGGCATCCCCGCGCAGGGATTGGGCCGGGTCGCCACCGCCATCCATGCGGCCCTGGCTTTTGCCCTGGGTCCGCTCATGCTGGTGTGGGGTCGCACCGAGGTGAGCGACGCCCTCTTCACCGCCACCCTCGCCCTCAGCCTGCTGTTGGCATGGCGGACCTTCGCGGCTCAGCGGGGGCCCTGGTGGCCCTGTTGGAGTGCGCTGGCGCTGGCTGTGCTCACCAAGGGACCAGTGGCGATTGTTCTTTTCGTCCTCACGTTCGCTCTGTTTTGGCTGCTTGGCGCAGACGCTGATCGGCTGCGGCTGCGGCTACGTCCGCTGATGGGTCTCACGCTCACCTTGCTGCTTGCCGCCCCCTGGTATGCCCTTGCTTTGTTGCGGGAGGGGAAGCCCTACTGGGATAGTTTTTTTGGCTACCACAATCTGCAGCGTTTCTCCCGGGTGGTGAATAACCACCATCAAGGCCCTTGGTATTTTTTTGTCGTTCTGGTGCTGGCCAGTCTTCCCTTCACGCCCCTGCTCTTGTTGAGTCTGCGGCGCGTTCTGCTGGAGGCCCGCACCCCCTTGGCTGGGCCCCTTTCCCTTGGTCGCTTTGCCGCCGGCTGGTTCTTGGCCGTGCTGCTCTTCTTTTCCCTTTCGGCCACCAAGCTGCCCAGCTACTGGCTGGTGGCCACGCCGGCTGCAGCCCTCTTGGTCGCCCTGGCCCCCTCCATCGCCTGGCAGCCTGGCTTTGGTGCGGGCCAAGAGCCCCTGTCCCAACGCGGGTTGAGGTGGGCCATGGCCGCTTCAGCGGCCCTGCTCGTGTTGGTCAGTGCCGCCCTGGCGCTTGCGCCTCAGTGGTTGCCCCTGATTAACGACCCCACCCTCCCGGGTCTTGCGGCAGCCGTGGGGCACCGCCCTTGGCTGAACCTGGGAGCGGCCATAACCCTGGCGGCTGCCCTGCTGCTGAGCGGCTTGGCCAGCAACCGGCCAACAGTCCGTCTGCTTCAGAGCCAGGCCGCGCTGCTCCTGCTCGTGCCCCTGGTATTGCTACCCGTTTGGCAGATCGGCGATCAGCTGCGGGGTGCTCCGATCCGCCAGCTGGCGGCCGTCGCTATGGCTGAGCGTTCTGCTTCGGAGCCCCTGGCGATGGTGGGCCTGATCAAACCCTCCCTGCATTTCTATAGCCAATCCACGGTACTTTTTGAGGGGCGTTCGCCCCATGCCCTGGTCAACCTGGCGGATCGGCTTCGCGCCGAGTCGAGGCCGGGCCTGCAGCCCTCCTCGGCCGATCGGCAGCCCACGCTGCTGCTGGTGATCGATTCCGTCACAGCGAGCAAACGTCACTGGCGGAACATCAAAGGGCAGGAACTGGCCCAGGCGGGACCTTATCGCCTCTGGCGGCTTGATCGGCTTTGGTTGGAGAAGCGGGCCCGCTTTCTTCAGAACGAGGGGATGAGCCCCAGCTGGCGCCGTCCACGACCTGAGATGTTCTGAGATGAGCTCGGTGTGACGATTCCAAGCACGCCGCCAGCCACAGACCTTGCTGACTAGGCCCCCTCAGGTTGGCGGACCGCCTCCTGATTCCGCCAGCAGCGGCTTTCCATCCAGGCGCCGGATCGCCACCACCCCGGGCCGGGGAGCGGTGCCCGCTGCCGCGGAGGGCCAGTTGGAGCCGAGTGGCACCTGCCGGAGCTGCTCGAAGCTGCCGCCGTCCCGGTCCCGCAGGGTGTAGGCCTGCACCTCCTCGTCGCCGCTGCGGTGGGTGGCGTTGTCCTCGCCGGGGTGCTGCACCGCAAGGAACAGGGTGGATTCGCTGCTGTCGAAGCAGGGCCCGGTGAGCTCGCATTCCATCGGGCCGGTGGCGAACAGCAGCGGCTCGCCGCCTGCCGATCCCGTGGCGGGAAAGATCCAGCAGGCGTTGTTACCGAACACATCGGCGCTGCCGTTCACTGCCGCCCGATCGGTCACCATCCAGACGTTGCCGGCGCGGTCGATCGCCAGGTTGTCGGGGTTGGCGAAGCCCATGCCCCCCTGCCAGGGCGTGCCACCGGTGGCCGCCATGCGCCAACGAAACGCTCCGCCCGGTTGCTGCGCCCCGGCGGGGGAATCCTCCAGGCGCATCACCCAGCCATAGGGCCAGCTGCTCTCGCCGCCCGGCCCCCGGAAGATGGCCGGATCGGCCTGCCCCTCCCCGTCCGATCCAGCGGCGGTGAAGGTGATCAGCAGATCCCCCGTGCGCGGATCGAGTTCGGTATCCTCCGGTCTTGCCGTGGGGGTGGCCCCGGCCGCGTTGGCGGCCAGGTGGGCATCGATCAGGATCGCGCCGAGCTGTTCCTCGCCCCGGCCTGGATAGAGATCGGCCAGGGTGCCGAAGCGTTGGCGGTAGGCCTTCAGCTGGGCATCGCTCTCCAGCAGCTCGGCGCCGGCCTTGCTGCGGTCGCTGTGGGGCAGCGGCAGCACCGCGGGCAGATCGAACCGGGAGAAGTGGGAGGGGGGCAGCGGGTTGAGCGGCGTCTGCGGCTGCAGCGGGATCCATTCACCACCGCCCTTCGCATCGAAGCGCGCCACCTCGAGCCGGCCACGCTCCAGCAGGCGCGAGTTGGCCGGATCGCGCGGATCCCGCACGATCGCGGCACTCACATAGCGATAGAGATGGCCGCCGTGGCGGTCGCAGCCGGAATACACCACCAGGGGCTCACCGGCGCGGGCGCGCACGGCCACGGCCTCATGGCGGAAGCGGCCCAGGGCCGTGTGTTTCACCAAAGGGCGCTCTGGCCGGCGGGGATCGATCTCCACCATCCAGCCGTACTTGTTGCCCGCCAGACCAAAGGGATTGCCGAGGCCCTCGAGCCGTTCGCCATCGAAGCGGAAGGGGCGCTCCGCCGGCGAGGGCGAACTGCCATCGGCGTACACCGCCTCCACCACATGGGTCTGGATGTTCTCCTCGGCGGAGAGCACCGTGCCCCAGGGCGTCTGGCCGCCGGCGCAATTCGCGAAGCTGCCGATCACCCGATCGCCGAGCCCGTCGTCGTAGCCGAGCCGCACGCGCCTGCCGAACACCGCCGCCGCCGGTCCGCTGACATGCAGCCTGGCCTCTGGGCGCTCCAGCCCGGTGAGGCCGCTAATGCGCCGGTCGTAGCGCGGTTCAGAGCGGCCGCTGCGGCGGCGCCAGCGCTGATCGGCGCCGCGCTCGATCTCAGCCACCCCAAGGCCCACATCCTGCATAGCGGCGGTGGCCACCTCCAGCAGGGGGCGGCGCAGGGGATCGTCCGCTGCGAGGCTCAGAGCATCAACGTTGCCGCCCCGCGCCGCCAGCAGCTTCCGCAGCGCCTCAAAGGGCAGTTCGCGGCCCATCACCTCCCCGTAGGCGGCGACCCAGGGCCTTGCGCTGATGTATTCGAAGTTCACCGTGAGCAGCGCCCGCTGCCCATCCAGGGGCGTGAAGGCGAGGTAGTCGTTGTTGAACCCGAAGCGCCCGCTCCCCAGCGGATCACCCCATTGCAGCAGCACCTCGCTGCGGTAGCCCTCCGGCAGCAGCAGTTGATCCTGCAGGGCAACGCGGGCATAGGCGCGCTGCTGCTCCGCAGCGCTGAGGCCATCACCGGGCAGGGGGATGGGGCCGCGCAGGGGCTGAAAGGGGAGCGCTCGGCTGGGCCCAGTTGCAGCGGTCTGGGAGCCATGGGCTGGCATGGACCCGCCGGCCCCAGCCTGGGGCAAAGCGGGACGTGAATCCCCCGCCCGCACCTGGGATGCTATAGAGACAGCCCCCAGACCGAGCAACTGGATCAAAAGCGCGCGGCGATTCATCCCTCCCCCAGGCCAGATGGGAGGGATCGCCAGGCGCGAGGCTCGCAGAAGTGTTGATGGCCCATAGATATTCAATCTGGTGGCTCACCTCCAGGCCCGGCGCATCATGCGGCACCTTTAAGGGTGGGCCAGGCGACGGCAGCCGCTGCGCAGTGCCGAATGCTGGAGGTCTCGGCTGTCGACACCATGGCCATGGCCGGCGGGACGACGGCATGGAGGCCGAGGCTGCGTCAGGCTCGATGTTGGTCTTTTCTCAGATCTGCCATCACCAACTCCGCAATCACATGGTTGGCTGCCCTCCGCTCTGGCCGCCGCTGCGGTGCGTAACCTGGTTCGATTTCCTGATGGCTGCTCCAGTCTGCTGGCGGTGCGTTGCCGGGCCCTGGAGCCGGCCATGACCGCGCGGCTCGAGGGTCTTCCGCGCAGTCTGCCGATCGGTCCATTGCTGTTGCTGGTGCACGGGCGAGCCCAGGGGGAGATTCCGGCTGAGCTCCGCAGCCTGGCCGCCGAGCTGCGGGAACGGCGTGGGGCCCCGGTGCTGTTGCGGGCCCTGACCGATCCTCAGCCCGCAGATCTCCCAAGCCTGGAGCATCCGCTAGGGCTTGTGCCGCTGTTGCTGCTGCCGGGTGATCACGTGCGCCACGACCTTCCCCGCCTGCGCCGCGAACTTCGACCCAGCTGCGGTCTGCGGGCTTTGCCGTTTCTAGGCAGCTGGCCCGTCTGGCAGCGTGCCCTGGCGCGTGAGTTGGGCCATCAGGTGGCCGATCAGCCGTTGCCGCCAGCCAGCCCTCCCATGCTGCTGCACCATCCCATTGCTTCTCCCTTGGGGCGTCGTTATCTCCGCCTGCTCGCCGCGGTCACGGGCGCCATACCCCAGGAGGCTGCGTTCAGTTCGGATCGATTCCAGGCCAGTCTCCTGGGGCATCAAGGTGCTGTTCTGCCGCTGGCTTTGGCGGCCAACCGGCTCACCGAGGCGCTCACCCCCCGCTTCGGCGAGGCGGCGGCCCCCCTGCTCAGCCGTCCGGCCCTGCGCCAGGTGTTGCTGGAGCAGCTGGAGGCCCTGCCATGACCCACCCATCGCCCAGCGATTTGGAAGCTTCCGACTCAGCGTTGCCAGCCCGTTCCTCTCCTGGCATCGTCTACCTGGTGGGGGCCGGCCCTGGCGATCCCGAACTGCTCACCCTCAAGGCCCATCGCCTTCTGAGGAGCTGCGATGCCCTCGTGCACGACTCCCTGGTGCCGAAGGCCCTTCTCGATCTGGTGCCGGCGCACTGCGAACGGCATTTCGTGGGCAAGCGCCGCGGCCACCATTCGGTGCCCCAGCCCAGCACCAATGCCCTGCTGGCGCAGCTGGCGGGGCGTCACCGCACGGTGGTGCGGCTCAAGGGTGGTGATCCCTTCCTGTTTGGCCGCGGCGGCGAGGAGGCGGCCCACCTGGCCCGCCAGGGCATCCCGGTGGAGGTGGTGCCCGGGGTCACCGCCGGCATCGCAGCCCCTGCCTACGCGGGCATTCCGGTGACCCATCGCCGCGCTGGCTCGAGCGTCACGTTCGTGACCGGCCACGAGGAGATGGATAAGGGGCGTTCTGGGGTGGACTGGCGTGGTCTGGCCCGCAGCAGCGATGGGCTGGTGATCTACATGGGCCTCCACAACCTGCGCCGTATCGGTGAGGAACTGGTGGCCGGCGGGCTCGATCCCGCCACTCCGGCGGCGGTGATCCAGCAGGGCACGGTGCGGGGCCAGCGCCTGCTGATCGCCAGCCTCGCCGAGCTGGCCGACCGGGTGGAAGCCCAGGGGTTCGCCTCGCCTTCGATCGTGGTGGTGGGGGAGGTGGTGGCCCAGCGGGTGGAGGCCTGTGCGCCGGAGCCCGCCGATGCCGAGCTGCCGATTCCCTTCTGAACGGCCGCCAGCCTTGATGGCATCAAGGCGCTCCACTCCCGTTCATGCCATAGGTCTGGATTTCAACGCGACTGGAGCTGGGGCATTCCAATCGGCAGCAGTCTCACGCAGGGGAAATTTGCGGTTGAAGGAATGGAGGCAGTGCCAGGATTGATCTCGTTGATGCTGCCGGTGCGCAGCGGTGCCTGTCGCCTTTGGGCTGGCCATCACCTTCCAGCTAGTCCCCCAGCGTCACTCCCCCTGCTGGTGTGTCATGGCGGTCCAGGCGTGCCCAGCGACTATCTGTTTCCCCTGATTGAGCACCTGCAACGGCCGGTGATTTTCTTTGATCAATTGGGTTGTGGGCGCAGCGATCGACCCAGCCCCGCTGTTCAGCCGTATTCGATCGCGGCATCCGTGCAGGACCTGGTGGGGGTTGTCGAAGCCCTTGTGCAGGAGGGCCTGATCCCGATGCGCGATGGATGCCCGGCCTATCACCTCTATGGCCAGTCCTTCGGCGGCATCCTGGCCTTTGAAGCGCTCACTTCAGCCAGTGGCCTGCCGCTCCCTCGCTCGCTGACCCTCTCCAACGTGCCGAGCTCCGTGCCCTTACTGCTGGAGGATGTGGAGGCCTTGCTGGCAGAGCATGGCGGCGATGGTGCCCGCTTTGATGCCACCCATGTCTGCAGAGCGTCGCCACGACCACCGGCATTGCTGGCGGCTTATGCCCCAGGCCACCCAGGCACCCATTGGCGGGGCGTGGAGGTCATTGCTGACTGGCGGGCGAAAGAGCAAAGCCTGGCCTCCCTCAAGCTGCCTGTGCTCCTGCTTGCCGGGGAGCATGACTTCGTGACCCTCCACGCGATGCAGGGTTGGCAGGAACTGGCCGATTTGCGTTCTGTTGTCTTTCCCGGGGCGGCGCACCACGCCTTGTTGGAGATGCCCCAGGCCTATGGCGCCTGCCTTGAGGGCTTCCTCCAGGAGCACGAGGACCATGGCGTTTGAAGCGTTCGGCAAACCCCTCGCCAGAGTTGGGTAGCGATGGAGAGGTCGATCTGCAAGCCCTCCTGCTCCGCTCGGAACACCTGCAGCAGGTCGTCGATTAAGCGCAGGCAGCGTTGCTGGCTACTGCGGATGGCCTTGAAGTCCTTACGAGCCTCACGCCCGGTTCTCCTCCTCGGCCTGAGTCGGGATCCCATCGGAGATCAGGTGCAGATCGATGCTTTGCCCCCGCAGCTGGTGCTGCAACTGCTCCGAAAGGGGCCTGCGAAACAGGGCCTTAAAGCGTGAACGCATCGTTTGGCCCAGCACGATCTGGGTGATCCGGTGTTCCTGGGCCATGCGGGCGATCGTGGGAAGGATCTCGGCACTTTCTTCGCGCAGGAAGGTGCCACCCACGTCTTCACAGAGCTGGCGGCATTCCTCCTGGAGGAGCGATTCTTCGCGGCTGAGAAAGCGATTCGGATCCTGCACGGTCAATGTCAGCAGCGGAGCGTCCATGGCGGCGGCCAGGCGGGCGGCACGGCGCAGCAGGCGCTTGCTGGTGTGGTGGTGGCCGAGGCAGACCATCACCCGCTCGCGCAGGGGCGTGATCGAAGGGAGGATGTCGTTATCGACGCGATCAGCCACCTCCCGCAACGACAGCTCTCGCAGGGCCACCAGATGGCGCCTCTGGAAGAAGTTGCTCAGGGCCTGCCCCACCTTTTCCGGGGAGTAGATCTTTCCCTCCTTGAGCCGCTCCTGCAGCGTCTCCGGTGTCACATCCACGAGAACGACCTCATCGGCGTGCTCCAGCACGCGGTTGGGGATGCGTTCGCGTACCACCACGCCGGTGAGCTCGGCCACCAGGTCGTTGAGGCTCTCCAGGTGCTGGATGTTGAGGGTCGAATAGACATCGATGCCGGAGAGCAAGAGCATCTCCACGTCCTGCCAGCGTTTTTCCCGTTCGCTGCCGGGCACGTTGGTGTGGGCCAGCTCGTCGACGAGCACCAGCTGCGGATGGCGACCCAGCACCGCGGCTACATCCATTTCCTCAAGATCCACCCCCTGATAGCGGAGGCGTTTGCGTGGAATCTGCTCCAGGGCTCCAGCTTCACGGGCGGTGTCCTTGCGGCCGTGGGTCTCCAGAAGACCAATCACCACATCGGTACCCTCCCGCAGCGCCTCCTTGCCCTCCTGGAGCATGCGGCAGGTTTTGCCCACGCCCGGCGCCATGCCCATGAACACCTTGTGGCGGCCACGCCGGTGGGTGGAGCGGATCATCGCCTTGCGGGGACTGGAGGGCTCTGGGTAGTGGATGTAGAGGCCAGTTGGTCGAGGGCCAGATTGAACCTGAGCACGTTGACCACGGGCCCGATTGCCTGCAGTCCTAGGGGGCCTTCTTGGTGCTGGGGTATCAGTCGCTCCAGCTCAGCGAGCGGCAGCTGGCGTTCGCGGGCCAGGCGGGGCAGCTGCTGGCGGGCGGCCGCCAGGCTGATGTGCGGATCGACCCCGGAGCCGGAATCCAGCAGCAGATCGGCTGCGGGATCGGTCAATCCTGCGCTCTGCCAGCGGCTGGCGGCAGCCGCCACCCTTTTCGCCAGCTCTGGATTGCTGGCGGCGAGGTTGGGGGCACCGGCCGGACGGCCCTGCAAGTAGCGCGCCGAGCTGAAGCCCTGACCGATCAGGCGCGAACCCACCACCCGGCCATCCGCGCGCAGCAGGCTGCCGCTGGCCGCAACGGGTGCCACCAGCCGCGCCAGGCCTAGCAACGGCAGGGTCGTTACCACCACGGTGAGCAGCCAGAGCACCAGGGTGAGGCGCAAGCCCCGGAACAGTTGGGCAGCGATGGACATCAGAACTTCTCCGGTTGGGCGATCATGGCGAACAGGTAGCCCGAGAGGGCCACGGTGCCGCAGAGCAGCAGAGCCAGGGTGTGGCTCTGAAGCGGTGGTTGGTTATGGCGCAACTGAGGGGCGACCACCAGGGTGCCCGCCACGAGCAGGAGTGGCAGCCAGAAGCGGATGGGCAGCATGCGGGCCATGAGATGGTTTGAGCTGGGGATCTAGAAGAAAGGGGATTGCTGAGCAGCAAGCTGGAGTTAGACCAGCCGCAGGGCACCGAGGGCCAGATCGATCAGCTTGATGCCCACAAAGGGAGCTACCACACCCCCGACGCCGAACACCAGCAGGTTGCGCCGCAGCAACTGGTCGGCACTGAGCGGCCGGAACTGAACCCCCTTCAGGGCCAGCGGCACCAGGGCCGGAATGATCAGGGCGTTGAACACCATCGCCGAGAGAATCGCCGACTTCGGTGAGGCCAGATTCATCACATTTAGCGCCTGCAGGCCTGCCCCGGCGAACAGGGCCGGCAGGATCGCGAAGTATTTGGCGACGTCGTTGGCGATCGAGAAGGTGGTGAGCGCCCCGCGGGTGATCAGCAGCTGCTTGCCGATCGTCACGATGTCGATCAGCTTGGTGGGATCGCTGTCGAGATCCACCATGTTGGCCGCCTCCTTGGCGGCCTGGGTGCCGGAGTTCATCGCCACGCCCACATTGGCCTGGGCTAGGGCCGGGGCGTCGTTGGAGCCATCGCCGGTCATCGCCACCAACTTGCCGAGCTTCTGCTCCTGCTGAATCACGGCGATCTTGTCTTCGGGGGTGGCCTCGGCGATGAAGTCATCCACGCCGGCCTCGCGGGCGATCACACTGGCGGTGATCGGGTTGTCGCCGGTGAGCATCACGGTACGGATGCCCATGCGGCGCAGCTGAACGAACCGCTCGCGGATGCCGGGTTTGATGATGTCCTTGAGGTAGATCACCCCGAACACCTCGCTGCCACGGCACACCGCCAGGGGTGTGCCCCCCAGTCGCGACACCTGCTCGAAGCAGCCATCGAGTTGTTCGGGAACCGTGCCGCCACGGGAGCGCACGAATCCCTTGACCGCATCCACCGCCCCTTTGCGGAATTCGATGCCCTCGGGGCTATCGGTGCCGCTCATGCGGGTGCGGGCCGAGAAATCAATCCCGCTCGCGCTGGCCGCATCGAAGGGCAAAACAGCACCCAGTTTCTCGGCTAGGCGCACGATCGAGCGCCCCTCTGGCGTCTGATCGAAGCAACTCGCCCCTAAGGCCGCCGTCGCCAGTTCGGCGTTGCTGTGGCCGCCCACCGGCAGAAATTCTTCCGCCAGCCGATTGCCCAGGGTGATCGTGCCTGTTTTATCAAGGATAAGGGTATTCACATCGCCGCAGGCCTCCACGGCACGCCCGGAGGTGGCGATCACGTTGAACTGGGCCACCCGGTCCATGCCGGCGATGCCGATGGCGCTCAGCAGGCCGCCGATCGTGGTGGGGATCAACGCCACCAGCAGGGCCACCAGGGTGACCACCGAGGGGGCCTGATTGATAAACCCGGCCAGCGGCGAGAGGGTGGCCACGGCGATCAGGAACACCTGGGTGAGCACCGCCAGCAGCACCGTAAGGGCGATCTCATTCGGTGTTTTGCTGCGCTCGGCGCCCTCCACCAGGGCGATCATGCGGTCGATGAAGCCCTTGCCCGGATCGGCGCTGATCCGCAGGGTGAGTTGGTCCGACAGGATGCGGGTGCCGCCGGTGACCGAGCCCGCCACATCGGATCCGGCCTCCTTGAGCACGGGAGCCGATTCACCGGTGATCGCCGATTCATCCACCGAGGCCACCCCGGCGATCACCTCGCCATCGGCGGGGATGAGATCGCCGGCCTGCACCAGCACCAGATCGCCCCTGGCCAGGGTGGAGGAGTCCACCAGCTCGATTGAGCCATCGGCCAGCTGACGCCGTGCCTGGGTCCGGGCCTGGGTGCGGCGGAGGGCATCGGCCTGGGCCTTGCCACGCCCTTCCGCCAAGGCCTCGGCGAAGTTGGCGAACAGCAGGGTGGCCAGCAGGGTGAGGCTGATCAGGGCGTTGAAGCCCCGATCCGCCGCTGCGGCCCGCCCATCGAGAAGGTTCGGTACCAGGGTGAGCAGCAGGCAAAGCACCGTGCCGCACCACACCACGAACATCACCGGGTTGGCCACCGCCAGCCGTGGATCGAGCTTGCGGAAGGCCTCCAGAATCGCCCTCTGCACCAACCCCTGCGGGCGGGGCCGCTCGGTGTAGCGCCGCTCTTGGCGCGGACCCCGAGGCATGCGGGGGAACTGAATACGCGCTGTTGTCGTCATGGCGGCGGATTCAGGAGGCGAGAGTGAGGGCTTCGGCGATCGGCCCAAGGGCCAGCACCGGGAAGAAGGTGAGGGCACCGAGGATCACCAGCACCACGGCTGTGACGCCGGTGAACAGGCCGGTGTCGGTGCGCAGGGTGCCGGGGCTGGGCTCGAGGGCCGGCTTGCGGCGGAAGCCCTCGGCCAGGGCCAGCAGGGCGGCGATCGGTAGAAAGCGTCCGCCCAGCAGGCTCACGCTGGTGGTGAGGTTCCACCAGGGCGTGCCATCCCCCAGCCCCTCAAGGCCGCTGCCGTTGTTCGCTGCCGCCGAGGCGTACTCGTACACCACCTGGCTGATGCCGTGGGAGCCCGGATTGCTGTTGCCCGCCAGCGCCGAGCCACCCGCCAGGGTGAGGGCGGCCGGGATGAGCACGAAGATCGGGTGGATCAGCAGGATCAGGCTGGCCCACACCACCTGGGGCTTCTCCACCTTGCGGCCCAGGAATTCCGGCGTGCGGCCCACCATCAGGCCGGTGAGGAACACCGCCAGCAGCACGAACACCAGGAGGTAGGCAATGCCGGTGCCCTGGCCTCCGACCACCACCTGGAGAAACAGATTGAACAGGGCTGTGAGGATGGTCAGCGGCATCGCCGCATCGATTGACCCATTCACCGCCCCGGTCATGGTGCCGGTGGTCACCGCCGCCCACAGGCCGGTGAGCGCCGGCCCGAAGCGCAGCTCCTTCCCCTGAAGATTGCCACCGCTCAGCCAGCGCTCCAGCACGGGGTTACCGGCCTGCTCGGCCGTCATGGCCACCACGGCGCCGATCAGCAGCAGAGCGAAGACCAGCGCCAGCAGCAGGTTGCTCTGGCGCCGGTTGCCCACAAAGCGCCCGAAGGCATCGATCGTGGCGGCCGGGATGATCAGCATCGCCCAGGTGCTCACCAGGTTGGTCAGCAGGGTGGGGTTCTCGTAGGGATGGGCCGAGTTGGCGCTCACAAAGCCGCCGCCGTTCTCGCCCAGCTGCTTGATCGCTTCGAACAGGGCGATGGGTCCACGTGGCAAGAGCTGCTGGCCTCCCTCCAGGGTGGTGATCTGCAGCGGCGGCGCCAGGGTCATGGGCACGCCGCTCATCAGGAAGAACAGAGCCAGCAACAGCGAAGCCGGGATCAACACCCGGGTGAGCGCGCGCACCAGGTCGCGATGGAAGCTTCCGATCGGTCGGCCACTGAAGCCGCGGATCACCGCGAAACCCACCGCCAGGCCCGTTGCCGCCGAAACAAACATCAGAAACTGCATCGCCCCCAGCTGGGCCAGGTTGCCCAGGCTCTGCTCGGGAACCAGGTGCTGCTGATCGGTGTTGGTGAGGAAGGAGATCGTGGTGTGGAGCGCCAGGTCCCAGCGCAGGCCGCCAAGACCCAGAGGGTTCAGCCACGGCGGTTGAACCAGCAAGAGCGTCAGCGCCAGGGCCCCGAACAGGGCATTGCTGATCAGCAAGGGCATCAGGTAGCCCATCGCGGTGTCGGCGCTGCGGCCGTTGTCACCGATCCAGCGCAACAGGCCGGCTTCGATCGGGTTCAGCCAGCGGTCCCAGGCCGGCTGGGGTCGCTCAGCAAACACTTCAAACAAGTGACGCCCCAGGGAGGGAGCCGTGAGTGCAACGGCCGCCAGGGTGATGGCGGCCAGTAGCCAGGGGAGCATGCAGGCGGGGGAGGGTCAGTCGCATCCAGTCTGGGACGGGAGATGCAGTTGCCGCAACTGCAGAAATGTGGAGATCCGGGAGCGGCGCGACTCCGCCCAGGGCACCTTTGGCGCCCGGCCAACACCGATGTCCCGATAACCGTTGGAACCGTTACCCAGCGGCTAGCCGATTCTCCATAAGCTTGCTGCTGTGGCGGCTGAGGCCAGCCCATGGAACGGTTTTTTTTGGAGCTCGAACCGCCCGCGGAGGTGATGGCCAGCTGGCCCCATGTGGTGGTGGTGGGGGGCGGCTTCGCGGGGCTCAAGATTTGCCATGCCCTGGCTCGGCAGCCAGTGCGGGTCACCCTGATCGATAAGCGCAACTTCAACCTGTTCCAGCCCCTCCTCTATCAGGTGGCCTCTGGTTTGGTGTCCGAGGCGGATGTGGCCTCACCCCTTCGCCAGATGGTGGGTGAGGCCCCCAATATCCAGATCCTGCTGGGGGAGGTGGTCGACATCGATCCCGAGGCCTCCCAGGTGGTGCTCAACGGCCAGCACCTCGGCTACGACCAGCTCATTTTGGCCACCGGCTCGGGCAGCACCTATTTCGGCCGGGAGGAATGGCGTTCCCTGGCCCCGCCGATGAAGATCCTCGAGCACGCCGATGAGATCCGCCGGCGGCTGCTGATGGCCCTCGAAGAGGCCGAGCAGACCCGGGATCCCAGTCAGCGCGCCTTCCTGCAGACCGTCGTGGTGGTGGGGGCCGGTGCGGCCGGCTGCGAGCTGGCCGGATCCCTGATCGAGTTGATGCAGAGGGC